>DISL01000061.1 GCA_002421845.1 Epsilonproteobacteria bacterium UBA6211 | reverse complement strand
AACACCTGCACCTCAAGCACAACCACAAGCTCAAACTTCAAACGCAACAGGTACGGAAGTTCCTGCATCTGTAAACGGTAACGTTTGGAAAATATTGGTTAAAGAGGGTGATAGAGTTGCAGCTGATCAAACAATTATTATACTAGAAGCTATGAAAATGGAAATAGATATAAAATCTCCTGTTGACGGTGTAGTAAAAGCTATTAAAACTACTCAAAACGAAAGTGTCTCTGAAGGACAACCTTTAGCCGTCATAGGTTAATTAATAAAAGGTATTTTATGAAGAAAAGCTTATCTTTTATACTCTTATTGCTAAGTCTCCTTGCATTTAACCTAAATGCAAATGAAACAAGTAGTAATGATGTTGTAACCACACAAGCATTAGAAGCTCAAATAGCTCCTGATGCTCCAACCCCTGCATCTACTTACCACTCAAGAAGTGTAATAGAACTATTAGAGTCGTTTTATGCAAAAACAGGTATCAACGCAATAATCAACCCAAAAGACGGTGTACTTGATTCCCACGGTCATGAGATGGATCACTTCACTCAAAGCTGGGGTAGAGTTATTATGATGTTGGTTTGTTTTATCCTTTTTTACCTTGCTATTAAAAAGAACTTTGAACCGTTATTACTATTACCTATAGGATTCGGTGGACTTTTAGCAAATATTCCAATAGCAAATATCGCAGGACCTGATGGGTTTTTGGGGATAATTTATGGATTTGGTATTGCTAGTGGACTTTTCCCACTTTTAATATTTATGGGTGTTGGAGCTATGATTGACTTTGGTCCACTTTTAGCAAATCCAAAAACAGCTGTACTAGGCGGTGCTGCACAGTTTGGTATATTTGGAGCACTTGTCGGTGCTATTATGTTATCGGAATATACAGGTGTATTTACATTTACACTAGAACAAGCTTCTGCTATAGCAATCATCGGTGGAGCAGATGGTCCAACGTCTATATTTATAGCAAATGCCCTAGCTCCTGAACTTCTTGGAGCAGTTGCCGTTGCAGCATATTCTTATATGGCACTTGTTCCTGTTATTCAACCTCCTATTATGAGAGCTCTTACGACACAAGAAGAGAGAAAGATAAGAATGCCGGCACTTAGAAAAGTATCTAAAACAGAGAAAATACTTTTCCCTGTAACCGTTCTTGTAATTACTATCTTAGTTCTTCCGGATGCAACTCCACTTGTTGGGGCATTGTGTTTCGGTAACTTTGCTAGAGAATCAGGTGTAGTAGATAGACTAAGCGATACTATGCAAAATGCACTTATCAATATAGTAACTATTATGTTAGGACTTTCAGTTGGTTCAAAACTTGCAGCGGAGCAATTCTTAGTTGCTGAGACTCTAGGTATCTTGATAATAGGTCTAGTAGCATTTTCTCTTGGAACTGCAGGTGGTGTAATAATGGCTAAACTAATGAATAAATTTAGTTCAAAAGATAACCAAATCAATCCTCTAATAGGAGCTGCAGGAGTATCAGCAGTACCTATGTCTGCAAGGGTTGCAACAAAAGTAGGTCAAGAATCAGACCCGTCAAATATATTATTAATGCATGCAATGGGACCAAATGTTGCAGGTGT
Source organism: Epsilonproteobacteria bacterium UBA6211 (assembly GCA_002421845.1). Classification (GTDB taxonomy): domain Bacteria; phylum Campylobacterota; class Campylobacteria; order Campylobacterales; family Arcobacteraceae; genus UBA6211. The sequence continues at coordinate 72,296 of DISL01000061.1, read as the reverse complement.
TATCGGTTCAGCTGTTGCTGCCGGTGTTTTATTATCAATTTTTAAATAAATAAGGATAGAAATGTCATCTGATAAAGTCGTTAAACTTGGATTAGACGCTAAGTCTGTAATGAGAAATACGGACGTTACAACTCTTAGGGAGTTAGCAGTAAAGAATGAAGGTGCAAGTATCTCTTCTAGTGGTGCTTTGATGGTTGATACAGGGATATTTACAGGTAGAAGTCCTAAAGATAAGTTCTTTGTAAACCAAGACCCTTCAAATAAATATATAGCATGGGGAAGTGTAAATTTCTCCGTTAGTGCAGATATATATAAAGATTTACGTGAATTATCAACAAAACAGCTTACGCAAAAAGATTTATTTGTAACAGATGTGTTTTGTGGTGCTAGTTTGGACAGTAGAAGGTCTATAAGATTTATTACGGAACTTGCATGGCAAGCACATTTTATTCAAAATATGTTTATTATGCCTACAGAGCAAGAACTTGAAAACTTTACACCGGACTTTACTATATATAATGCTTGTAAAACAAATAATCCAAACTGGAAAGAGCAAGACTTACATTCTGATGTATTTGTAGTGTTTAACATAGAAGATAAAGAGGCTATTATCGGTGGTACATGGTATGCCGGAGAGATGAAAAAAGGTGTATTTTCTATGATGAATTATTGGCTTCCTTTGGAAAACAAACTTCCAATGCATTGTAGTGCCAATATAGGAGACAAAGGTGATACTGCCCTATTCTTCGGACTAAGCGGAACAGGTAAAACAACACTCTCTACGGACCCAAAAAGACATCTAATAGGTGATGACGAACATGGTTGGGATGACAACGGGGTATTTAACTTTGAGGGTGGTTGTTATGCTAAAGTGATTAATCTTGACTCAAAAAGTGAACCTGAAATATATGCAGCAATAAGAGAAGGTGCTATATTAGAAAATGTTGTTCATGATGAAAACGGTAATGTTGACTATACAGACGGTAGTAAAACTGAAAACACTAGGGTTTCTTATCCTATATCTCATATAGAAAACCATAAAAAAGATTTAATGGGTAATCACCCTACAAATATAATCTTCTTAAGTGCAGATGCTTTTGGCGTATTACCTCCAGTATCTAAACTTACAAAAGAACAAGCAATGTATTATTTCTTAAGTGGCTATACTGCAAAAGTTGCAGGAACAGAAAGAGGTATTACAGAACCTGTTGCAACTTTTAGTGCTTGTTTTGGTGAAGCATTTTTACCATTGCATCCTACCGTATATGCCGATTTACTTGGTAAAAAAATAGATGAACATAATGTAAACGTATATCTTGTAAACACAGGATGGAGCGGTGGAAGCTATGGTGTTGGTAAAAGAATGAGTATTAAAAACACTAGAGCTTGTATCAACGGCATATTAGACGGTTCTATAAACAATAGTGAATTTGATACTTTACCTGTTTTTAATCTTGCTATACCAAAAACTTTGAATGGAGTTGATACGGAAGTATTAAATCCTAGAAATACATGGGCAAATAAAGAAGAATATGATGCAACTGCAAAAAAACTTGCAGGTATGTACATAGCAAACTTCAAAAAATATTTAAAAGAAGATTCTCATTTCGACTATACAAAAGCGGGTCCACAGCTTTAATTGACAAATTAAATATACCATCTAACCTCTTTAGATGGTATAATGTCTTATTATACTACAAAAAGTGGAGCACTTATGACTATCAATCAATTCCTTGATGAATTCCAACTAAAATCAGACAGAATAACATTTCTTTCAATTCAACATTTTTTAATGAAATTGTATAAAGATGGCGATGAAATAGTCAATATTGAAGACACCCTATCTAACTACCCTTTATATTTAAGATACTTAAATGATTTTGGCGGTAAAATCTATAAACAATACTACAGTAGCATTGATGAAATATACAATAATACATGTCAAATTATTGGCATAGAGCCTGATAATCAATATTTATTTAATTATAGAATGGCTAGATTAGAACTAAATGATATTGCACGAATCATGAATATTCAAAATGAAGATATAAAGTCACAAACGGTTGAAAAACAATTTGACGAATTCCAAAAACTACTAAACTCTAAGTTTTACAGAGAAAATGAAGAAACATATAAATCTAGAATCGTTAAACTAGAAAAAAACTTTGAACTACTAAAGCAACTAATTAACTAGTTGCTTTTCTCATATAAATTAAACTATACACCAACGGTACAAAGTATAAATTTAGAATAGTTGCCCACATTAAACCAAATCCCAAAGAGACTGCCATAGGTTGCAAAATAAGAGCTTGTCCTGAAGCAAAGAACATCAATGTAATAAGCCCTAAAAAAGTTGTTATAGACGTAATCAATATCGGTCTAAGTCTTAGCAATGCATAGGTTTTTATTTCATCTATTGTTTTTGCTTTTTTGATAAAATCCATCATTATAATACCGTCATTAACAATAACTCCTGCAAGTCCTACTATACCTATTAATGTGGTCATACTTATATTAAGCCCCATAATATAATGTCCTAGAAAAACACCAAATACACTCAAAGGAATAGTACTTAAAACTATCAAAGATTTCACAAGAGAATCAAACATCCACACAAGTGCTACAAAAATCAGTAAAATAGCTATCAAAAATGCTCTGAGCATCTCTTTTTGTATTTTTTTGTTCTCTTGTTCTTCTCCTTTTATCTCCACTTTCACATCCTGACTTACACTATTAAATAAAGGTGCCAACTCTTCGTAAATCTCATGGGATGTTCTTCCGCTTAGAACAGCCGTTAATGAATTTATCTTTATTCCGTTTTCTTTGTAAATTTGAGAATATGCAGGGATCTCAACTACATCAACCACATCAGCTAAATGAACAAGAGATTTGGTACCCGGGACTTGAATTTTATAATTCCTAAAATCTTCTAAATAATCTTTTGATTTTGATTGGAGTTTTAGTTTTACTATACCTTTATCATTTATAATTTTTGAATACTCACCTTTAAAATACAAAGGTTTCAAACTCTGAACAATATATGCTTCATCGATACCAAGATTTTGACCATATTGATTTGGTTGTAACTTTAGTTCGATATTACCTTCTAGCAAATCATCATCAATGTTACTTACACCATCTATATTTTTGAAAGCTTCTTTAAATGTTTTAATAGTTGTTGCAACCTTTTGTGCATCACCGCTAAATGCAAGTTCAATATCATTTTTAACGATACCTGTTTGAGGAACAAAAATTTTCAACTCATCAAATTCATCTTTATCCAATACCTCTAAAGCATTCAAAATCTCATCTTTGATCTCTATTGCTGTTTTTGTCCGTATCATCTCTGTTGAATCATATTTAGGTGATAAATATGGATTTATATATTTTTCTACAAAATTACTTGGTGCTTTTTCTCTAAGGTTTACAAAAATATGGAAATAAAACTCTTCAAGCATCGCCTGATTTTGACCATCTAGCTTAAGACCTACTATCGAACTAATAGAGCCTATATCATCTCCAAATTGAATATTTTTTAGTATTAAATCTTCAATCTTTTTGACCTTTGCTTCCGTTTGAGCCAAAGTATTGCCAGTCCCTACGGAACCGCTTATATAAACTTGCGTAGTATCAAAATTTGGCATAAATTGGAATTTCATATTTTTAAACAACAATGAGGTGGCTAAAGCAATAGTTAATATTATAACAAACAGTGAAAACCATCTTTTATCTAATACTTTTGTAAGTATATAGCTATAAATTTGCTTATTTTTATCCCATATAAGGTCTGCTTTTTGTGATGTTTTTTCAACTTTAAATATCTCTTTTGCATGTAGCGGTAGAAAATAAAATGCTTCAAGTAATGAACTAAGCAAAAGTATTGCTATCATTACAGGTAATACTTGCATAAATTTACCAACCTGTCCCGTCATCATCAGTATTGGCAAAAAGGCAAATATAGTAGTAGCAGTGGCTGTTAGAACTGCAGGATACATCTCAATAGTACCGTCTATTGAAGCTTGTAGCCTATCTTTACCGTCTTCCATATGTCTATAAATATTTTCACCTACTACTATCGCTTCATCCACTAACATACCTAAAGCTATCAATGCCCCAAGAAGTGTTAACATATTCAAACTAAACCCTAATTGCTCAGCACCTATAAGCCCTATCATAAAACTTGTAGGAATACCGATAGCAACAACTATAGCTATCCGTACATTAATAAAATAAAACAATGCGGCAAACAGTAATATAATACCGAATGCAATATTTGACACTACATTGTTTAGCCTGTTTTTTATCCATACGGAAGTATCGGTATATGTATCAAATTCATATTCCGTATATTTTTCTTCATACGAGTTAAGTAGCTGTTTGATTTTTTTAACAAGCTCTATAGAATCTCCGGTTTCACCCTTGCTGATACTTATGGATATGTTCCTATTTGCATTAAATCTTGATATTGTATCGGGGTCTGATAGATTAAGAGAAACATCTGCAATATCTTCAAGATAAAACGTTCTACCTGAAACTTTTATTTTTGTTTTTTTAAGATTCTCAATATCGGTAGTTCCATTTTTTGTGCTTAAGTAATAATGTATATTTTCTTCTTTAATTGTACCTATCGGTGTTATATTTGATATACTAGATATTGATGATATGATAGTTGGTTTATCTAAATTAAAAGCCTCTATTTTTTGGTCATTTAAACTTATCAATATCTCTTCATCGGAATCGCCCCTTATTATCACCTCGTTTAAATCTTCAAATTTCATTAAATCATTTTTAACTATATCAGCCACATCAAGTAGCTCTTTGGTTGTTTTATTCTCACCGTATATAGCTACCGTAATCAAAGGAAATGAGTATTCTATAGCTTTTACTACCGGCTCATCCATATCATTAGGCAAATTTACTCTCACTTTTGTAACGATATTTTTGACATCATCTATAGCATCTTTTGCCTTGTACCCATCCTTTAATTCCATAATAATAGAAAAAAACCCGTTATTGACAGTTGAGGTAACCTTACCGGAGCTATTTAAATTTATCAGATTTTCTTCAAGTTTACTAACTGCTATTTTATCTAATATATCAGAACTAGCTCCGATATATGTACCTGTAATTGAAATAGAATCAAGTCTTGATGGAGGAAAAATCTCTTTTGGTATATTTAAGTAAGAAAAAATAGAGACAACAAATAAAAAGAAAAGTAACATATGATTGAGTATTGGCTTTTGTAAACCAAACTTAACTAATCTTTCTATCATTTACCCTCATTCATCTTATATTGTAGGATAATAGTATCCAATATCTGATTTTGAAATTTCATATCTTCTAGTTGAGTATAAAGTGCCCTATTCTCTTCTTTTAGAGATATGTAATGTGAGTATAACTTATTTATATTCCTGCTTGTATAGTAAATATTGTTTTTAATATAAATTTTTGGCAAATATAAACCAAGTAATGCTAATGACACCACAAGCACTATCAATAACGATTGTCTTTTTTGTAAATTAATCAATTTTAAATATCCTTAACTTAGCACTTCTACTTCGTGGATTTTGTTTTATTTCCTGATTTGAAGCTATTATTGGCTGTTTTGTTAATACTTTTCCTATTGCATTATTGTTTCCACATGTACATCTATATGCTTCAGGTGGGCAAATACAGTTTTTTGACCATTTTTTAAAATAGTTTTTTACTATCCTATCTTCAAGTGAATGAAAACTTATAATCGCAATAATACAATTTGAAGGCTTGAGTTTTTCAATACTCTCAAATAGTTCGATTAAAACATCCAACTCTTTATTCACTTCTATTCTTATTGCTTGAAAAGGTAACGTTGCAGGATGGATTTTGCCCTTGTAAAAATTCTTGGAAAACATATCGGAAAGTTCTTTGGCACTACTAAAAGGTCTATTTTTTACCACCAAAGCAGCAGCTTTTTTATATTCTACAACTTCCCCGTATTCTTTGAATATTCTTTCTAAATCAACTTGACTATAATGATTTACGACATAATTTGCATCGATTTCTTGATTGGTATTCATTCTCATATCAAGAACTTCACTTTCAAATCCAAAACCTCTACTTAATTTATCTAATTGTAAAGACGAAACACCGATATCTGCCAATAATCCTCTAATAGGTAGCGTACTAAAAGTATTAAAAATATCTTTAAAATTACCTTTGTTAAATATTACCCTATCACCATAAGATGATAACCTATTCTTAGAAAAATTCAACGCCTCATCATCTTGGTCGTTACCTATTATCTTTATATTTGTATTTTGTTTCAATAAAGCTTCGGTATGACCGCCATACCCTAAAGTACAATCAATAATATAACCATCTTGTATATCTCTAAAAGTATTTAAGACTTCATTTAATAAAACAGGAATATGGGGTGATTCCAAAATCAAAACCTTTTAAGTAAAATAAAGCTATTATAACATAATTTAAATTAGAAGGTCTCTGTAATGGTTGATAAGAGTATTGAAGAATTATTGTCAAATATTTCACTTACACTGTTTAGAAAAAACTTTTTTGGTATATATCACGGTTCTATTTCTGCAAAACTAGACTATAATAGTTTTGTTATTAATACAAGTGATGCAATATTTGATAGAATAGATAGCAAAACATTATGTAAATTAGCCACTATAAATAAAGATTATAGATGGAAAGTAGCAAGTATCGAAGCGGACATTCACGCTTCCATTTATAATCATATCCATGAAGCAAAATATATAGCTTTTGGAATGCCCCCATATACTACGGCTTATGCAATCAATAATGATATAATTGAGTGTGTTGATTATTTTGGAAAAACGCTATATGACAAAATACCGGTTTATAATCCAGGGGATTTTAATACATGGTATCAAAGAAACTCACTTGAAGTAACAAAATTCCTAAAAGAAAGTCCTCATCATATTATGGTTATTAAAGGAATTGGGGTATATGCATACGATAGAGATATTCATGAACTAGTAAAAAAAGTTGCTATTTTAGAGAATAGTTGCAGACTGCTCAGCTTGACCAGTAATTCGCAAATGGCTAGTTTATGTGTAGAATAATTACAAAATATTGAATTTTAAGGTATTTTTTTAATATTTTTTATAAAAAAATGTTAATTTTTATCTTTTTTAAAGGTTTAATATTATAAAGTTCTATAAGTTTTAATTTTAACAAGGAGTTTTCATGAACAAAGCTGAATTCGTAGATGCAGTTGCCGCTAAAGCCGGTTTATCAAAAAAAGATGCTAAAGGTGCAGTAGATGCAGTTTTAGAAACATTAACTGAGTCTTTAGTAAAAGGTGACGGTGTTAGTTTTATAGGTTTCGGTACATTCTCTACAACTGCTAGAGCTGCTAGAACTGCAACAGTTCCAGGTACAGGTAAAAAAGTTGAAGTTCCAGCAACAAAAGTTGTTAAATTTAAAGTTGGAAAAGCTTTAAAAGACGCTGTTGCTAAGTAATTATTAAGCAATATTGTCGTATAATTCTACCCATCCTAAAATGGATGGGTTTTTTTATGCCTGTGTGGAGAAATTGGTAAACTCAGTAGATTCAAAATCTACCGCTTCACGGCTTGACGGTTCGAGTCCGTCCACAGGTACCACTCACTTTTTTTAATCCATTTTTACAACTATATCTTGAAGTGTGTTTGCACTAATATGAATCCTTTTACCTATTTCTTTTAATTGTGATAATATTTCTTTATGGACAAAAACCTTTTGAAAGTCACTTTCGCTTGATAATTTAACCATTTCTTCAATATAGGCTTGGTTTAGATGCTCTACTATATTTCTTGTTTTATCTGCTATTTTTGAAACTTCACCGTTTTTTGCATAGCTTAATGCCTCAAAACCTTTATTTAAAGTTTCTGCCGATTTGTGAATCAAATGAAACATATGTTTGTACTCATTTAGATTATGTATTTCATAGGCTTTTATTTCCAAAACGAAATGTTTTGCAGAAAGAGTAATCCAATCAAGCTGAGTAATCGCCCTATATATAGATTCTCTATCTATAGGTGTAATAAATGCACTTAAAAGAGTATGCATATTTTTGTTTTTTATCTCTTTTGTCTTATGTTCATCTGCTTTTATGAAATCACAAGCTGTTTCATTTTCTTGTATAAAACAATCGTACAAATCATCAATTATCTTATAGGTTGCCAAAGATTGCTCTTGCAACATACCTAAGAAATTTATTTCATGCGGAATGATATATTTTTTAAATAAAGACTTGATACTCATTTTTTATCCTTTTATAAAACTTAATAGTAAAAAACAATAGATAGCACCTAACAACATAGATATAGGTATGTTCAAAAACCAACCGCCTATTATTGAAAAAACGGTGTTCCACCTAATATGCTTTGGTTTTTCAGCACCACCGATACCTATCAATGTAGTCGTAACTACTTGAGTAGTAGATGTAGGTGCACCCATATATGTAGCTATGGTATTTACCAATGCAGAACCCATCTGATCCGTAAAGGAGTGTATAGTCTTAACTTTTATAATACCATAACCCAAAGTTTTTATAATACTCCATCCGCCAAACAGTGTACCAATCGAAATAGACAAAGCACAAAGTAATATAACCCAATAAGGAACCGTAAAATCTGTAATTGTACCGCTTGATAATAATGCCATCGTAATAATAGCCATACCCTTTTGGGCATCATTTGCACCGTGAGAAAATCCAAGCCAAGATATACTTAGGTATTGAGAAAATACGAAGAGTTTTCTACTTTGTAGAGTAAATCTACTAAATAAAACCATAAATATTTTCATAAGTATAAAACCTGCAATAAATCCAGCCACAGGTGAAAAGAAAAGTCCGGTAAAAATTTTCATAACACCCTCAAGAGTTCCATCTTGAATCGAAGTAATACCCCAATTAATATATTCATTACCGACTCCAAAAAGTGCAGAACCGACCAATCCACCTACTAGCGAATTGGTTGACGAAGAAGGTAGTCCTAATTTCCAAGTAACTAGATTGTACGTAACGGCAGCAAATAAACCGGATATAATGATACTTTGAGCTATTGCATTTTCCGTGCTTTTAAGATTGATAAAAGTACCTATAGTATCGGCAACAGCAAGACTAATAAAAAAAGGAGCAATAAAAGTGCATAAAGTTACTAGTAAAATAGCTACGGTAGGGGTCATTGCTCTTGAAGCTATGGCAGTAGCTACCATATCGGAAGCGTCATGAAAACCGTTTGTAAAATCAAATAATGCAACTGTTACTACGGTAATAATAAGTAGAATAATAAGTATATCCATTGGCAATCTTTAAAATAAGATTATAGTTTCAATTATACATCAATATGGGTTGATTTGTGCTGAATGTAGGAAAATGCAAATGATTTTACACAATTTTTACACAATACGTAAAAATGATACTTGTAAATGCCTATTTTAGGGGATTTTAGTGGCGGACAGGGAGAGATTCACTGTAATCCACTTCTTGGTATTTTGTTAAACTATTTTTCAAAAGTTACCATAAAAACTACCATTAAAACTAAAAATTAAATTTTTTACCCGTAAAGTAACTATCCCTGGTTTTATATATCCCCAAGTGTAAGGTGTATCATCTTGATTCTTCCTTTAACTCTTGCTTTATTGTATCAAGTTATTTCTTTAAGCACTTTTACTAAAATCTCGCTTTAATTGGCTAACCCAGTTATCTATTTCTTCGGCATCCCAAGCACTCCATTTATGTGACAAACGCATTGGTTTTGGGGCTTTGCCTTGTTTTATAAGCTCATACCATGTGCTTTTTTTTACACCTACTATATCTAATACTTGCCCTATTCTTAATAGTTTGTTTTCATTTGTTGCCATTTTGTATATCCTTTGTATGTTGTATGTATATTATATGTATGTCGTTTATATATCGTTTGAATATCTTTATAATATATTGGGCATTGATATTTTTTCATCAAAATCCTCCTCTTTATTTATATAATATTGAGTATTTCTAGGTACTGTTTTTAATAGACCTGTAGTAAAATTTGATATATTTCCGTTCTCGGAGTTATCCGAATCAACCGCAACACTACCACAACCGTAAGAAGTACCACAAAATAGACTTCTCGGAGTTATCGGAGTACTCGGAGCTGTTTTTTTATCTTCAAACTCAAAAACTGTTTCTACTGGCTCACCTTTAGTGGATTTAGTATCAGCTTCAATTAAGCTATAGAGCTTTTGATTATTTCTATCTCCACGCTCAAACTTCCACAGTTTGCCCTCGCCGTTTTTTATTACTTTAGATGCTTTTTCTTTATCGTAGCCTAGTTCTGTTAGATTTTTCCATAGCTCACTCCACATAGGTTTGTTTCTTGAGGATTTTAAAAACTCAATAGTTTCTTTAATCATTTCCTCGTCATCTTTGGTTTGTTTTGCATATTCGATGTCTAATCTATTTAACCAAAATCTTTCACTATCATAAGTATAAGCTTGTTCATGTAGTTCTCCAGCTCTTTTTTTGATAGGGACAAAGATAAATGACCCTTTATCATCGTTTTTCTTTAAGATGTAGGCATTACTTGTATCTTCTTCCCATGCAGAACTACCTGCATACATAAGCTCATCAATATCTTTTTGAGGCTTATTGCTATGATGTAAAAATATTACAGTTGCTCCATTATTCCTTAGTGCTTTTAAAACTTCCATCACCCTAGAAACATCTTTGTTTTTGTCTCTGTCTCCACCCATCATAAAGTTTTTGATTGAGTCGAATACAACTAAACAATTAGTTAAATCCATTCCTCTAAGTTCTTTAATAACTCTATAAAACTCATTAGAGCTTCGACCTTGAATATAGCGTAGTTTTTTACCCCATTTTTGTTTGATGTGATGTATCTTTCTTTCTTTGATAGTGGTAATACCATTATCGCCATCAAGATAAAATACAGTAGTTATAGATTTGTTTTCTAGCACCATATTAGCAGCTGCAAAAGTCGTTAAACTTTTCCCTATATTAGGCCTTGCAGCTATCATAGTTATTTCATTTTTAACGATGAAGTTATCAAGTAGATACTCAAATTTTGCTTCTTCTACTTTTTTGTAGTCTAAATCTATTTTGTCAAAAAAGCTATCAAGAGTATCTGTTTTTTTTAGCTTTTTAATGCTATCTACACCCTCAAGCTCATCTTTTAGATTTTGCAACCTGTCAATAAGCTTGATATCAAACTTCTGCTGTAGCTCTATAGTAGTAATGTATATTTGCCTAGCAAGTGTATCTTTCTTTAGCTCTTTTGCGTACTCCACAATATTGCTTACTGGATTTACGCTTAGTAATTCAATAAGAACATTTTCATCTATAGCTTGAGATGATTTTCGTTTAATCATTTCTTCATCTATAGGTATATCATCTTTTTCTAAAACTTGCATAGTTGCAAATATCTTTTTGTGTTCACTATGTGCAAAATTATCAACTGTTAAAATGCCAAATATGTCACTAAACAAATTTGGATCAAAAAGAATACTAGATAATATAGCTTTTTCGATATTGAAATTNNGAAATTTGACACTAAGTCTTGATTTTTGATATAATTCATTTTGAAACCTTATATAAGTGATAGTGATGTTTGGCCATCGCTATCTATATTTATTATATTTGCTATGTATTCTACATATTCTTTGTTCATCTCTTGTAGCTTTGTTTCTACTTCTATCTCTTCTTCTTCAAGAAGCAAAATAGTAAGTGGATCATTCTCATCTATCGCAGCTGCTATTTCATCATGTCTTAGATATGATAAATCTTGTTTAATGCAAGTTTTATATCTATCATCAAAAAGGTTTTTTATGTTGTTCGCAATTCTTTGAACTATTCGCTTGACAAGCTCTAGGTTTTTGAGTTCACAATTATCTGTACACTTAAAAAAGCCTTTTTTTGAATCTAAAAACTTCTTTAATTGAATTTTAGTTACAGATATAGCTAAAGGATATATATCATCGTATGCCATCTTTTGTACTACAAATTTAAAGTTTGTTTTTTGTAGTATTTTTGCAACATCTTCTTTTGCTAATTCAAACAATATACTTTCATCTTTTAGCATATCCTCAAAAATATTTTGTCTTGTATATTTCCTTGAGATTGCATCTTGCCAAGACCATGTCATACTAACCTCCTAACTAGCTATTTTATGAGAATCTAAATAATCAGACACTTTGTTTATATCAAATAATTTCATTTTATTTGTAATGTGGACATGAGGTATCTTTCCTTCTCGTACTAAATCTTCAAATTTTCTTTTTGGAAAATGAAATATTTTGATAATTTGCTCTTTTGTTTTTAGTGTTCTTGTTTCTAGTATTATTTTTATTAACTCATTGATTAAATCTTCTGTTTTAGAAGACTGTTTTATCAATGATAATAAGTCATCATCTGCTCTTTTTAACAAATCTTCATTTATTAATTTTTCTAATTGCATACCATCAATCCTTTTTATGAGCTTCTAAGTCTGATTTAACTTCAGCATAGACAAAAAAAGTTCTAGGTCTTTTTGTCCCAGGTGTTCTTCTGTCATGAGATGTTATAATTCCGCTTTTTGCAAGTCTCATTATTTTCCCAAAAGTAAATATATTTTGTCCTATTTCTTGATTTAATCTAGTGCATAGTTCTTCTGCTCTTATGTATTTGTCATCTCTCATTTTTTTCTCCTGTAAATTCATAGTTGAGTATTGTTTTATTTGTAAACTTTTATCTTTATTTAATGTTAGTTTGACTATAATCAGCTACAAACTTTTCAAAATCGCCAACGGTTTTTATTCCTTGTGCTGTCGCTAAACTTACAAGGAATTTGAATCTTTGGTAACTCATCTTTATACCCTCCTTTTCTTTATTTTTATGTTTATCTTTTTTCTTTTCGCAAACATTGACATTTCAAACATACTGTGATATAATTCCTTCACAACAGTATTTTTACCTTTCATCTTGACTAGAGAGGGTATGAGCAAGAGGAGTAATTAACCTCTTGCTTTTTTTATGCCCTCTTAAGTCAAGGGAAGTCTTTAAAAACTCCCCCCCCTCCTACAAACAATACTCAACAATAAATTTTTAAAGAACTTCATTTTATATATCTTTTCAATATACAAACAATATCTATCCAATATACAAATAACATAGCTATAATATATATTTTTGTTTTTTTATTCTCAAAATACAACAATATTTTGATAGAATAAAAGATTAGTTTGTGTAGAAATATACATATATATAAAACTATTTCAACATTATATAATCATTTGACTAATTTGTCAAGAGGTAATGATTAATTATGACTAATTTATTTGGAGTGCTGATGAACAATGAAGATAAAGAGTTACTAGAGAGTGCAAAGATGGTCTTAAATGTGGCATCATACAAAGATATTGCTAAGGCGATAGGTATGAAAGAAAATTGTGTTATTAACTGGAGCAACAGAGGATTAAGCAAACTAGCTAAATTAAAGATTAGTCAGATGATTAGTAGCAAGGATAGTCAAACTAAAATACCAAAAACAATTAATTCATACTTATCAGATAAAGAAATAGAAATATTACAGGCTTACAGAGAGCTTGAGAAAGAAGATCAAGAGATTTTTTATCACAAATTAAAAGCAGCTGCTGCTGAAGCTAGAAAAAAAGCAAAAGAAACTTCCTCTAATGTCTTGCAAGAAGATGTAAAATCAGCAGTGTGATATATGTGGATTTTAGGAGTAAGCGTAAATGGAATATTTAATACTTTTACCTATCATAATTATAGTTTCGTTTTTACTATTAAAAAAATATCAAGAAAGTAAAATACCAATTGTTGAAGATTTTTGTGATGTTGATTTTGGTGAAGCAGATGAATATGAAGATTTTGATGAAGATAAAAGAAACAATGAATTATATTTAGAATATATTGATGATTTCTATGATTCACAAAAACAAAAATGAATAAAGTAGAATTTATCGAAATTATATTAAAATAATGAAAAATTAATATGGAGTTGAGTTATGAACAAGAGAATTGTATCTTTAGTTTTATTAGGTAGCTTAAATTTTCTTCAAGCAAATACCAATGATGAATTTATAAATTTTGCACTAAAGAACATACATGAAAGAAATTTTCATGGCTGTGATGATGCTGTTAAAAAAATTTTCAATATTGCTAGAGGTGATGATATGAATATATCTACTAATTTATTTAAAAATCTTAATGACACTATAAAATTAACATCAACATTTGGATATAAAAATGATTCAGTCTATATGGAGGCAGAAATAAGAAAAAAAGACAATAAGTGCTATGTAACACAAACATCAATATTAAATTTTTCAAATTCTTGCATTGAATATGCTAAATCCATGCAAGAATTCAAATTTGCTACACAAAATCTTGACTACACTTGGATGACTCATTATGATAACAACACAAACATGATTTTAAAACCTATAGGCAACAATTGTTTAGTTATATATAATATAAATTGGGTAAATTAATTTAAAAGAATCTTCTTAATAAGTATAAATTCATAATTTTGGAGGAATGTATGTTAGATTTAGATGCCCTTTTTATTATTATCTATTTAGGTATATGGATTTATGGTTTTGCTGTATTAATCTATTATTTTTTTAATAAAGAGAAAATTTCAAAAGAAATGCTAAAAAGAAAAAGATTAGATGATGATTCTTTTAGAACTTCCAATAGTCACAATCATACAAACCAAAACAGTAGTAATGGGCCAGATTTAATCAATCCTACTACAGGTGCGTTGATGATAGGTGGATTTGCTGGAGTTGATACTTTTGGGAATAGTTTTGGGAGTGATGTAAGTGGTGGGTTTGATGAAAACTGAAACATATACTTGTTATCACGAATAATAAAACATTGACATTTAAAATATAGTGTGATATAATTGCACTAGATTTTAAAAACATGTACTATGCAGGCTTGACTAACCTGCTTTTGGCACAGTAAAAGGTAGGGCTTAGGCTCTACCTTTTTTTTATTCCGTGGGTAGTGAAGCGGTGAAATGGGTGGGAGTGCCAAAAAAAGGTAAGACATGTTTTGTAAAATCACAGTGTTAATTTTGATATGTTTGGTTTTTGCACCAAACCTCTATTAATAAAAGGGGGAGCTAGTCACTCCCCTGACACTGTTTTAATTGTCTCATAACATATCAATACAATATTGTTTATATATCGTTTAAATATATACTTGCATTTAGGATAATACATCATATATTTTATGAATAATGATAGTTTTCTTATTAATTTATTAAGAAATAATAAGTTAAAATACAAAACAATATATAAACATTTAAGGAGTAAATCTTGACTTTTAGTAAAAAGTTTTTAACACTAGCATTGGCAACTACAACTACATCTGTATTTGCAAATAATACAACAGTTGAAGAAATTGAAGTTCCCGTGGTAAAATGCTCACAACCTGTTATATCTATCTCTATTGCAGAAATAGAATGTAAAGCTGCAAATTGTTAAAATCCACAAACTGGAAATGCTGGTATTGCAGCACTTGCTGCTTTAGCAAGTGGGCAAGGTAATTTATCAGGTATTGGAGAAGGTGTAAAGAGTATGTTTTCAAATGCAATAAAAGAGACAAACTGTTTTAAAATTGTTGATCTTGAAAAATTTGAAAAAATGAAAAAAATGTTAGAGGCAAGTGGACAAAAGGTAACACCACCACAAATCGATATTTATATCATGGGTGATGTAACATCTATAAATATATCAAAAGAAGGTGGAGCACTTGGCGGTGGATATATTCCATTTCTTGGAGCTATAACAAAAAATACTCAAACAGCAGATATTACATTTGACATGAGTACAATGAATCCAACTACTTTAGAGCTTGATAATTCTAAGACTTTTAAAGCAAATAGTAATGAAAGTTCTTGGGGATTATTTGGACTTGCTGGACCTGTAGGAGGAGGATGGAGTGTAACTAAAAACATAGCTCTTGACACAGTAATAAGAGATGTAGTTTTTAGTGCGACAAACTATCTTGCTGAAAGCTATGCAAAAGATTACATAATAAGTAGACCTGACCCAAAAGTACTTGAGGAAAAAGTTAAGAAGCAGATGTCACTACCTGACAATGACCCTGCAAAAGCTATAATAGGTGGTTAAAGCCACCTATAGATTCTGTCAAAATTACCTACTCACCCTCAAATTTCAGATTCAGTAATTTTAGATAAAAGTTTAAAAAATTCCTTTCTTGAATTATTGTCTAAAAGGTAAATATTACAAGAGTAATCACTAAGTAAGTAATCTCTTGCACTATTTGAATTCATAGTGCGTGTAAAACTAATTCTTTCATTACAAAAACCAACCTTACTAGATTTTACAGCTTCATCTAATACTAATTTTACTTCTGAATATCTAGGATATCTTACGGCCGTAAGAAAATTTCCATCAAATAACAGATATTTATCTTTTTGTTCAGCTAATGCAACCAAAACTGGTAAATTACAACTTGGTATATACTTATTAGATTCACTATCCGCAATATCGTTTGTAGCAAACAATGTTACTCTTAATGTATCATTATCTTGTATAACATTGATTAAACTTTCTTTATTGTCATTCGTGTTACCCAATACTACTCTAAAACATTCTTTAATCATTTTAACTCCAATCTCTTAGCAAATTCTAAAATATCATTTTTTATAAAAGAAATTTTTTTATTCTCATCATATAATTTAAACCAGCTATCAACCCATCCAGGTATTTCACTGTACTTCCATTTATTGACACCACTATAACTAATATTTGTAAGTTCAGCAAAATCTTTTAAAGATAAACTATGCTCATCCAGCTTTGTTTTAAATTCTTCGTAATTCATATAATTTATATTCCTTTGTATAGTAATTTAACTATATTCATAATTTTACAAAAAAAATCATTAATTCATCCTAGACTATCATTTTTTTTTGAAAATATTACCTTTTGGGATAAAAAACTATTGACTTATATATCCTTTTTGGATATAATTATAAATATAAACTACCTTAAAGGATACAAAATGGCAAAAGTAACAAAAATATCTAACAGAGGACACCTTAAAAACCTAGTTAAAAAAGGTTTAATTGAGGCAAAGTGTGATTTTCATTTAACTGATGATTATGCATTTGATAGTGCTTATAACTTTGGTAAAGATGAAAATTGGTTACCAGTTGAACATGTAGAAGATTTAAGAGATGGCAAAAATGGTTTTATATCTTTGAGCGATTGGGATTTTGGAACTAAAAGCGGTGGATTATATAGAAATGGTGGTGAGTCATCTTGTTATACTTTTTATATACATTCAAATTTATCTTACACTTTGAGGATTAAAGAAGTGGCTTAAAGCTACTTCTTACAGGAGATAACACAATGGCACAATTTCTACAAACTAAAAGATTGATTGAAGAAGCACTAAAAGCTGGTTGTAAAACTTGGGAAGATTTTGAGAAATTTAAAAAAGAGATTATGAATATAGAAAATAAAAAAAGGATAGTTGAAAATGGAAAATAAAAATTTTACAGCAGAAATAGCAATGGAAAAACTTATGAAAGTATTGGAAAGTGCAAATCAAAACAAAAAAGAAATTGAATCAAAAGGATATTCAGTTAAAATGAAAGAATTTTTAATTGATGATGAAAATGAAAAGTTAATAGAAAATGTTAGCAATATATTAGAAGATTATAAAAACGATAAAGAATTATTTAGTCAAAGAATATATCTTCCAATTAAAGCTATTGAAAGGAGAAAATATTTTTTAATAACACTTGCAAAAGAATATAATGATGATGATATTCTTATAAATAATAAAAACACGATTCTAGTTGATTTACTCATTAAAAATGAGTTAGATCTAAAAAGAAGATTGAGAGAGTATTTCAAAAGCAGAGTAGTGTTAAACATTGATGAATTATCAAAAGTCGAGTATGAATTACACCTACACAATAAATCAATGCAAAACTATAGACCAAATTTATAAATAAAGGATAAAATGAATGCAAATAATATATCAATCACAAAAATCAAATTTATATTCACAAGTTACCATTGATAACAATTTGATTTTAATTAATGGACAAAGAAAATTTAAGATCTTGCAAATGGACATAAACAATAGAACCATTGATATTCAATGTCAGGACAATCAAAAAGTTTTACAAAAACAACTTATATCAAATTTGATTTATAATAAAAATGATATAGACTTACTAGTTGAAATAATCTCCAATAAACATCCTGAAATTTGCATTTTAAATAAATAAATTTTTGTGGAGGTGCTAACGCACCTCTTGAACACTTGCAATCAAAAACTACTTACAATTCTAAGATACTCTCCATACAACTTTACCACATAAAATTACTTAAATTATGAATAAGCTTTGACATAAAATTTATTATAAATAAGGAGTCAAAATGTCAAAAGATAAAGCCAAAGAGCTTAGGCAAAAAGCTAAAGAAATAGTTCAAAAGGCAAAGGAACAATCCAAGAAAATTTTGGAGGAAGCTGAACAGATTGAGAACCAAATGAAAATCAAAATTGCAGACAAGGCTATTGAGTTTCAGAAAGGTTTGATTGGTGGTGATGAATTGAAGAGGTTTATTGAAAATAGTATTGAAGTTGAAGAAGATGGCTCGGAGAATTAGAGCCATCAAAAAGATTCAAAAATAAAATTTTTGAAAGGCAAGTTATGTATATAATAACTTTGGAATACCTGTACAAGTAATTGTAGATGAAGTACATAATTTCTTAGGTAAGAATCCACACATGGATAGTTTTTTTGACCAATCTTATAGAAGATTTAGAAAGCATTATGCATCTATTATAGTAATAACACAATCATTTGAAGATATCTATAATGTAAAAACTGGTGGTTTATCACTTGCAGGACAAGCGATTATGGCAAATAGTCCATGGAAGTTTTTCTTAAATCAAAATGACACAGCAGTAAATGCGATGCGTCAGTCTGAATTATTTAGCTTTAGTGAACTTGATTGGCAACTACTAAAAAGCACTAAATCTATAAAGGGTTATTTTAGTGAAATATTTTTGATTAATCCACACGATGAAAAAAGTGTATTAAGACTTGTAATAGACAGATACTTCTATTATTTAACCACATCAGATCCAAATGATAAAGCAAGAATCAAAGATATTATGAAATACAACAAATGTGATTTAAGTGAAGCGATAAACAACATAATTAAGGAGGAAGATAGAAATGCTGCTTGAGAAAATTAAAAAAAACATTAAAACCTTTACAGATATTGGTTTATTCACTATTGTAATTATTGGTTCTTTGTATGCCTATGATGAATATAAAGCACATACACAAAAAATATATGTTGTAGATGCTGCAAAAATATTTGAACTTAAAAAACAAGATTTAAATATTGATACAGCTACAGAAGATGAAATTATGAAGTTTTATGATGAGCTTGAAAATATGGTTCAATATTCAACAGCTATGATTGAACACATATCATTGCAAAGAGATATTGTAATATTTGCTAAAAACTCGATATTGACATCAACACAAAGTAACAAAATTGTTGATTTAACAGATGAGCTAATAATAAAACTCAAAGAAGCTAGGCTTATCAAATGAAAAAGATGATATTGAACATATCTTTATTATTAGCATTTTTGATACTTTTTACTATGTTTTTGAAACAGTTCAACTTCATAATACCTGAAAGTCAAAGTGTTAATGGAAAGCTTTTTTTATCTCAAGATAAAAATATTGATAACTCATATGTTGTTTTTGAATACAATAAAGAAGATTACAAAACCTATACTAAAGGAAAGCTTTTTTTGAAAAAAATAGGTTGTAATAGTGGGCAATATCTTGAAGTTACGAACAATCAAGTTTTTTGTGATGGAACAATAATAGCTACCTTGTTAGATAAAAATAAAGAGGGACAAATATTACCTAAGATATCTTTTTGTGGAATTATTCCTAATGACAAATTTTTTGCACTAGGAGAGCACCTTTATAGTTATGATAGTAGATATTTTGGATTGGTTGATAAAAAACAGATAATCAATACAGCTAGGAGGATATTTTGAGAAAGATAGTTTTAAGTATTTCGGTATCTGCAATACTACTAACAAATGCAAATGCAAACTTTATTGAAGATAATATCATAAGTGTAGGTAATGATGCGGGATACTATGAAACGCAAATAAGAGGTATTTACTCACTTGGTTCACAAAGTATAAGATATAGAGATGTGGGAACTAGAATACAACCAGTTAATATTCAAATACCCCGAATGTCTCAAGGTTGTGGTGGTATTGACTATACAATGGGTGGTTTTAGTTACCTTAAGCCTGAATACCTAATTGAAAAATTAAAAGCAATGAGTGCAGCAGCTCCTGCTTTCGTGTATCAAATGGCTATATCATCTTTGTGTAAAGATTGTCAAAATATTCTCAATGAGCTTGAGAAGATGTCACAGATGGTAAATGGGATGGGCTTAGATTCTTGTACAGCTATATCAGCAGCACAAAATCTAGGAAGAGTTGTAGGTGAAGGTATGAATCAAAATATCGATAGTGGACAATCGGATAGCTGGCTTACTGAAAAATTAAAAAGTGCAAACGATACTATGACTGGATGGAAAAATAGTCTAACTGCTAGATTTGGTGGAGATAGTGCAAAAGCAGATGAAGCTATGGAACTTATTGCACCAAAAGGTTCACTTCTACATATAGCTGCAACCAAAGGATTACCAGAAGTATCTAAGCTTGATATTTTAGGTAATGACCCAAATGGTGATAAACTAATACTATCAGCATTTCGTGCAGTTGTAGGTGACTTCTTAGGAACTGCTACAGATGATGGAACACCTCAAGTAATTTTTGATCCAGGGGGAACTACTGTAGATTTTTTCAAAAAAATATATGAAGGTGGCAAACTAAAATATACAAGTTACAATCATACTACAAAAAAAATAATAGGAAGTGGTGAATTTGAACTGGAAAAAGGGGCAAAAGATATTATAAAAGATGAATTAGTACAAATATATAATAAGATGAAATCTAAACAAGCTCTAAATGACAATGATAAAAAGTTTCTATCAACACTATCTTTCCCAGTTTATAAAATTTTAAATGTATCAGTAGTAGGAGGAACAGGGAATCTTGACTTTGATGTAATTGCAAGTCAAATAGCAGCAGAACAAACAAAAGAATTAATTTACTACATGACAAGTTTAGTTGCTAGAGGTTTTTCTAATTACATAAGTGCCAATGGTAAAGATTTACCAAAAGAAGCTCAAGATGCAGGACTAAAACTAAATGCTAAAATAAATGAATTAGACCAGCAAGCAAGAAACTATGTGATAACAATCAACGATGAAATCCAAACAAAAAGAACTTTGTTAACATATGTAAAACAAAGAGAACAAGAAATGAAAGCTAGATTATCAACATACAGTTTCTATAATAGTGGATATTAAAATGAAAAACATCTCATTCATTATGCTCTTCTTGTATGCTTCTAGCTTAATTGCTAGTTCCTATAGTAATGATGCAAGAAATTTAAATAATCATTTCAAAAGCAACTTCAATAGTGCTATTGTAAGTCCTGGGACAAGTAATGCAAACTTCAAAACACTTGATGGCTCAAAAGAGTTTCAAGCAAATCTTACTTGTGATGGTTCTACAATATCCATAGCAGATATAACATACAGTGGCACTAGTGATATTTCTATCCAAATAAAATCAGATTTAAATGCTGATGGTATAAAAGAAAGAACAAATACTCTTAGTGGAATTAGCGGTATTTGTTCGGATGGTTTAGTCAAGTGCAATACAGGCACTTGGAGCAACTGTTCATACTTCAAATATGATTTTAGTTCAAGCATGGGAATATATCTAACGCAAACAACAAAAACAAACTCTACAAATTGCTATTGTATCAATAGCTCTTGTGGTTCTCCAGCATCTACAAATAAAAAACAAATCCTTGATGATATTACAGCTTCAGTTTACAACATACTACAAGCAAATATGCCTAGATTGATTCTTACAAGAACTACAAATGATGGCGTAACATCATCAATATATGGTGAAAATCAAGATGCTTGCAACAACTATCAAACAGGACCTGCAACTTATTCATACAATGAAAAAAATGCGACTCACATTCAAAATGCTGGGCAAAATATGTTAAGTTCTGAACAAAATGATACTAATACTACAGCTGGATTTTTAATGAAAGCTACTCAAAACGAAAACAGCATTGATTATTCTCAAGATAAACAAGCACTCAAAACAAGATACAGCTCTATCCCTAAAGCTACAGAATCAAACAAAATAGTTACAGTTGGCACAGAGGTATTTGATATGACAAGGATAGAAGATGGTGATGCTATAGTATATTGTCAAATTCAAAGAACAGTTCAAAATTCTCAAGTATATACAGATGATACTACTGCTTATACATCACCTACTAGCAATTTACAAACAGTTGAATATGAACTAAGAGAGTGTATAGGAGTAAATAAAAATATATGCCCTTATGAAACTGGTGAGAGCATTAAGTATCCATGTGGCACGGTAAATCAAAATAGTTTTATTGAGTCTGTAGGTGCAATGCAAACTATTCAATCTATAGCAAATGATATGAGTTGTAGCACAAATTAAAAAAGTCCTTGAATTTATGAATATATAAATATCAAAAATTCAAGGAGTCGTTATGAAAATCAAAAATTTAATCTTAAGTGGATTGTTGCTTGGTAGTGTAGCATCAGCAGACAATTTAAAGCAAATAGTATCTGATATTATTCCAGGTACTACAGTAAGTAAAGTTCAATATGCACAATTAAATGGACTGCTAAAAGCATACTTACCAAATGGACAAATTCTATACATAGAGCCAAATCAAAAACTTATATTCTTTGGTGAAATATGGACAAATGATGGAGTTTCAGTAACTGCATTAGATACACAAAACTGGCAAAAAGAACTAAGAGAATTAGAAGAAAGTAATATCATAGGTACAGATGGTAATGACTTAGTAAAAGATTCATTAAAATTAACATTTGGTACTGGCTCAAGTGAATATAAATTTGTAATGTTTACAAATCCTTTTTGTTATAATTGTGTAGATTTAGAAAACTTTCTCAAAACTCAAAATATAACAGTTTATAGCAACTTTCTACATTTTCAAGGTAGAGAAGCTTACAATCTTGCAATACTAGATTCAAAAAATTCTATCAAAACTATAGAAGACATACAAACAAATAAATTCGACATCTCAAGCTATACCCCTACAACAAATGCAAAACAAGCTCTTGAGAAGATGCAACAAAAAGCTCAACACTTTAATGTTACCTTTACCCCTAAAGTATTTGTAATAGACAAAGATAATAAAGTAGTTGCAGTCATAAATGGTGCCGATATTCAAAAAGCAAAACAATTTATAAAGTGAGTATGCAATGGAAATTACACTTAGATTTGATGTGGAAACAAATAAATACATTTTAAAAATTGATAATAAAACTATATCTTTATCAATTCAAGAGTTACAAGAACTAGAGCAAAAGATTACAGATATTATTAAACAAACCCCTACCCTATTCCAAACAAAGGATAAATAATGTCATCAATTCAAGCTTCAAGACCTTTGATATGTATTATTGAAGATGAAAAAGTTTTAATTACAATGCAAGCTGCAATATCAATACTGTATAAAAAACAAAACATAAGTATTGATTATTTCAAAAACTGTAGCCTTGAAGATAAAATCAAAACATGTGAAAGATACATAAATGTTAAAGATTTGGAAAATCAGCAAGAGGGGATATTGATTTATGGGAAAGCATAAAATGCCTAAAACCAAATGTGTTGTATGTGGTAAAAAAGTTTTATCATTCTTAGATAAATACTGCTCTATTGAGTGTATGCACTATGATCTTGAATATCAAAAGATAATACTACCTATAGCATTTTTAAGAAGATTGGCTTTTAGACTAAATGTTAATGAAAAATACATAGAGTTAGATAAATTTGCTCAAAGACACAACTATCAAAAAGAGTTGGTTTTCAAAAAAGCAAACGATTTAATCAAGGAGCTGGAAAGATGAAAGTAATTCTTTTCTTTTTTATAGCAATAAGCTCAAGCTTTGCTATCAATTGCGGTGATTTCACAGGCGAATTTAAAACCTACGGCGGACACTATTATGCCGTAACAGGTAATAAAATGTCTTTTGAAAATGCTAAGAACTTTGCAAGTGCAAATGGTGGGTATTTGGCTATTCCAAATAGTAGCGGTGAGAATACTTTTATAAAAAGTTTGATTGGTGGTAATAATGAAGCGTGGATAGGTATATATGACCCTAACTATACGCAGAGCTTATGTTTTACAGCTAATTGTTTTTCTACTAATAGAACGAGGTTTAAGACCGTTAAAAATCAAACTTTATCTTATCAAAATTGGGATAGTATAGATGTTGAAAATCAATTTTTAGAGGGTGATGATGCTATTGATATGTATGGTAAGCCTGTAATAAATTTACTAGGTGAACATTGGACTTTGATGTCGGGTAATACGGGTAAATGGAGAGATTGGGGAACGCACTTTATGAGTGGCGAAAATCCAGCAACGGAAAGAGCAATACTCGAATTTGATACTAAGCCTATATGTTATAACGAACCCTCTACGGTTACAGATGAAATTACGGGTAGAGTTTGCAATTCGCAGGTATGGGATAGTGTTATAGGAGTTAGCGAGGGTACAACCGCTCAATGCCTAAGTGATGTCAATAATGTTGAATATTGTCCGCAATCCTTAGCGGAATGTGGGCAATCGTGGGATTATGAGGATGGGTATTCTGTTGGTGCAATAGGAACGGCTATTGACTACTTACTTAAAGAAAAACAATATAAATGTCCAAGCAACAATTATTTATTATCCAGCAGATACTATGATAGCTGTTCAGGATGTATAGATCAAACATACTATGAGGTTAGGTGCTCTACTGATGGTTCTGTAACTGTTACTCATGAATTTAGATTAAAATCAAACAATTCTTATAATGGTGGAAGATTGACGGCAACATACAACCAAGACAACATAGGTAATAATGTATCAAATATTTATTTGGGAAACATAGGACAAGGATGCAACTATTTGGTTTATTATTCAAAAACATGTGATGGAGTCAATTGTAACTATAATTATAGGGTTAACTCAAATTGTAATGGCTCATCTTACTCTACAGTAAATACAGCACCGATACCATATGCCTATGTTTGCCCAATAGGCTACTTCGACAACGGTTCTAATTGTAAAAAGAATGTAAACTACACTTATTACAATTATATATGCTCCGCAGGTTATACTGCAACAAATGCAGGGGGAAATACAGGAAAGACAGACCCAAATACGAGTACCGATAATACAAGCACTTTGGATGACCCTTTGAATAGCTCTACTCCGCCGACAAATAACTGTAAAAAAGAAAAGTTTACTTGTCTTGCAAACGAAAGCCGACCTTGTGCCTATGTGGACGGCAAACATCAATGTAGCCCGTTTCCGTGCGTGGGAGAGAGTGATTTTGAGAGATTGGGAACTGTTGAGGGTGCAAACGATAAGAATAATGCAGGTTGGAACAATGACGGGGAATGTAGCGGAACAATACATATCTTTAACGGTAAAGACCATAGATGTAGAGTAGAAGATAAGTTTTTTGGACTTATTGGTGGCGGTTGTTGCGACAAGGACAAAGTATTCTTTGGCTTAATTGCTTGTAAAGAAAATGAAAAAATGTTAGCAAAAAAAAGACAAAATGACCTATGTCACTATGTAGGTAATTATTGCTCTAAAAAGTTGAAGTTTATAGGTTGTATTCAAACAAGTGAAAGCCATTGTTGCTTTAACTCAAAACTTGCAAGGATTATACACGAACAAGGCAGACCACAAATAGGTTTAAGTTGGGGGAGTGGAGATAGTCCAAATTGCAGAGGATTTAAGCCAGAGGAGTTTCAGAAACTTGATATGAGCAAGATGAACCTAAGTGAAGCATTTGAAGATATAACAATATCTACAGCAAATATTTCAACATTAACAACACATATTCAAAATAAAGTAAATGATATTAATGTAACAATGTCAAGATAAAAACTATGACAAAAAATCAATCTCCTTTTATTAGAATTTCAATAATACAATACAAATTGTAGAAATCTAAAAAAGGGGACTTAAATGAACTTCAAAAATCTATTTATTATAATATTTGCAATAGTTAGACTTCTTTTTATTATTGATAGATATTAAATTTTATGAATAACACTATATATTAAATAAATATCATTTGTATATCGTTTTAATATATCTTAGATATATATACGACATACATTTGACATATAGGAGCAAAAGAAATGAATGGCAAGATTATTGTAATAGCACATCAAAAAGGTGGCACAGGTAAATCAACAATAGGTTCAAATTTAGGTGTAGAATTGTCAAAACTATATCCAACTAAGATTATTGATTTGGATATCCAAAAATCGCTTACTGCATTTACTGGATATAGAAAAGAAAAGTTAGCTCAAGAGCTAGAACTTTTACATACTCCAAAAGACCCAAAAGGGTTGATGGATATAATGAACAAGCACTCCAAAGGTATTCTTCTTATAGATACGGGTGGATATGATGCTGATTTGCAGCGTATAGCTATGATTGGTGCTGATTTAATTATCACCCCTGTTTCAGATAGTCCTATGGAGCTTCACGGGCTTACTGTTTTTATGGACACTCTAAGTGAACTAAAAGAAGCAAAAAAAGATTTAGTTGCTCATGTTCTATTTAATCGCATACACAGATTTGCAAACATTAAGATTATAAATCTAAAAAACGATATATCAAAGCTAGATAACTTTAAAGTATTTGATACTGTAATAAGAAATCTAAAACCTTTTGAAGATGCATTTTTAGAAGGGAAATCTGTAGTTGAGTTTGATACAAACCATCAAGCATCGAAAGAAATAAAACTTCTAATAGAAGAAATTCAGAATATACTATAAAGATATTCAAACGATATATAAACGACATACATATAATATACATACAACATACAAAGGATATACAAAATGCAAAATAGTAGATTTTCAGAAATTCAAAATTTAAACAAAGTAATAAGCGGTGCAGCATTATCAAAAAAAGAGGATATCTCAAAACCAACTAAGAAAAAAATCCTACTATACGGAATACCAACAGAACTATATGATGCAATAGAATGTACTCATGAAAGCTTTTCTTCATTTGCAAGAAGATCAATTATCAAGCTTGCTAAGGAAGAAGGTGTTATAATATAAACCAGATAGGTAAGACAACTCCGAGAAGTCCATTTTGTGGTACTTCTTACGGTTGTGGTAGCGTTGCGGTTGATTCGGATAACTCCGATAAGTGTCGAGAACTAATTTTATATAAAAATAGGAGATTTATTAAAAAATGGAAACTTACATAGATTTATTTATTATGCAACTCAAAGCCGATTTACCTGCTTTTTTGAAAATTTGTGCGACCATAGCAATAGGCATTTATATTTTGTATAAACTTCTTACAAGAAATAAAAGGTAGATTCTAAGCATATTTCTACCTTTTTCTTTAAAAGAATTTATCTAATTTTTAAGTCATCCAAATAATCAGCCCACCACTGCATAAGATAAATTCTCTCATTTAGATACTCTGCGTGATTATACGCACTCTTTACGCTATTTTTTTCACTATGGGCAAGTTGCCTTTCAATTGCATCAGAATGTATCCCATGAAGTGGCATATTTTCATGTAAAAGCGTAGAGGCTATACCCCTAAAACTATGAGCTACAATATCATCTTTAGTATAATCAAGTCTTCTTAATCCTTGTAACATTGTATTTTCACTGATTGGTTTTGTTTTTGTAGTTGGACCAGGGAAAACATATTTACTATCACTTGTTATAGGTTTCAGTTCTTGAAACAGTTGTATAACTTGTTTTGCAAGTGGCACAATATGTGGCTTATTTGTTTTCATCTTTTCTGCTGGTATTCTCCAAGTAGCACTCTCAAGATTTATTTCACTCCATTCAGCAAATCTTATATTTGCTGGGCGTAAGAACACATAAGAAGCTAATTTAAGAGCATACCTAGTAACAATATTACCATGGTAAGAATCAATTGCCCTAAGTAGCTTGCCAAGTTCTTTAGAATCAGTTATTATTGGATAATGTTTATGAATGACTCTTTTAAAAGTATTTTTTCTATCTATATCAGCAATCACATTATGTTTAGCAGCCCCAATAGCTACTGCATATTTAAAAATAGAATTAAGAACATTTAAACTTCTTCTTACAGATTCCAATATCCCTTTTTGTTCCATAATCTTGCAAAGGCTAATAATATCAGAACTAGTAATTTCTTCAATATTTTTAGAACCTATATATGGATTAATATGATTATTTATATATCCTGTAACACTTTCTACATATGTTTTACTAAGTCTTTCTTGATTAAGTTCAATCCAATCATCGCTTACTTTTGCAAAGGTAATGATATCTTCTTCTTTTAAGCTAGAATTATCTTGCTTTTTTATTTCAGATGGATTTAATCCACTCTTTAATTGTTTTTTATAAAATTCTCTTTGCTCTCTAGCTTCTAGTAATGTTACATCTGGATAAACACCCAAAGATATAGTTTGTTGTTTTTCATTATAGCTATAATTCAATCTCCACCATTTAGATCCATTTGTTTTCACCAATAAAAACATACCACCGCCATCGCTTAGTTTATAATCTTTATCTTTTGGTTTTGTATTTTTTATTTGTGTATCTGTCAATGGTTTAATGATTTTTGGCATACTTATAATCCTTTTTATGGTAACTAAAAATGTATTATATACAGTTACCATTAAAACTACCATAAAAAAGTTTGGATTTATATAGTTTTATACGGACTTATTCGGACTTATGAAAATATAAAAAGTTCTATTTAATGGGGTTTATTGGAATTATATGGATGTATTTGGATATATAGGTGGCGGACAGGGAGAGATTTGAACTCTCGGTACCCTTGCGAGTACGACACCTTAGCAGGGTGCTGGTTTAAGCCACTCACCCACCTGTCCATGTTTTGAAGGAAACTTTCGCTTCGCTCGTTTTGAGAATGGTATTATATCTTCTAAAAGCTAAATAGTTACTTAAAAAGTAGGAGAATTTTAGATATTTTCTAAAATTCTTTGCACTACTCCCCTTGGGTCATCGCTTTTGTATATAGGTCGTCCAACTACTATGAAATCTACTAGATTATCTTTTGCCATAGCAATATCAGCAACTCTTTTTTGGTCACCGCTATCTTCGCTAAATGGTCTAATCCCAGGTGTTAATGTAATAAACTCACCGCTTGTTGCGTTTTTGATAGCTTTACTTTCATAAACAGAGCTTACTACACCGTCAAGTCCGGATTCAAACGAGTCTTTAGCAAATTTAATAGCCGTAGATGTTAAATCTTGATTATAAACATCTCTAAATCCTGCTTCATCAAAGCTTGTCAAGGCAGTTACGGCCAATACTTTTGGACGATTTGGAATATTTTGTAATCTTTTCATTACTTCACGCATTGCCTCTTTACCTGCACTTGCATGTATATTAAACATATCAACACCAAGTCTAGCTACTTCTTCTGCGGCATCAGCCGTAGTATTAGGTATATCATATAATTTTAAATCAAGAAATATCTTAAAATTAGGATTGATTTGTTTTATCTCATCCAAGAACTCTTTACCGTCTCTGATATATGATCTAAGTCCCACTTTCAACCACACGTCAAAGTCTTTTATATTTTTTATAATTTTTAAGTTCTCTTCTTGTTTATCAAGATCAAGGGCAACGCAAAGTTTCATTATTTGACCTTGTTAATATTGTCCAATACACCGTTTATTAGTCTAGGTGCATTATCACTTGCTAGTTTTTTTGCTATTTCTACAGCTTCATTGATTATTACAGGTTTATCAAGGTCACTAAATAAAATCTCATAAACGGCAAGTCTTAAAATAGCTTTTTCAACGTTTCCAAGAGCATCGATATTGTTTTTCGTAAGATGTTCTTCTATCTCTTTATCAATAGCTTCAAGATTTGCTATAACACCTTTGAAAAGGGCATCGGCAAAATCTTTTTGTTTATTTCTGATTTTCTTATCTTCAAGTATTTCATCACTAAATTTAGCAATATTAACATTTCCCAAATCATAAGCGTACAAAAGCCCTACTATAGACTCTCTTGCTTGTGTTCTAGTAGCCATTACTTAACACCCATTGTATTATAAAGACTTAACATCTCTATAATTACTATCATAGCTTCAGCACCTTTGTTTCCTGCTTTGCTCCCTGCTCTTTCTATTGCTTGTTCTATAGTGTCTGTCGTAAGAACACCGTTTGATACAGGTTTGCCAAATTCTAAAGATACATTTGCTATCCCTTTTGTAGCCTCTGCCGCAACATAATCAAAATGAGGAGTACTTCCTCTAATAACTGCACCTACACAACATACTGCGTCATATTTACCTGTTTGTAATGCTTTTTTTAGTGCCATAGGTATTTCAAATGCACCTGGAACAAGTATCAAATCAAGATTTTTTTCATCTCCGCCGTGTCTTATGAAAGCATCTTTAGCACCTTCAACAAGTCTATCCGTGATGATATGATTAAATCTTCCGTTTATTATAGCAACTCTTTCGTTACCTTCAAGTCTTAGTTTACCTTCAATTATATTCATTGTTTGTCTCCAATAATTTATTACGATATTGTATCTTATATTTGATTATCAAATGTTTAATGCCGTTTTAATAGCAAAAATTTGCTCTATTGTTTTGTATAAATCTTCTATAGTTAGCATATTTGGACCATCGCTTAAAGCACAACTAGGGTCAAAATGTGTTTCAAAGAAAAATCCATCTACACCGACTGCAGCCGCCGCACGAGCAAGTGCAGGAACTATAGCACTATTTCCGCCTGTTGTTTCACCGGTACTCGGTACTTGAGCCGAATGGGTTGCATCAAAAAGCACGGGAGCATACTCACGCATAGCTATTAAATTTTTCATATCTACTACTAAAGCACCGTAACCGAATGTATTTCCACGCTCACATAGCCATACACCGTTTTTTTTACTATTTTCATAGCTTACGGTTTTTTCACCTCTTGTTTGAAGTACCTTTGCTACCGGGTGTTTCATACTTGCTGCTGCTAGAAATTGCCCTTTTTTGATATTTACTTTTGCATTTGTTTTACCGGCAGCTACAAGTAAATCGGTTTGTCTGCATAAGAAAGCAGGAATTTGTACCACATCGGCTACTTTTGCCACAGGCTCAACTTGATACGATTCATGAACATCGGTCACTATCCTATAGCCAAACTCTTTTTTCACTTCAGCTAATATTTTAATCCCCTCTTCAAGCCCTGGACCACGAAAACTATCTATACTAGTACGATTTGCTTTATCGTAACTAGCTTTGAAATAAAAATCAACTCTCTCGTCTTGACTTAACTTTTTTAAACCTTCCGCCACTTTAAAAATACTCTCACGACTCTCTATTACGCAAGGACCTGCTATTATTATTAGTTTTTCCATTTTTCCCTCATTCAACATTTTTATTAATTCTCCAAATCCAATTTTCTCTCAAATACCTTATCTATATCATCATGCACCCTACTATTTTTATCTAAAAACATAAGATTACTTTTATTTAATTCTTTATAATGTTTCAATCCCATAACAGCCAAAAGACCACGTATCCCTTTTAGAATATTTTTGTGATAGTTTTTTATATAATCTGCATGTTTATAGACAAGATATTTAGAACGTATAGATTTATCTTGGGTAGCTAGTCCCACCGGGCAGTTTCTTCCCGTCGTACCGCTACAATATCTAGCTCTTATACAACCTGCACTCATCATAAAACCACGCCCTATTTGCACAAAATCAGCACCTATAGCAAGTGCTATGACCACATCATCAGGAGTTAGTATCTTACCACTCGCACTTATTTTTAGCTTATCTCTTACTCCGTATTTTCTCAAAACTTTATCTACTAAATAAACACTATCTTTTATATTAAGCCCTATTCTCTCCATCATTTCAATAGGTGCAGTAGCACTTCCTCCGCTACCTCCGTCTATAGATATAAAATCAGGATATTTACTATTGCCTGTGTCAATTCTTTTTTTGATTTCCTTAGCAAAAGGTTCGATATTGTTATAATCCGATATAACTATTTTTATGCCTACCGGTTTGCCGCTTAGTGCTTGAAGTTCTCCGATAAAATCAAAAAGCTCACCAATACTATTTGCATAAGGAAAACGGTTTGGTGCAAAAAAGTCTTTATGAGGCTCTATACCCCTATAATACGCTATGGCTTCCGTTACCTTATTTGCAGTTAGTTTTCCACCTGTTTGTTTTGCTCCTTGAGCAAGTTTAATCTCCGTCATACGACAAAAACTCATCACCTTTTGATACCTGATAGGATCAAAATTACCGTTTTTATCCCTGCAACCGTTTAGTGATGAACTTATTTGCCATATAATATCCGGCATATCAGACGGAACGGTTTTTGGGAAATTCTCTAGAGGTGCATTCCAATTTGGTCTATGAAAACGTTTTGTTTTTTGGTCAAACACATAGGTTTCACCTACGCTTGAATCTCCAAAAACCATATTTCTATATACTTCAGATGCAATTTGCCCGTTTATTAATTTTCTAAAAAACTTAAAGAGTTTTACTTGATAAGGTGTTCCTTCTGCTATATCCATATAACTTTCATCATAATTCGTGTGGGTTATAAAAAAATTAGTCGTGATAGAACCTTCACCGCTATTTATTGGAAAACCACCAAGAAATGCACCTCTTACAAAAGCTCTCGTACCTTCGGGAGATATAGCTCCGTCACTCATAGCAGAACGTGCAATGATAGATTTTGAGATAAAGGGATATTTTCTACCTTCACCGAACGTCACACTAAAATCATCACTTACTTCATCGTCATTGTAGGCAATAAGTGCATGTTTTAACATAAATTTAGGTTTTGGCAACGGTTGAGTAGGTGCAAAAGATGCATAATTTGGTAAATCTTTTGATGCTTTATATACCCAATCCAGTTTATCTTTTGATTCATAAAATTTTTCATCACCGAAATATTGTCTCAAAGGTTCACGTAACTCTTCAAAAACATATCTAAACCTACCTATAATAGGATAGTTTTTAAGAAGCTGATGCTTTCTTTGGATATATTTATCATAAACAAACCATAAAAACAGTACAAAAGCAAATAATAAAAACCAAATCATCTAAACACCTTATTGTTTTATAGTACTATTTGATGCTACAAGAACACCGCTTAAAATAATAAGTACTATACCAAAACTTACCATAAAAGATGGGAAATCATCTCCCAAAAACAAGCCAAGAATTATAGAAAAGATTATATTCGTGTAACCGATAGTTCCAACTATACCGGCTTTGGTTGATGAATAAGCTTTCGTCATAAAAATTTGTGCATATGTAGAAAATATTCCGAGCAATACTATATAAAGCCAACTAATACCGCTTGGCATTACAAAAGAGGCTATGGCAAAATCAAACAACTCATTTTGATAAAAATTTCCTATTAACATCAAAATAAGGGGTCCTATCGTACCTACAGCCATAAAAGAAAAAACTATTGTCTTTGTATCGTAATAGTTTTTTAGTTCTCTTATACTTGTATAAGCCATAGCTGCACCTACACCGCTTAAAATCCCAAGCCAGTCTGTTTTGCTAAGGGTTAGAGGATTGAAGCTAGTAATAAACATAATACCTATAAACCCTACAAATACTCCACACCAAGCATATAAATTGAGTCTTTCTTTTAGTATAAAGTATGCAAAGATAGCGGTAAAAATAGGGGAAGTTTTGGAAAACGTCATAGCTTCAGCCAGTGAGATATTTGCAATATTATAAAAAAACATCAACAAAGCACTAAAACCTATAAAGCCCCTAAAAAATAGTAAAAAAGGCTTTCCGCCTATATCTTCAATAGGTGATTTATATAAAACATACCCTATAACCGCAACACCGAATACATTTCTAAAGAATACTATTTCTACCGAACTCATTGAGTTGCTGAGTTCTTTGGCAAAAGCTCCCATAAACGCAAATAAAAAAGATGCAAATAGCATATAGTAAACACCTTTTTTTACGTCTGCTTCCAAAAATATCCTTTGATTTTTTTCGCAATTATACCTAAAATCTCTAAAAATCAACTTCTTAGCTTTTTTTGGATATAATAGTACAATAATAAAAAACTGAGGTAATAATGGAACTAAAAAAAATAGCACTTATCGGACAGCCAAATGTCGGTAAAAGCTCACTATTTAATAGAATACTTAAAAAAAGAGTCGCTATCGTAAGCGATGTAAGCGGAACTACGAGAGATATTAGAAAACAAGAGATTACTATATTTGATAGACCTGCACTTTTGCTTGATACCGGTGGTATAGATGAAACAAACGATGCGATATTCTCAAACGTAAAGAGAATGTCTGTAGAAACTGCAAAAATGGCGGATATTATACTATTTATGGTAGATGGTAAAAAACTACCTGATGACAAAGACAGAGAGCTTTTTTATGAGCTTCAAAAGCTAGGAATTACTCTAGCTTTGGTAATAAACAAAGTAGATAACGATAAAGAGATGGAGAGAGTTTGGGAATTTTATGAATTTGGTATTCCAAGTGAAAGAGTATTTCCTATTTCGGTATCTCACAATAGAGGTACAAGAAAACTTCTTGAATGGCTAAGTGAACAACTACCTGAAAATGAAGAACCTATAAGTGAAGATGACGACATAGAATATGAAGAAGATGATGATATGGCTTTGGAAGATTTGCTAGAAGATGAAGAAAATCCAAAAGAACAAATCATAGATGAAAATATCCGTGTTGCTATCATAGGGAGACCAAATGTAGGTAAAAGTTCTATTTTAAATGCTCTTGTGGGATATGAAAGATCCGTTGTAAGTGAGGTTGCCGGAACTACAATAGACCCTGTAGATGAAGAGTATGAATATAACGGTAAACATATTACATTCGTAGATACTGCCGGACTAAGAAGAAGGGGAAGAATAGAAGGTATAGAGAAATTCGCCCTAATGAGAACAAATGAGATGCTAGAAAAGGCAAATGTTGCTCTTTTGATACTTGATGCAAGTAAACCATTGGCTGATTTGGATGAAAAAATAGCCGGACTTGTAGATAAATTTGCTCTAGGTACTATTATCGTTCTAAATAAATGGGATGAAAATATGGACACTTATGAAAAAATGGTTGCCGAAGTAAGAAGAAGATTTAAGTTTTTACATTATGCTCCTATTATCGCAGTGTCTGCAAAAACAAAAAGAAGCATAGACAGACTTAAAGACAAAATAGTACAAGTCCATGAAAACTTCTCACAAAGAATACCTACATCACAATTAAATAAAATCATAAACGAAGCGGTAGTAAGACACTCTTTACCTAGTCCAAACGGAAGATTACTTAGAATTTATTACTCTACGCAGTACAAAACTCAACCGCCTACTATTGCGCTTATTATGAATCGCCCTAGCTTGTTGCACTTTAGCTACAAACGATATTTGATAAACTTTTTAAGAGAAAATCTAAACTTTGAAGGTGTGCCTATCCATCTAGTAGCTAGAAGTAAACACGGAAACGAAGAAGAAGGTGGGGAGCAATAAGCCCCTACTCTTCAAATATAACTATATCATAAAGGCTTTTTTTGATTACTAAAGCCTTATTTGAAGGCACTACTCCGAATTTATTGGCGTCTTTTAGTTTCTTTTTATAAAACTCCAACTCCTCTTGTAATGATGCAATTTGTTCCTTTAATTCTAAGACTATCTCAACTCCGGCAAGATTAACTCCTAATTCTCTAGTGAGCTTTAAAACTATCTTGATATTTTCTATATCGTGTTGTGAATAGAGTCTTATTCTACCGTTTGTACGTGAAGGCTTGATAAGCCCTTCTCTTTCATACTGTCGTAAGGTTTGAGGGTGAATACCTAGTATTTCCGCAACTGCACTTATTAGATATACAGGTTCATAATAACTGTTTTGCATACTCTACTCCCTTGGCAATTTAGCTTCCATCATATCCAACAAATCTTTATCGATATTTTCAATCTTTGGCAATACAATATTTGCTTTTAGATACAAATCTCCTCTAGTACCGCTTGATTT
The DNA here is from genome assembly GCA_002421845.1 of Epsilonproteobacteria bacterium UBA6211. Classification (GTDB taxonomy): domain Bacteria; phylum Campylobacterota; class Campylobacteria; order Campylobacterales; family Arcobacteraceae; genus UBA6211. The sequence continues at coordinate 36,023 of DISL01000061.1, read as the reverse complement.
ATCTAGTACGCCTAGCTCTTTTACTCTAAATTTTTGTCCTTGTTTCGTATTTTGAGGAACTTTTAAAGAGATAGTCTTATGCAAAGTAGAAATCTCAACTTTACCACCGAATAAGGCATCTCTTAAACTTACATCAAAAGTTTTAACAAGGTCACTATTTTCCCTTACGTACTCATCGCTTTGGGCGATATTGATTTTTATGATAAGGTCACCTATTCTTGAACCTACTTTTTTCCCTTTTTCTTTTACCCTTATTTTTTGTCCGTCTTTTATACCTTCGGGTATCTTTACGTCAAAAGAGACGCCGTTATTGAGGCTCACATGTTGTTTGCCGCCAAGTATAGCAGTAGCGAAAGGTATAGTTATGGCAGTTTCCAAATCCAAATCTTCCTCTTCAAAACCACTGAATCCGCCAAAACCGCCACTTCTAAAACCGCTAGTATTGTTAAAGCCCCTAGAAGAAAATCCTCCTCCACCGCCAAAGACGGAACGTAAAATCTCATCCAAATCTATACCTGCTCCACCTTGACCTCTTGCAAAATCATGGAAATTTTGTCCACCGAACATATTATCTCCGAATCTATCGTATTGAGCTTTCTTTTCAGGGTCGCTTAATACTTCATAAGCAGCATTAATCTCTTTAAATTTCTCCTCTGCACTTGGGTCTTTATTGACATCCGGATGGTATTTCCTTGCCAACTTTCTATATGCTTTTTTTATCTCGTCTGCCGTAGCATTTTCTTTTAATTCTAAAGTATCATATAAACTTTTTGCCATATATAACTCCTAAATAAATATATTATATTTGAGCGTCATTATATCATAAACTTGAGTCTATGTCAATCAACCTTTTAGCAATAATTTACAAAGAACATTATAGTCTATTTATCAGTTTTCATTAAGCGATAATGCGGTAAAATGGAGGTTACATCACAATAAAAAAAAGGATTTTTATGAAAAAATTGTTGCTTAGTGCTAGTGTTGCTGTTGTTCTTTCTTCATCTTTAATGGCTGAATATACAATAGAACCTGTAGTAACAAAAAGTTTTACGAAAAGTAGTAGTTCATTAGATGATTATTCATCTTTTGGAGTTAAAGTTTCAAGAGAGTTAGTTGATTCTTTATCATTACAACTTGGCTATGAATATGCAGACGACGCAGAATATAAAGGTAGCAATACAACTACAGATTTAATGAGATATTCTGTTAATGCGTTGTACGATTTCAAAAATTTAAGCAATGTTACACCTTATATATATTTAGGTGGTGGTTATGAAAAAGTAAACAACAAACATTTTGGGCTTGATTCTCAAGCTATCTGGAATACTGGACTAGGTGTAAAATATGCATTAACTGAAACTGTAAGTTTGTTTACTGAAGGTAGATTTACACATAAAGTTGAGACTGAAGACAATGATAAATCTGTAGGATTTGGTGTATCTATTAAATTCGGTGGAGAAAAACCACAACCTGTTCAACCTGTAGCAGAACCTGTAAAAGAGGCTCCAAAAGCAGTAGAAGCACCTAAAGTTGAAGCTCCTAAAGATGGAGACAAAGACGGTGTAGTTGATGCAATGGACAAATGTCTTAATACGCCAAAAGGTTTAAAAGTTGATAAAGACGGTTGTGCTTTAAACTTCAACTTCCATGTAAACTTTGATTTTGATAAAGCAAATATCAAACCTGAATACAAAGCAAAAGTATTGGAATTTGCTCAAATCATGAAAGAAAATCCTATGTTAAATGCTGTTATTGAAGGACACACGGATTCTGTAGGTAGCGATGCTTACAATGAAAAACTATCTGCAAAAAGAGCTGAAGCTGTTAGAAATGCTTTAATTTCCGAAGGTATCGAAGCTTCAAGATTAAAAGCAGTTGGTTACGGTGAGGCTAAGCCTATAGCTGATAACAAAACAAAAGACGGCAGATATGAAAATAGAAGAGTTGAAGCAAATACCGATATAAAATAAGTATTGTTTTAATAGTGTGGGGTTAAACTCCACACTGTCTTATTGCCTCATATAAAACTATAGAGACTGAGTTTGCGATATTAAGCGACCTAGCCTCTGCAATCATCGGGATTCTTATATTGTTTTTAGTGTTTAATTCTATAATTTCTTTTGGAAGTCCGGCATCTTCTCTACCGAAATAAAAGTAATCATTTTCCTTGTATTCCAAATCATAGTAAGAATTAGTTGTTTTTGTGGTTGCAAAAAAATGTCTATCATCTAGTGGGTTTTTTGACCAAAAATCGTTTATATCATCATATTCATAAACTTTTAGCTCTTTCCAATAATCAAGCCCTGCTCTTCTTAAAGCTTTTTCAGTTATTTCAAAGCCGTAAGGTTTGATTAAATGTAAACTAGCACTTGTCGCAAAACAAAGCCTTCCTATTGTCCCTGTATTTTGAGGGATTCTTGGCTCATGTAATACAATATTAAAATGTTTCATAATTATAAGATTACCGTTTTATTATTATATACGAATACTCTATCTTCAAGCAACAAATCAAGAGCAGTAGATAATACTACTTTTTCTACGTTTCTACCTGCTTTTCTCATATCTTGCCAAGAAAACGTATGGTCAACTCTTACTACGTCTTGAGCTATGATAGGACCTTCATCCAAATCATTAGTAACATAATGAGCTGTTGCACCGATAATCTTGACTCCTCTTTCGTGTGCTTGTTTATATGGATTTGCACCTATAAATGCAGGTAAAAATGAGTGATGAATATTTAGCAACTTTCTTTCATAACGACTTACAATCCAAGGGGTAAGTATTCTCATATATTTTGCTAATACTATAATATCGGGATTGTACAAATCTATTATTTTAGCTAACTCTTCTTCGTGTTCTTGTCTTTGTAAATCTGTAGCATCACAGTGATGATAAGGTACTTCAAATTTCTCAACAAGCCCTTTTAGTAAATCATGATTGGATATTACCGCTTGAACATTTGCATTTAGCTCTTCTTCGTAGTTTTTTATAAGCAAATCACCTAATACGTGAGATTCTTTCGTAGCAAGAATTACTATATTTTTCTTTTGTTGTTTTGTAAATTTTATCGTTGCAGACGGAGGTAATACGGCTTTAATATCATTTAAAAACTTCTCTTTATCAAGGATACCGCTAATTACGGTTCTCATAAAAAACTTCCCGACCTCTTCGTCAACAAATTCCGAGTTTTGTTCTATATTTAGATTATGATTAAAAATAACTTCAGATATATGATAAACAAGCCCTTTTTGGTCTTTTGTATCTATAAGTAATACATATTGATCGCTCAAAACTTTTCCTTAATTAAAAATATGGGTAATATTATACACAAATTACTCTTAGAATCGTGACTCGTGAGTCGATATTCGTAAGTCGTAAATTATATTTCTTCACTAACCACTACTTACGATTCACGATTTACGACTCACAAACTAAAGCTATCGCCTCATATATAACATCAAATGCCAATCTAATCTCATCTTTAGTTATAATAAAAGGAGGCATAAAATATACTACATTACCGAGAGGTCTTATAAAAAGCCCTTTTTTCAAGCAGTATTGATTTAGTTTTAACCCTATTCTATCTTCAGGATTTTGTGCTACAAGCTCAATAGCAGCTATCATTCCCGTTTGTCTTACGCTACTAACATTAGGTAAATGTTGAAATCTTTTTAATTCCTTTGAAATTTGTTTTATTTTTCTTTGATTCTTTTTTATGATATTAAATTTATCCAAGTATTTAATAGTAGCTAGTGCAGCACTACAACAAATAGGATTACCGGTATAACTATGTGAATGTAAAAAGTTCTTACCACTAACATAATCACAATAAAAAGCATTATAAATCTTATCGGTAAGCATAACGGCACAAAGCGGTAAATATCCACCGGTAAGCCCTTTGCTAAGTAGCATAATATCTGGGCTAATATTTGCACTTTCACAAGCAAACATATTACCAGTTCGTCCAAAACCTACCGCTATTTCATCGGCGATAAAAAATATACCGTATTGTTCACATAACTCTTTTGCTTTTGTTAAATAAATAGGGTGGTACATATTCATACCTCCTGCACATTGTACAAGGGGTTCTACAATAAATGCACATATTGTTTTATGGTTTGTTTTTAGTAGGTTTTCTAAATCTTTAATTGCTTCTAAAGCCTCATCTTCATCTTGATTGATTGGATTTTTTACTTGTAATGTTTTAATCAAAATATCGCTATATACATCTTTATACAAACCTGTATCACTTATTGCCAAAGCACCTAGAGTTTCACCGTGATAGGAGTTTTTTAAAGATACGAAATTTGGTCTGTTTTCACCTATATTTCTAAAATAGTGATAACTTAGCTTTAAAGCTACTTCTATACCGCTTGAACCGTTATCGGCAAAAAAAACTTTATTCAGCCCATCAGGTGTTATCTCTACAAGTTTTTTTGACAACTGTACTGCACTTTTATGGGTAAAACCTGCAAAAATAACATGTTCTAAAGTATCAAGTTGTTTTTTGATTTTCTTTGTTATATAAGGATTACAATGTCCTAGATTATTTACCCACCAACTGCTAATACCGTCAATATATACATTCCCTTCAAAGTCTTCAAGATACACACCGTATGCTTTTTTGATAGGGACGATAGGTATAATTTCATGGTCTTTCATTTGAGTACAAGGGTGCCAAATGTATTTTAAATCTTCATTTGATACTATTTTGTTATTCATTTATAGTCCTTTAACATTATTACACCTGAAAATCTACCGCAATTAGGATTGTTTCTGTATGAGAAATACGGTTCTTGCGAACATTTTGTGCATGTATAAGATATATAGATGTTTTTATCTTTAACACCATTTTGCAATAGCTGTATTTTATTAATACCTTGTAAGTCAATATGCCTATTATCAACAAACTCTTCCCCAAAATTATTTTTTACTAAGTTAGCCATATCTATATCGACCTCATAGCAACATTTTTGAATACTAGGGCTTAAAGTTACCTTTATGTCTTCAGGATTTGAATCAAAAGATTCTCTCATTTTGTTTAGTATTTTTGAAGAAATATTGAGAAAGGTACCGTTTCTTCCGGCATGGGCAGCCGCTATAACTTGTTTTTTAGTATCATAAAATAAAATACCTATACAATCGGCAATTTGTACCATTAACGGCAAATTTTTCTTATTCGTTATTATACCGTCACACTCCATTATTAAACTAGGTGATTCTGAATCTACTATTTGAATATTATTTCCATGCACTTGATTCATGTATCGTAATTGTCCTATGTCAAAACCGTATTTCAAAGCAATTTGTTCTCTATTTTTTGTTACTTCATCTTTGCTATCCGTTGTGTAATAAGCCATATTACCATCACTGGAGGTTGTGTAAAAAGAGATAATTCTATTATCAAGTAATTGCATAAAAACACCTAATCTTTTTTTGGATATAATACCACAAAAACCATAAGGATACGGAAATAATGGCAAATAAATTTGATTTACTTGCGTCAAATTGGGATCAAAAAAGTACTAGGGTAGAAATAGCAAAAACTTTCGTAAACACGGTAAAAGAAAAAATATCAAAAATGAAAGAATTTGATTTGCTAGATTATGGGTGTGGCACAGGACTTGTATCTTTTGGATTTGTGGATGATGTAAAAAACATAACAGGGATGGACTTTAGTGAAGGTATGCTTGAAGTTTATAGCAAAAAAATTAAAGAATATAACCTAAACAACGTAAAATGTGAAAAACACAATATAAACGATAACCATCTGCCTCAAAATAGCTTTGATTTAATAGTAACGTCAATGACCTTGCATCATATCAAAGATACAAATGATTTTATATCAAAAGCCAATATTGCACTTAAATCAAACGGGTATTTAGCAATAAGTGATTTGGATAAAGAAGACGGCACTTTTCACGATAGAGGTAATGACGGTGTTGAGCATTTCGGTTTTGACAAAGAACAGCTAACTGCGATACTCGAACAAAATGGATTTGAGATAATATTTTATGAAAATGTTTATATGGCAAAAGAACATTACCCAATTTTTTGTGCGATTGCAAGAAAGCGTGAGTCATGAATAATCAGTAAAAGAGATTTATTGAACTCTTCTACTTTTTAGATTTTAGATATTAGATTTTACCTATTTCAGTATATCGTGCAATGTATTTGCTTTTGCCATAAACCTATGAATATTCTCGTAGTCCTCATTTTGAAGCATTTCTTTTAGTAAAGCAAGTTTTGACTCATATATATTCAAGGAATCCAATAGATTTTGCCTATTTTGTCTAAAAATATCACACCACATATTAGGTGAACTTTTTGCGATACGACTCATATCTCTAAAGCCACCCGCTGCTAAGGTAATGATTTCATTTGGATTTTCGTGTGACATTACGGTATTTGCCAAAGCATAAGATACGGCATGTGGAAGATGACTCATATAACAAGCGTGGATATCATGTTCTTTCGCGTCCATTTGAATTATTTTCATCTCTATTGTATTGAAAATATTTAAAACCTTACCTAGGTGATATGATGTGTTTTCATGGGTATCGCATAATACAACTATTTTATTTTCGTATAGCCCGTCAATTGCAGCCAAAGGACCGAATTTTTCCGTTCCAGTCATAGGGTGTGCTGCTACAAAGTTTGCTCTTATATTTGAAGGTATGTTTTTAACAATCAACTCTTTTGTACTTCCAAAATCCATTATTGTTGTATTTTCACCAATATCGTCAAGCTCTTTTGAAAAAGCAATAATCCCGTCCACGGGTATAGATAAAACTATTAAATCACATTTTTTTAACGTATCTAAGTCACAAATTTCATCTACTAGCCCTAAATTAATTGCTGTTTTTTGGTGTTCTAAATTGTGGTCATAACCTAATATTTTACTAGATAATCTATATTTTTTTAGGGCTTTTGCGAATGAGCCGCCCATTAATCCTATTCCAACTATGCCTATAGTCATTTTTTACCTTTTTGTTAGTCCGTTTTATATGATTTGTAATTATACTTTAATCTAACTTTAGATAAACTCTCTACCATAAATTTGACTAAAGGCTTACAACAGTGAAACAAACCTCAAAAGTATTATTACCATTATTAGTAGCATCAACATTAAGCGCTACGGAAGTTAAAGAGATAAAGTTTGAGAATCTAGCCAGAATATCTGAAAGAATAGCTTTAGAAACTATCAATTTCAAAGTTGGTGATGAGGTTAATTCTTCTAAAATAGATCAAGCTATAACTAAATTTTTCAATTTCGGTTATTTTGATGATGTTCTTGTATATGAAGAAAAAGGTGTAATAACATTTAGCTTTAAAGAAAAGCCGTCTATTGCCAATTTGGATGTGACAGGATACAAGAGTAGAGAAGAAGATAAGAAAATGCTCTATAGTGCCATGGGTATCCAAAAAGGTAGTATCTATACAAAACAAAGGATAGAAAAAGCTAAGCAAGTTATTCTTACCGAATTAGAGAGGGAAGGTTATATAAACTCTGTTGTTGAAGTTGACGTGCAACCAATCAACGAATACTCTTTATCTGTTAAGTTTGAGGTAAACAAAGGTGATAATATAATATTAAAAGATGTTGTATATAAGGGTGCATCAAATCTTGAAAGAAGTGATTTCGAAGATGTGACCGCAAATAAACAAGAACAAAGCTTTTCTTGGTTTTTTGGAAGAAATGACGGTAAACTAAATATTGAGCAACTTGAATATGAAAATCATAGAATTAGAGATCTATATTTTCAAAACGGTTTTCTTGATGCACAAGTCAAATCACCTTTTTTGAAAGTTGATTTCAATTCAAATAGCGGTAAACTAGACTTTTTTATAGATGAAGGTATTCAATATAGCGTAAATTCTATTGTTATATATCTTGATGCTACCATATTAGACCCCGAAACACTTTATGATAAACTAAAACTCAAAAAAGATAAAGTTTTCAACATCAATAAACTAAGAGATGATACGGATTTCATAAAAACTTCTGTTGCAGACTTGGGATATGCATTTGCCGATGTTGACTATGATTTAAGAAAAAATCCAGAAAGTAAAACTGTTGATATAGTGTTTAGTGTTGTTCCAAATCAAAAAGTTTATATTAACGACGTATTTGTATCAGGTAATGTTAGAACACTTGATAGAGTTATAAGAAGAGATGTATTTTTGGCACCAAAAGATTTGTATCGTTCAACAGACTATAAAGACTCTATTAATGCATTGAAAAGAACAGGGTTTTTTGAAGATGTTACTATAGAACAAATCAGAGTATCTGAAGACAAGATGGATTTACTAGTAAAAGTAAAAGAAGCACCGACAGGTATGCTTGTAGTCGGTGGTGGATATGGAAGTTATGACGGATTTTTACTAAATGCTGCCGTAAGCGATAGTAATATATTCGGTAGCGGTAAAAACCTACAATTTGAAACAGAATGGTCAAAAAGAAGAACAGATTTAGAACTTTCTTTATCAAATCCGGCTATTTTTGATAGTAAATATAGTGGATTGGCTAGTATATATAGCAGACAAAGAGAAATCGTAAATAGTACAGAAGATTCTGAAATTAAAAAAACAGGTGCTTTATTTGGTCTAGGACAAAGGCTGACTCGTAACCTAAGAGTAGGTTCAAATCTAAAATTTGAAAAAGCCAAAGAGACATATACAAAAACTCCTGAATACAATACGAATTACAACACTGTTTCAGTAATTCCATACTTAAACTACAATTCTACGGATGACTATTTTATTCCAAGAAGCGGTTTTGAGCTATATTCTTCACTAGAATTTGCTGGACTTGCTGGAGATGCAGAATACCTTAAATCACAAAATACGTTTAAATATTTCTACGGTCTTGAAGATTTGTTAGACTATGATGCTATTTTTAGATATAAATTAAGAGCAAACTACCTAAACGATTTGGGCTATACTCCTCGTGGTGAAACATTTTATTTAGGTGGTATAGAGAGTGTTAGAGGATATGAATCCTATGCTTTTGGACCTGATTATGATGCAAATAAAAATGCAAAACCTTACGATATGATGGTTGCAAATAATTTTGAATTAACTTTCCCGCTTTTTCCTAAAGCAAAAATGAGATGGGGTGTATTTCTTGATTACGGTATGATAGGTCAAGGTAACGTAAGCGACATAAAACGTGCCGGAACAGGTACGTTTTTGGAATGGAACTCACCTGTAGGTCCACTACAATTTGTATTTGCAAAACCTTTAATGAAAGAAGACGGGGATAAAACTTCATCGTTTGAGTTCTCTTTGGGACAAAGATTTTAACTAAAATGTTAAATTTTAAATTTTAAATTTTGGATATTAAATAAAAATGAAACGACTTACAAACAAAGAAGCACTAGATTTAATAAAAAATGCTCCCCTTTTGGAGCTTGGTGAGATGGCATACAAAAGAAAACTAGAGCTACACCCTTATAAAATAACTACTTTCATAGTTGATAGAAATATAAACTATACAAACGTATGTTGGGTTGACTGTAAATTTTGTGCTTTTTATAGACACGGTAGAGATGATGACGCTTATATATTAACTTTTGATGAAATTGACCAAAAAATAGATGAGCTTTTGGCAATAGGCGGAACGCAAATACTTTTTCAAGGCGGTGTTCATCCAAAGCTAAAAATCGACTGGTATGAAGATTTACTTGGGCATATAAGCACGAAATATCCATCTATTACGATTCACGGCTTTTCGGCTATTGAAATAGATTATATAGCAAAGATTTCAAAACTAAGCTATAGTGAAGTTTTAATAAGACTTCAAAAAAAAGGTCTTAGTTCAATACCTGGTGCCGGTGCCGAAATACTAAGTGATAGAGTAAGGGATGAGATATCTCCAAACAAACTAGATAGTGACAAGTGGCTAAGTGTTCATGAAGAAGCCCATAAAATAGGTATGAAATCAACTGCTACCATGATGTTCGGTACGGTTGAGACGGATGAAGAGATAGTCGAACATTGGGAAAAAATAAGAGATTTACAAGATAAAACAGGTGGTTTTAGGGCTTTTATTTTATGGTCTTTTCAAAGTGCCAACACCCAACTCAAAAAAGAAAAACCGGATATCGGTTCACAATCTTCAAATAGATATTTGAGGCTTTTAAGTGTAGCTAGGCTGTATCTTGACAATTTCCAAAATATCCAATCTTCTTGGGTTACACAAGGTAGCTACATAGGTCAACTTGCCCTACTCTTCGGTGCAAATGATTTAGGAAGTACGATGATGGAAGAAAATGTGGTAAGTGCAGCAGGTGCAAAAAACAGAATGAATCAAGATGAAATGATAAGGCTAATAAAAGATATAGGTGAGTATCCCGCAAAAAGGGATACGGCGTATAATATTTTGCAAAGGTTTTATGAATAATGAACAAAATCACAATAAAGATTTTTTTATTGATACTATTTTTACAAGGGAGTTTAATGAGTGCAACTCTACAAGAACTTGAGATAAACGGAAAAAAAATTACTACAATTTATGAAAAAAACAGTCTGCCTGTCGTAAATATGCAACTTGTGTTTCAAAACGGCGGATATATAGCAGATAAAGATAAAAGCGGTTTATCAAACCTGAGTGCTTTGATATTAAATGAAGGAACTAAGAAATTAGGTGCTACAAAGTTTGCCGATATGCTTGAAAGCAAAGCTATCACAATACATACCACGAGCGGTTTTGAAACCTTTGTAATAGAGATAAGCGTTCTTAAAAGTGAATCTAAATATGCTTTTGAATACCTAAAAGCTCTTTTAAAAGACCCAAATCTTACAAAAGATACTCTTAGTAAGCTGAAAAATCTCATTATAAGTGCATTAAAAAGAAAAGAGAGTGATTTTGATTATATTGCAAAAAATGAGTTGCAAAAACTACTTTTCAAAGATACGCCTTTACAAAACCAAAATCTTGGAACTTTAGAGTCAATAGAACACATAAAACTAGTAGATATAGAAAAATTCTTAGATGAGACGTTGACATTGTCAAATCTTATCCTTGTTGCAGGAGGTGATATAGAGTTTGAGGAATTTAAAAATGAAATAACACCTATACTTAAAACACTAAAAGTAGGAAAACAAACAGATTTAACTACTATAAAAGCTAAAAATACAAAAGAGTACAAAGAGATATATAAAAAGACGGAACAAGCTTATATATATTTTGGCTCACCGTTTAATACAAACTCACAAAATCCTGAAAACTACAAAGCAAAAGTAGCTTCTTTTATACTAGGAGCAAGTGGATTTGGGAGTAGATTTTTGGAAGAAATAAGGGTAAAAAGAGGTTTGGCATATTCGGCTTACGGATATATAACTATCAATAAATCACACTCTTATTTTACAGGTTATTTGCAAACAAAACTTGATAAAGCAAAAGAGGCTGAAGAACTTGTAAAATCAATAGTTGCAGAGTTTGTAGAAAAAGGTGCAACAAAAGAGGAACTAAATAGTGCTAAAATGTTTTTACTAGGTAGCGAACCTCTTAGAACAGAGACATTGAGTCAAAGACTAGGACGTGCTTTTACGCTGTATTATAGAGGTTTACCGCTTGATTATAATCAGCAAGAATTGGATTTAATTAATAAACTAACATTAAAAGAATTAAATAAATTCATTAAAGAACATACGGAAATAAACGATTTAACTTTTGCAATAGTTACGAGTAAAGGAGAGTAATGTTAAGATTTGCACCGAGTCCTACCGGGGACATGCATATAGGAAATTTGAGAGTTGCACTATTTAACCATATTTTGTCAAAGCAACTCAAAGAAGATTTAATAATAAGAATTGAAGACACCGACAAAGAGAGAAATATCGAGGGTAAAGATAAAGAGATACTTGAAATGCTTTCTCTTTTTAATATAGACTACAAAATGGCTCATTATCAAAGTGACAACTTAAAATATCACCAACAATTTGCTATGCAACTTTTGGTTGAGAAAAAAGCTTTTACTTGTTTTTGTAGTGATGAAAGACTTGAAATACAAAGAGAAAAAGCCAAAGAGAGCGGTAAACCTTATAGATATGATAGTTTTTGTGAAACTTTGAGTGATGAAGAGGTTATAAACAATGAAGCAGGATTTACGGTACGTATAAAAAAACCTGAACACAATATAAAATGTACCGATGAGCTAAGGGGTGAGTTTGATTATGACCCTTTTGATGTTGATTCTTTTATAATTATGAGAAAAGATAAAACACCTACGTATAACTTTGCTTGTGCTATCGATGATATGCTGTATGATATTTCGTATGTAATCAGAGGTGAAGACCACCTTTCAAATACACCTAAACAAAAGCATATAAGAGAATCTTTAGGATATACGAAAGAGATAAAATATCTTCACTTACCTATTATCTTAAATGCCGAGACGGGTAAAAAAATGAGTAAAAGGGATAATGCATCTAGTATCAAATGGCTTATTGAAGAAGGATTTTTACCTGTTGCCATAGCCAATTACCTTGTTTTACTTGGCTCAAAAACGCCAAAAGAGATATTTACAATAGAAGAAGCTGTAGAGTGGTTTAATATTAAATCAATATCTACAAATGCACCTAAGTTTGATATAGATAAACTTAGATTTATAAACAAAGAACACTTAAAGATTATAGATGAAATGAGACTCTCAAAAATTTTAGGTTTTGCCGATGAAGATATCGGTAAGTTGGCTAAAATTTATTTGGAAGAAGCAAGTACAATAAAAGAGATAAAAAGCAAAATAGCACCTATTTTTGCACAAAAACACACAGAAGATGATTTTGCATCGGAAGTTGCACATATCAAAAAAATTGCATTAAATGCACCGTTTTTTGATAATTACGATGATTTCAAGAATTATATTTCAGAACACACCGGACTAAAGGGAAAATCACTTTTTATGCCTCTTAGATTTTGTTTAACAGGTGCTTGGCACGGTCCAAATTTAAGTGATATATATCCTTATATCAAAAACTATTTAGGGGAGATCATAAAATGATAGATGCGTTTTTAAGCTCAATAGCTATCGTGATACTTGGGATAGTGTCATTGTATAAATGGGTTGTTATAATATCTGCAATATTAAGTTGGGTAAATCCAGACCCGAATAATCCTGTAGTTCAGATGCTGTATAGACTAACAGAACCTGCCTATAGATTTATAAGAAGGTATATACCTACGGTTTTCGGTGGTCTTGATATAGCTCCTTTGATATTAATCTTTGGATTAATTTTCATAGAAACATTCCTATCTAGGATGTTTATCGGAATGATGTAATGATTAAAAAAATATTTTTTGTTTGCTCCTTATCGTTTTTTGTGTACGGTGACGTAATACCTAGTGATATTACATTAGACTTTATCAAACAACATCCAAGAAGCATAACAAAAGATTTTTATATTTGGCAATATCTAAATCAAGATATAACACCTCAAGAGGCTGTTGTAGCACTTAGTGAAATCAACACTATGAATAATAACTTGTTTTTTAGATATGCCAAAAAATCAGGACATGATGAAACATACGCCGTTGCACAATGTATGCAAGGCAAAGAAAAAGATTTATTAGACCAAAACGACCACTGCATAGAAGCAGGTCTAACATATCAAAAAGCACTAAATCTTGATTTCTCAGAACTAAATAATGTTATAGACAAATTATCTTTAAACTATCAGTTTAAAGCTGAAGCTTTAAAAGTTATCAACTCTAGCTTACCTTTTGTCCGTTTGGTAAGTGCAGAACCGAATATATTTTTTGAAGTTTTCAATAAAACAAGTAAAGAGTTTAGATTTAATAAATTAAATTATAGACTACCTCAAGGACTAATAGATAAAATCAAAGATGACATGCGATTTAATCAAAGCATTAAGCTAATCGTTACCGATTTAAAACTGAATAATCTTCAAAACTCACTTATCGGTATAGATGACTCAAAACTAAATTTCCAAAGTTCATTTTATTTGGCATTAAATGTTCTAATAAATTCAGAAGATAACAAAGAACTAGCTATGAACTATCTGAACAATGCCTCAAAAAAAGCATATTTTAAAATAGATAAAGATATGGTTTTATTATGGCAATATTTTGTATCGGAAGATATTTCATATATAGAAACTCTAGCTCAAAGTTGGGATATTAACATATATTCCATATATGCTAAAGAAAAACTATCACTAAATATCGATAATGCACTCTACTCTCTTGAGACAAATCAAGACTTAGCTCAACCGGTGCTGACACAATTTGACTGGGTCAATATACTCCAATCTAATTTGAAATTGGACGAGAATGTATTAAATGATTTTAGTTCAAAACTATCTAAATATGAACTACCTCATTTAACATACCTCTATCATAAATTTTATAACTACAAACAAAATGTTTATATAACACCTTATGAAGATTTACTACAAGATAGTACTATTGAGAGAAAGTCTTTAATTTATGCTATAGGAAGACAAGAAAGCGGCTTTGTCCCTACCCTAGTTTCAACCTCTTATGCACTTGGAACTATGCAGATTATGCCTTTTCTTGCTGATTCTTTATCAAAAGAGTTTGGAGAAAATATATATCTTGAAGATATGTTCAAACCTGAAGTCAATGTCAAATATGCAAACAAACACTTAAATTATTTAGAAGCTAAGCTTACCCATCCGCTTTATATAAGCTATGCCTATAATGGAGGTATAGGATTTACCAATAGGGACGTTTTACCTCTATTTAAAGAAAAGCTACCGTTCAATCCTTTTATGGCTATGGAACTAATTGCCTATGATGAGTCAAAACAATACGGTAAGAAGGTACTAGCTAACTACTATATGTACCTAAACCATTTCAAAAATGAAAAAATATCAATTAATTCTTTACTGGAAGGGTTACAATAGTATTTCCGATATTATCAATATCAAATTCCAAAGTCACCTTATTTTGTTCCTCTTTTGGAACGCAAACGAGGTGATAATCTGCCCATTTATTCTCAAGTGGTATATTTCCAAACATAAGATTGTTTTCATCTAATTGTTTTAACTCCAATTCCATACCGTTATTAAGTATAGAATATTGAATTTTCTCACTTTGGAAATGTTTATCAGCCACATATATACCTACTAAGAAATTATGATTATTGTCATCATAGCTTTCATTTACGTAATTAAGATAGGTAACAGTTAGAATTGCTTTTGTTCCCAAAGACTCTACAATATCTATTTTTTTTGTATGTTGTAAAGCAACGGAATAAATCTTATTATCCGTCACAAATACTTCTTGTTTCTTATTTGAACACCCTGCAAAAATAAAAATTGAAGTAAACAGCAACAATGCGTATTTATTTATCATCATAATCTCCTCTCAAAATTGTACAAATCTTTGTATCTAAATGTATTTAAATTTTCTAAAACAGCTATTAATACCACATAATTTATAAAAGAACTACCGCCATAACTAAACATCGGCAAAGGAAGCCCAACAACTGGAGCAAACCCTATAACCATCAAAACATTTACACTCATATTTAAAAAAAACAATAACGCAAGACCTGTCGAGAAAACATTTAATAAATAATCCTCGCTAAAGTGATAGTTATAGTACAAAAGATGTATTATCAATAGAAAGTATATCAAAATTAACCCAAAACCACCTATAAAACCGTATCTCTCTATCAGATAAGCAAAAATAAAATCGCTTGTTGCAATAGGTAAGAATTTGAGTTGAGCTTGAGTGGCTTCATCTACGCTTTTACCTACAAGACCACCTGAACCTATAGCAATAATAGACTGTCTTACGTGATAACTCGGTTCTTCACTTATAAAGTCTGCTATACGTTTTTTTTGGTAATCTTTTATTACATAAGTATATAACAGTGGTGCTATTGCACACATTAATATAAATATTCCTAACCAAATTTTTAATCTTACCCCGACAATAAACAACGTACCGAATCCAACAAAAGCAAATATTAAAGCAGTCCCCAAATCAGGCTCTTTTGCAATAAGTATCGTAGGTAGCAAGATATATAAAGATAAAATCGTAAAATCTTTAATACCATATCCCTCTTTCGGCGGTGGCTTATGCTTTATTAGATATCCAAGCATCAGTAAATAAATCGGTTTTATAAGCTCTGAAGGCTGTACGGTAAGCCCCATACCCGGTATTTCTATCCACCTTTTTGCACCCAATTTACTAACACCGAATAACTCCACCGCAATAAGTAAAGCAATACCTATCCAATACAAAATAGGGATGATAATCAACCATTTTCTAATAGGCGTATAGAAAACTACTATAAAGGCAAAAAATGCTATACTAAAATATAGTAATTGTTTGTTGCCTAGAGTATCACTTATTTCATTTACAAGATGATAAGATAGCAATATAATGGGTATAACCAATATTACGGTTACAAAGTCAAAATGAGATATTATTCGTTTATCAAAAAAATTCATACGGAAGATTACCAAAAAATGGATAAAAAAGAAGTATTATTAGAAGAAAATGGGTCGCGACTCGATGTTTTTTTATCAAAGTATATAAATCATTCAAGAAACCAAATTGAACAACTTATCAAAAACGGTTTTGTATATGTCAATAATAAACAAATATTAAAAAACGGTCATAAATTAAAAACAGGAGATGATGTCTCCTATGAACTAAAAGATATGTTACAAGTCAATAAAACAGATGATTTACAAAACATTGATTTTGATGTAAATATCATATATGAAGATGATGATATTTTGGTAATAAATAAACCGTCAAATCTAACGGTACATGATGCACCAAGCGTAAATGAACCGACTCTTGTTGATTGGCTAAAATCAAAAAACTATTCATTGTCAACAATTAGCGGTGAACTAAGACACGGTATAGTACATAGATTAGACAAAGGTACAAGCGGAGTAATGGTTGTTGCCAAAAACAATCATGCTCATACAAAATTAAGCGAACAACTCAATGATAAAAGTATGGGTAGATATTATTTAGCACTTATAGACCTACCCTTAAAAGAAGATATGATTGTAGAAAAACCGATAGGAAGAAATCCAAATAATAGACTTAAAATGGGTATAGTCCAAGATGGAAGATATGCCAAATCAGCTTTTTGCAAACTATTAAATTCACATGATAATAAGTATGAATTAATAAGTGCAAAACTTTTTACGGGACGTACACATCAGATAAGAGTCCACTTAAATTCAATAAATAGGCATATTTTGGGTGATATTTTATATGGTTTTAAGGGCAATTTAGATATTTTTTCAAGAGTATATTTACACGCTTATATTTTATATTTGCGTCACCCTACAAAAAACGAGTATATGACTTTTACGGCTCATTTACCGCAGGATATGCAATCGTTTTTAGATAAGAATTTCAATACTAAGGATATTAATGAAAAAATTTCTCAAGATAACATCATCAGTTGTTTTAATATTAGCGATCAGTGGATGTACTGTAAATAATCCTATAACTCCACAACCAGCACCTCAAACGTTTGACCAAAGCCTTGAAGTAATGGATGCTTCTTTAATAAGAACAATTCCGGATATGACTTCCGTTGCTTTTGAATGGGGAAGACATGAAAATACCGGCGTTGTCGGATACAATCTTTATAGATCAAATCTACAAAAAGACGGTGATAAATTAGTAAAAGTAGCAACCATTAAAAATAGATTTATAACACATTATGTGGATACTAAACTTGAACCGAATACAAAATATCTTTATGCAATGACTGCAGTTAAAGAAGACGGCAAAGAATCTCAACCGAGTAAAAGCGTTATGGTTCAGACTCAACCTCTTTTAGAATCTGTTAGCTATATAGTTGCTATCAGTAATATGCCAAAACAAATCAAAATTCTTTGGAGACCTCACCAAAGTGAAAGAGTAAAAGATTATCTAATCGAAAGAACAGATAACACTACTTCAAAATGGAAAGAAATAGAAAAAGTTTCAGGCAGACTAAATGTAGAATATATAGATACAGGATTAGGTAGTAACGAAATTTATATGTATAGAATAAAATCTGTTACATTTGATAATATTGTTTCAAAACCTAGTGAAATTGCAAGAGCAAACACAAAACCTCTACCTGAAGATATAAAAAACCTTTATGCTACAAAAGATTTACCTAGAAGAGTTGATTTAAGATGGGAGCCTTCAAATACAAGCGATGTAGTTTCTTATAAAGTATATGTATCAAATAATGTTGATGGGTACTATAGTGAGTTAGCAACCGTTTCTGCTTCAACATTGAGCTATTCACATATGCTAAACAATGATGGTGAAGTTAAGTTTTACAAAGTTAGTTCTATAGACAAAGATAAACTTGAATCTGCTATGAACTTAACACCTACAATGGGTTCAACTCTTACAAAACCTACAAGACCTGTGATTACATTGGCTCAAATTCAAGGTGAAAGAGCAATAATCAACTGGGTAGCAGGTGACAATAGAGCAAGAAGTTATAATATTTATAAAACTATCAAAACTGGTTTCTTCTCTAAAAAAGTAGAAAAAATAGAGAATATTCAAGGATTAAGATTTGAAGATAGAGATATAGTAAGAGGAGTTGAATACCAATATTCTATTCAAGCGGTTGATGAGTACGGTTTACATTCTGAACAAACCAAAGAGACACCTTTGATTTTACCTAAATTACCAGAGGTTAAGTAATCAATGCCCCATATAGTATTTGAAAAATTAACTGTTCCGTTAATCCCTAAAAAATCCGTTGATACGGAGTTCGTGTGTGAGGCAGTATCTCCACACGAATCAAAAATAATGGTCAAAACAAAGGATACGGAGCTACTACTAACAAAGAAAGAGAAAGATTCAAAAGAATATACTAAATTTGAGATACTAAAAGCTGACAAGTCCACAAGACCTTCAAAAGCCTATGTTATAAAAAAAGTATTACAAGACTTCAAAGAACTATATGGAGTAAAAACAGTATTTGAAAATATTAGCAATTTAAAAGACAATACCAAACAAAGTAATGAATTTCTAAAAGAGATAGATTATTTTACTAATAATTTCAATCCATCACAAGAAGTATGGGTAGAAATTGGCTTTGGTAGCGGAAGACATCTACTTTATCAAGCAAAGAAAAATCCTGATATTACTTTTGTGGGACTCGAAATACATACACCTTCCATAGAGCAAGTATTAAAGCAAATAGAGTTACAAGAGATTAAAAATGTATTAATTCTTAATTATGATGCAAGATTATTTTTAGAATTTCTGAACTCAAATAGCGTAGGAAAAATTTTCGTACATTTTCCAGTACCTTGGGAGAAAAAACCGCATAGACGAGTTTTTAGCCAAGAATTTGTAGATGAATCACTAAGAGTTTTAAAGGTTGATGGCACTTTAGAATTAAGAACTGATAGTAGAGAATATTTTGACTTTGGACTCTCTATTTTGACACAATTATCAAAGTGTAGCATAAGCATTGATATTAATAAAGATTTGGAAGTAAGCAGTAAATATGAGGATAGATGGAAAAAACAAGGTAAAAACATCTATGACTTAACTTTAACAAACAAGGTAATATCGGATCAAATAGATATTAAACATTCTTTTGATTTTGATAAAATTAATATCGTAAATTTAGAAAAAAGACTTCCAAAAAAATCTATCGTAAAGAATGATTTTTTTGTTCATTTTGAAAATATTTTTATAATAAACGACAATTCTATGCTTGTTGAAGTGACTTTCGGAAGTTTCAATAAGCCTGTCAGTAAGTTTATACTTATTGATGATACAAAAGCAAGATATTTCCAAGGGAACCCTCTTGCGACAAAAGCAAATCTCAAAGCACACCAAAAAATAAATGAGTTTTTGACCAATGATTAAAGCAAAAGACATATATCTCTCTTACGATAAAGATAGATTTATTATAAAAAAAGGTAATTTCCATATAAAAAACCAAGAATTTGTATTTATCGGCGGAACAAGCGGTATGGGCAAATCAACTTTGTTGAAATCACTATATGGTGATATTATACTTAGACACGGTGATTTGGAAATAAACGGTATAAATCTTAAAAATGTATCTAACGGTAATTTGAAAAGATTAAGACGTGATATAGGTATAGTGTTTCAAGATTACAAGCTTATCAAAGAGTGGACGATAGAACAAAACATTATGTTACCTCTTATGATTAACGGTTATTCAAAAGATGTATCATACGAACAAGCTTTAAAACTTTTGAATCATGTAAAACTAAGCCATAGGGTCGGATATTATCCGGCAGAACTTAGCGGTGGCGAACAACAACGTATTGCTGTTGCTAGAGCAATAGCTCATAATCCAAAAGTAATTCTTGCGGACGAGCCTACAGGTAATCTTGATGATTACTCAGCTGAAGTAGTATGGAATCTCCTAAAAGGTGCAAATGAACAATTAGGTATTACCGTTGTTGTAGTAACACACAGAGTACCTAAAAACTTTGGGCTCAACTTTAGACAACTTTCGATAGAAGATGGGGTAATATATGAAGTTTCTTAAAAACCTTATCTCATTTTGTATCCCTCTTATTACGATGTTATTTGCTCTTACTATATTTACTATAGTATCGAGTGCCGTTGAGACATATCAAGAAAAAATCAGAAATGATTATTCTATAGTGATAGTTACAAAAACACCTTTGGCTGCTGGAGATATAGCAACACTAGGTGGAATAGACGTAGATCAAATAGTACCTATAGATAGAAATAAAATCATAGCTAGTTTCAAAAATAGACTTACTCAAAATTCATTACGTTTTCTTGACCAAAGACTACCTTATTTTTATCAAGTTTATCTCAAACAATTCCCTACTACATCACAACTTGATGTTATTATGGAAGAGCTTAAAAACAAACCTTCGGTTTATCAAATAGAGACATTTTCAAAAAATCACGGGCAAATATACTCTTTACTTGTGCTAAGTGCAAAAATAGTCTTTATATTATACGTAATAATAGCACTTTTTGCAATTTTGATTATCTCGAAACAAGTCAAAATATGGTTTTATGAGCATAAAGAACGTATAGCAATTATGAAGTTACATGGTGCGTCTTTACTTTATAGTGCCAAACCTATAATTGTTTTAACATTTTTTAGTTCAATTTTATCTAGCTTTATAGTAGTGATTTTCATAGTTTTATTTAGTCAAAATAGCTCTTTGATTTTTTCGGAGGATTTAAAAGAGATTACGACTATAAATTTCAATATTTGGTACGAATCTGCAAAACTTCTATTGGCATCTTTGGCAATATCTTTTGTTTCAATATTCGGCGTACTAACAAAGCTAAAAATAAAGCCCAACTAAAATAACATGAATATATTTTTTAAGTACGCTACTGCATTCATTGTTATATTTTGCATATATGCAAGTGCCAATGTGAAAAATATCGATGAACAAATCAATCAAAATAAAAATGTTTTAACAGAAAGTAAAAACATTGAGAGTGAAACAAATATCAAAATTCAACTTCTTGCCAAAGAGATTCTTATTCAAAACAATGAGCTTCAAAGGGTTAGTAAAGATGTCAATGAATTGGAAAAAATCATATCAGAAGATCACAACAAACTATCTTCTGCAAAAGAAGAAATAGCACTATTAAAGAAAAATGCAGACACACTTCTTCAAGACAAAAAAAATCAAGAAGAGGCTATCGTATCTACGATAATTAATGAATTCGCAATATCTCTTGGAATTCAACACTCTTCTAATAAAACAATAGAAGAACTCATCGATAAAGAGATGTACTCTTTACTTCTTGAAAATACGCTAGAAGAGATTAAAAAACTTGACGTACGGTATTTACAAATTACACAAAATCAAGAAGAAAATCAAAAACAAATTGAGAAATTACAATCTTTCATAGACCAAAATGAGAAAAAAAGAAAAGAACTTGCTATACTTTTGAAAAAACAAGAACAAAATGTTGCCAGTTTGGAATCTAAACATAAAGAGTACCAAGCACAACTAAAAAGCATAATCGACAAACAAAATGAACTAAACTCACTACTTCAAAAACTTAACATTATAAAAAAAGAAGAGAGCAAAAAAGAACAAGAAAAAGCATTGGCATCTAAAAAAGCTGAAGAAGAAAGAAAAAAAAGGGTTAGTGACGATAAATCTTTAGCTTATGAGCCACAAAATAATGCCGGTATGAAATCTCCAACACTTGAAAACGTAGATTTTCAGGTCAAACAAATAGGTTCGTCGGTCAAGGGTGTGGAGACAACAAAATACAAAGGTGCAAAGACAATATCACCTTTATCATCTTATAATATTGTCAAAAAATTCGGTAAATATCACGACCCTATATATAAAATCGAACTTTTTAACGACTCAATCACCATGACACCAAAAACCGTTGATACAAAGGTTTATAGCGTCCTTAACGGAAAAGTTGTTTATATCAAAACTAGTGCAAATTCATCTGATAATACTATTATTATAGAACATGCCAACGGCTTACATACCGTATATTCAAACCTAGAACAAATATCACCTACAATAGAACAAAATAAACTTGTAAAACAAGGGTATGCAATAGGAAGAGTCAAAGATTCTTTGGTATTTCAAGCTATTATAAATAGTGCTTTTATAAATCCTGTTGAACTTTTTGACAATTAAAGGATAAATTTTGGCAAAAAAAAAGAATACAATTTTTGAATGTCAGCATTGTGGCTTTCAGGCTCAAAAGTGGCTAGGCAAATGTCCTAATTGTGGAGGATGGGATAGTTTTATAGAACTAAACTCAGCACAAATAGAAACCATAAAGCAAATTTCTAAAGCTGTTACTTCGTCATCAAAAGCCCTTCCAATAACTCAAATAGAACAAGATAACGTAACTAGATTTAGTAGTTTTGATAATGAATTCGACCTTGTATTAGGCGGTGGGATAGTTCCTGGGAGTTTAACTCTAGTTGGAGGAAGTCCAGGTGTAGGAAAATCCACCCTACTCCTTAAAGTTGCCGGAAACCTAGCTAAAAGCGGTAAAAAAGTATTATACGTAAGCGGTGAAGAATCTGCCGGTCAAATAAAGATGAGAGCAAACAGACTTGAAGCAAATGATGATAACTTATTTTTACTAAGTGAAATAAAACTTGAAGAGATTATGGATGAATTTTTAAGACAAAACTATGAAATAGCTATTATCGACTCAATACAAACTATCTATTCAGACTCTATAACTTCTGCTCCCGGTAGCGTATCGCAAGTGCGTGAAATAACATTTGAGTTAATGAGAAAAGCAAAAGACTCAAGTATAGCAATGTTTATAATAGGACATATAACAAAAGACGGCTCCATAGCAGGTCCTAGGGTACTAGAACATATGGTTGATACCGTGTTATACTTTGAGGGTGAAACGAGTAAAGAGATAAGGATGCTAAGAGGATTTAAAAATCGTTTCGGAAGTACTAGTGAAATAGGTATTTTTGAAATGACGGAAAGTGGGCTAATAAGTGCAAAAGAGATAGCTTCAAAGTTTTTTGACAAAACAAAGCCTCAAGCAGGATCAGCTCTTAGCGTAGCCATGGAAGGAAGCCGTGCCATAATACTTGAAGTTCAAGCACTTGTTTGTGAAAGTACGTTCCCAAATCCAAAAAGAAGTGCAACTGGATTTGATTCAAATCGTCTTACTATGCTTTTAGCACTCCTTGAAAAAAAGCTAGACTTACCGTTTAATCGATATGACGTATTTGTGAACATAAGCGGTGGAATGAAAATAAAAGAGAGTTCTGCTGACTTGGCGGTCATTGCTGCTATTATTAGCTCTTTTAGAAATCGCCCTATTTCCAAAGAATCCGTTTTTATAGGAGAAGTGAGCCTAACAGGTGAAATAAAAGATGTATATTCAATGGAAAACAGACTCAAAGAAGCTTCTGCACAAGGTATCACAAAAGCAATCATCGCTACAAAGCCCAGCATCAAAATAGATATGAAATGTTTTGCAGTAGATGAAGTTGCAAAAATGATAGAGTTATTTTAGGGCAACTCAAAAAATTTGTATGTTCATAGCTTTAGGATACTTTTTTAACTAAACAAGGCGAAGGCTTGAAGTACTACTTGTTGTAATACAAAAGACTTCAACGAAGTTTAGTAAAAAGTATCCAAAGCCCGTAGGGAAGGTAAAATAAACAGATATTTCACCAAAAAAATTTTTAAAGTTACTTACAAGTAGCTTGAAAAATTTTTTTGACAAAATCTCAAGTTTATTTTCCTCTTCTATGAAATATACAAATTTTAGAGGTGTCCTTTAATATTTAATAAGCTATAGGCTATAATATTACTTGTAATTTATTTAATTAAAAGGACTACTGAAATGGCTAGAAATAAGTGTGCTAGAGTACAAATGGAAGAGATGTATTTAAGACTTGTGGTAGATTATGACAATGAAGACTTCAAAAGAGATATACAACTTGCTATCGGAAAGATAGAAAAAGAGACCAAAATGTTTCCAAGCGTAACAAGAAGAGCCATAAGTGAACACGAGGGTAATTTTTCAATAGAATTTGACACGAGTGATTCAAGTAGAGATGCCGGAGAGTTCTGTGAAAAACTTATGAGGGAGCTTGGTATTGACAGATGTAGTGAATAATATTGATTTAGACAATCAAACAAACATAGAGTTTGATTATAGTCTAATCAACCAAATAACAACCGATTTAACCCAAAAAGAGATAGAGTTAATTATATGTCACAATGATTATATTCAAGAACTCAATAAAAATCACAGGGGCTTTGATAAGCCGACGGATGTTTTGAGTTTTCCTCTTGAAGATATGCCGTTTGCACCACTTGGAACAATAGTAATAAGTGCTGATTACGTATCAGATAAAGCAAAAGAGTATGGACATACAATCAACGAAGAATTAACTCTTTTGTATATTCATGGATTACTGCATCTTTTAGGGTATGACCATGAGATTGACTCTGGGGAGCATAGAGATGAAGAAAAGAGTATTATTGAAAAATACAATCTCCCTTCTAGCCTCATAATAAGAAACGATGATTAATATGTTTGGATACATTATATGAGAAATTTTATATTTAGGGTTTGTTTATCATCTATTTTTCTATTTTCAAGTCTTATTGCAGTTGAATTTAAAGTTGCTACGTATAATGTGGAAAATCTTTTTGATTTAAATAATGACGGCACGGAATATGAAGAGTATATACCTGATAATACCAACTGGAATAAAGAGACTCTAGATGTCAAGCTAACAAATATTTCTCAGGTTATAAATGATTTAAATGTTGATATTTTGGCACTTGAAGAGGTAGAATCTCAAACTGCTTTAGACTTACTTCTAGCATACGTTCCCCAATACAAATACAATGCTTTTGTCAAAAATCCGAAATCTGCAATAGGTATTGCAGTAATTTCAAAATATGAAATATTAAACGTCAATACTATAGAAATTGATGCAAAAAATCCACACTCAAGACCTATTTTAGAAGTTGATATTAAAATACAAGACAAACAAATAAAAGTTTTTGCAAATCACTGGCGTTCAAAAAATGCTAGTGAAAGTGCGAGAATTCCTTATGCTAAAGCTTTGTATTCAAGAATAAAACAACTTCCTTGCGAAACTGATTATATAATACTTGGAGATTTTAATTCAAACTATAACGAATATGATACGTTTAAATACAATAGAATATTAAACGATACCAACGGCATTGCCGGAATAAACGATATATTGAAAACAACGATTAATAGCACTTTTATAACAAAAGATAATCTATACGAATGTGATGATTACGTACACTATAATCTATGGCTCGAAACCCCTTCATACAAAAGATTTAGTTATAGATTTAGAGGTTCATACGAAACACCTGATTCTATAATAATATCAACATCGTTACTTGATGGAAACGAAATAGATTATGTTGATGGTTCATTTAGTGTATTTATGCCTTATTATCTTTATCAAAAAGAGTTTATTCAAAGATGGCAAATAGACAAAAAAGGATTTCATAAAAGAAGAGGATACTCTGACCACCTACCTATTTATGCAAAGTTTACAACCACACCAAAAAAAGTGGATAACACAAAAAAACTTGACCTATCAAAAATATCATCTTTATATGAGATAGAATCTATTCTAACTCCACTTACAATCAAAGATGCTATCGTTTTGTATAAAACTGCCAATTCAGCTATTATAAAACAAGCTAATGACAGAGCCATATTTATTTATAATGATGCAAAAGAACTTGAAGTAGGTAACATATATGACTTAACCGTCAATAAAATATCTCTTTTTTATGGACAAAAACAGATAACCCAAATAAGCAATATTATACCAAAAGGTATCTCTGCAGACTATACCAAATATTTCCACCAAGGTAATAATATAGACTTTTCAAACTTTCAACTTCAAAATGAGATAGTAACGGATGTTAGCGGATATTTTGTAAAAAAAGAGCTAAGAATAGACAATAAATCAATAAGACTTTATGTAAAAAGTAACAGTATATTACCACCGCAAAAGAGTCATATAAAGATTAAATCAGCTCATTTAAGTATATATAACAATACGCCTCAACTAGTCATATATTCAAAAGATGATTATGAAGTTTTAAGTATAGACAAATGATAATCAAAGCTTTTTTTACAAATAGTTTTGGTATTTTGGTATCAAGAATACTTGGCTTTGTACGAGATTTATTGACTGCTTCTATTTTAGGTGCAAATATTTACAGTGATATATTTTTTGTTGCTTTTAAATTACCAAACTTATTTCGTACGGTATTTGCAGAAGGTGCATTTACTCAGGCTTTTATACCTGCATATGCCAGAGCACCTAAAAAAGCAAGATTTTCAACTATTATTTTCGTCAACTTTATAGGTTTTTTGGTTTTACTATCTATTTTAGTTACCCTATTTTCGGCACTTGTCACCAAAATGATAGCTATCGGTTTTGATAATGAAACTATAGATTTAGCAGCCCCTTTGGTAGCAATAAACTTTTACTATTTACCTCTTATTTTTATCGTCACTTTTATGGGGGCTTTACTCCAATACAAAAATCATTTTGCTACAACTGCATTTTCAACGGCATTATTGAATATTGCTATGATTATATCGTTATTAATGGCAAGAGGACTAGAACAATATGAAATAGTTTATTATTTAAGCTATGGTGTACTAAGCGGTGGAGTACTACAAGTAATCGCTCATATTATAGCATTAAGACAAAAAAGATTGGACAAAAACTTTATACTTGATATAAAAAAATGGAAAACAAATACTCAAATTAAAACAAAAGAGTTTTACAATAAGTTTTTTCACTCTACTCTTGGCTCATCAACAGCTCAAATATCTGCTTTTATTGATACTTGGTTGGCATCATTTTTGGTAAGCGGAAGTATAAGTTACCTTTACTATGCAAACAGACTTTTTCAATTACCTTTAGCAATTTTTGCTATAGCATTATCAGTCGCCCTATTCCCGTCTATTGCACGAGCTATCAAAAACGACAATCAAGAATCTGCACTTATGATGCTTAAAAAATCTTTTTGGATACTATTTGGACTTCTTGGTGTGGCTACATTAATAGGTACTATTTTTGCACATGAAATAGTTTGGCTATTGTTTGAAAGAGGTGCATTTACAAGTGAGGATACGAATAATACTGCCTTAGTTTTGATAGCATATATGATAGGCTTGATACCTTTTGGACTAAATAAAATATTTTCATTATGGTTATACGCCCATCAAAAACAACTAAATGCTGCAAAAATATCTGCAAAATCTTTGATAGCAAGTATTACTTTTTCATTAATACTCATTATTCCTCTAGGTGCTTTTGGACTTGCTTTATCGTCAACTCTAGGAGGTTTTATATTGCTATATTTAACTATAAAAGAGTTTGGATTCAAGCTGTTTTGGCAAAGAATAATAAAGATTTAGATAAAATACGCCTATGAAAGAATTATTACTCCAATATATACCTTATTACAAAAACTATATAAGAAAGTTTGTCTATGCCGTTATCGGTATGGTTTTAGTTGCTATCGGAACAAGTGGAACAGCTTATGTCATAAAACCTGTCCTTGATGACATTTTTATTAATAAAGATTTACAAATGCTTTATATACTACCTTGGCTTGTTGTTGCATTGTATTTTGCAAAAGGATTCGGTAAATATATACAAGTTTACTATATATCTTTTATAGGTCAAGATATAATTAGAATAGTAAGAGATAAACTATTATTTCATATTATGTCACTAGATATAGCTTTTTTCCATTCAAAACACGGCGGAGTTTTGATAAGCCGTATTACAAATGATATAAACCGTATTCAAAGTGCTGTTTCTACTCATATAGCTGAACTTATTCGTGAATCACTAACCATTGTAGCACTTATCGGTGTTGTTATTTATCAAAGTCCAAAGTTGGCTTTTTATGGACTTGTGGTTTTACCTATTGCCATTTATCCATTATCTATCTTGGCAAAAAAGATGAAAAAACTATCTTTTAAATCACAAGAAAAAATATCGGATATTACTACCCATTTGAGTGAAATATTCAATAACATCGAAATTATAAAAGCAAATTCAACTCAAAATATAGAGACAACTAAATTTGCAGAGCATAACAAAAACTACTTTGATATAAATATGAAAGGGGTTCGTACAAACGAATTGACTTCACCTCTTATGGAAACGCTAGGTGCATTAGCCGTTGCAGTTGTTATCATAGTTGGAGGTAGAGAGGTAATAGAAGGTCAGCTAAGTGTCGGTGCATTTTTTTCATTTATGACGGCTTTATTTATGCTTTACACCCCTATCAAAAAACTAGCTTCTTTGTATAACTCAATGCAAAATGCAATAGCAGCAAACGAAAGAGTAAATGAAATACTTGCATTAACACACTCTATAAAAAACGGAACTAAAATATTAGATGAAAATATTGATGAAATAAAATTTGAAAATGTTGATTTACATTATGGTGATAAACAAGCTTTAAAAAATATCAATCTAACCGCAAAAAAAGGTCAAAAAATAGCACTAATAGGTGATAGTGGCGGAGGTAAAAGTTCGCTTGTTAATCTTATTATTAGATTTTATGATCCTACAAACGGTCAAATTATGATTAATAATAGTGATATTAAAGATTTTGACTTAGAGAGTTTAAGAAATAACATATCAATAGTTACACAAAGAATATACATTTTCAATGATACGATAGCAAATAACGTAGCTTACGGCAATGTTTATGATGAAAACAAAGTAAGAGAGGCTTTAAAACTAGCCCATGCAGATCTTTTTGTATCAAAAATGGAAAATGGAATACATACCATGCTTGATGAGTTTGGAACAAATCTTTCAGGTGGACAAAGACAACGTATAGCAATAGCAAGAGCATTGTACAAAAATCCACAAATCATAATATTTGATGAAGCAACGTCTGCACTTGATAATGAAAGCGAATCCATCATCACAGATGTAGTTGATGAAATAAGCGACAATAAAATAGTTTTTGTAATAGCCCATAGACTTTCAACTATCAAAACAGCAGACTTTATAGCGGTATTCAAGGATGGAGAGATAGTTGGTTTTGGTACGGACGATGAACTAAAAGAGACTTCAAAAGAGTATTTAAAGCTTATCAACCATTAAAAGTCATATTTATTTGATTATTTTAACTGATTTAAAGTTTTTTTATAATAACATTGTTATATATAAAATAGAGGCAGTATTATGTTTAAAACTTTAAAGAATTTCATTTTTAGCATTAATGTGGCTTTGGTTACGGTTTTATTTCTTATTATTTTTGCTTTTGCAACTTATCTACATACTACCTTTATACAAAAAGAGGCTGTAAAACAAGCCAATATTATCTCAAATCAGGTTTTTTCATCCATGTTTCAAGTAATGAAGAGGGGTTGGACAAGAACCGAACTAAATGATTTCACAAATTCACTCAAAAAAAACTTCAATAGTACAAATTACACAATAAATATACATAGAGGAAACAGCGTAAATGAACTTTTCGGTTTTGTAACGGAAACCCAAAAGGACTCTATGATTTTAGAAGCTTTCGAAAAAGGTGAACAACTTACAATTTTTAAAGACAATACACTACGTAATATTAAGCCTATTATTGCTTCTAGTGAATGTCTAAGTTGTCATATAAATACTTCTATAGGTGACACATTAGGAGTTATAGATATAAAACAAAATATGTCACATGATTTCAATAAAATGCTATTAGATTACATCATATTTTTTATTATAATTATACCTATTTTTATACTAATAGCTTACCTGACATCAAGATACACTACGAAAAGAATATCAAAATCTTTAGGGCGTTTTAATTCAAAAGTAATTTCAATCAATACGATGAAAGATTTTAAAAAATTCAACACAAAAGAGTTGGATTTAGGTTTTGATGAACTAAATAAAATCTTACAAAATGTCGATTTCCTTGCAGAAAGATTGAAAAATATAGCCGTAGATAAAGAACTTCTAGAATTTGAAGTTCAACTTCTTGATAAGTTTATTATAACATCGGATATAATCAAAGATTGGAAATTACATATAAGCGAATTATTAGTTGATATTAATAAAGTAATGGAAACATACTCGTTAATGACTATCTTTAGAGTCGGTGACGATAGATTTGAAGTTGATATTTTTTGGTATGGAGTCCCTGAAGAGCAATTAATAAAATCAATCGAGGAATATATTTTTCATTCTATTAATACCAATATATACTTAGGTGATATTATAGACCCTATCATCAAGCACAATATTGCAAATCATAATAGATGTATTACAAACAGCGTAATTGAAACACTTGAACATCAAACAAAAACACTTTTCCTAGATACTCCAAAGATAGGCGGTATAGTTGGGATAAGTGTTCAGTCTGATATTGTACTGGACCCGATAAAACATATTGTAATAGACTCTATTTTAACAACACTAGCAAATCTTGTAGGCTCAATCAAAGCAATCAATAAATATACACATGATTTGGAATACTATGCTGCACATGACCCACTAACTGAGTTATTCAATCAAAGAGTTTTCAATGATATGCTCCAGTATGAATTAAAACGTGCCCATAGACACGATTATACATTTGCGTTAATGTTTATCGATTGTGATAATTTCAAAACTATCAATGACGGATACGGACACGCATTTGGAGATAAATTTCTACAAGCACTTGGCTCTCTTTTCCAACAAGAAAAAAGGGATGAAGATATTCTAGCTAGATACGGTGGTGATGAGTTTACTATTTTGATGCCTGAATGTGATTTAAACGGTGCTGTTACGTTGGCAAATAGGCTTATTACTGCCGTGGAAAATCTAACTATTGAAACAACGGATTCAAGCGTTGTATCAATGACAATATCCATAGGTATAGCAATGTACCCGGAACATGCACAATCACAAAAAGAACTTTTTGTAATCGCTGATAATATGATGTACAAAGCAAAAGAAGAAGGTAAAAACGGTATAAAAATACCTACCCAAGACGATATTCTTACTATTATTCAAGAACAAAAAGAGAAGTCTTCATTGCTTCTTGATGCTATATCAAACAACAAAATAATACCTTTTTTCCAGCCTATACAAAATATCAAAGATAACTCTATAGGAATATACGAGCTCTTAATGAGAATAGAAATAGATGGTCATATAACAGTTGCTGCAGATTTCATAGAAGTTGCGGAAAGTATGAGTTTGATTCATAGAATGGATTTAATGGTAATAGAAAATGCCTTCTACCAAATCTCAACCAATGGATATGATGGGTTGTTGTTTATTAATTTATCACCAAAATCTCTTGTTATAGATAACTATATCAAAACAATAGAAGATTTGGTAATAAGATATAAAATAAACAAATCTAATATAGTATTTGAAATAACGGAACGTGAAACTGTCAAAAACTTTTCATTATTAGAAAAATTCGTTATGAATTTGAAATTGGAAGGATTTAAGTTTGCTATAGATGATTTTGGTTCAGGTTTTTCTAGTTTTCATTATATAAAAAGATTCCCGATAGATTATCTAAAAATAGACGGTGATTTCATAGTAAATATCAACAAAGACCATAAAGATAAAGCTTTTGTACAAAGTATTTTAACACTTGCAAAACAACTAGAAATAAAAACTATAGCAGAATTTGTAGAAGATGAGGATATAGCACAAACTCTTAAAGAAATGGGTGTAGATTACCTACAAGGTTACCATATCGGTAGGCCTTCTAAATATTTCCTATAATATGTTTGTAGATAGCACCGTCTATCTCAGCAAACGCCACGGCTTCTATTTGTGAATCTTGCTCTATAATAGCCAAAATCCTACCGTCAAACATGTAGTTTTGTGCTATTTTTTGGACTTTTTCTGCCATACTAATATCTGATATTATATATTTTGCCATCAAGGCATTTGCATAAATAGCCTCTTTGATGGATGATACTATGACACCGTATTTAAGGCTATTGTTTTTACAATACGCCATAATCTCTGCATCAAACTTAAACAACAACAAAGAATTAGACCTAGTCTTTTTTATCTCTTCTAGTTTAGAGATAGTAACTACATCTTCATAAGGAATGATTGCATCACCTATCAATATCATCTCTTTTCCTTTTTAGATTTTACCTATTTATTTAGGCATTCTTGAGAACAAAAATGTTTACCGTTGCTTAGTATAGATTCATCTTTTGTTATATAAGTACCACATTTACTGCACTCTATCAAAGTATCAGCTATTTCATTGTTTTTTTTATTTTTATCTTCTATTGCTTTTGGTTTTTTAAAAAATATAAAATACACCAAAGCTAAAATAATGACAAAAACCAGTATTTTAAAAATCACTTATAATCCTTTTTAAAAATAGAGATAGTTTCTATCTCCCCTTTGTACTATTTTTTTATTTGCCAAATCAAGACCGTCAACTTCGTCATTTACCAAAGTTCCTTTATAGAAAAGATACTTCGTATCCTCTTTACTTAAATGCTTTGTTAAGTCAATCAAAAGCTTAGTATTTGTAACTGCTCTTGAAGTAATAAGGTCTATTTTGTCATCAAGCTTTACATCTTCTACTCTACTTTGTAAAATATGAAGGTTTGATAGTCCTAATGTTGATTTTACAAAATGCAAAAACGCCACCCTCTTTGCTCTAGGCTCTACCAAATAGCCTATTACTTCAGGTCTTGCCATAGCCAAAATCATCCCTGGATACCCTGCCCCCGTACCCACATCCAAAAAACTACCGAAATCATCGATAAATTCCAGTGGATAAATAGAATCTTCTATATTTGCCATTATCGAATTTCTATCTAAAGAGCCGCTAAGATTATGCACCTTACCCCATTGTTGAAGAAGCTTGATAAATGTTTCACATCTATCTGCAAATTGAGAATCGCCCATTTTACATTTTACCTTTTACCTATAATAGGTGTCCCATGCAACACTTTTTAGTATCGAGATAATCTTTATTAAACTCATTTACTTTTGTTATTGCAGGTATTCTTTGTGTTACTTCTATTCCTATGCTATTCACATATTCTATTTTCTTTGGATTATTGGTGATTAATCTCATTTTTTTTACACCCAAGTCATCCAAAATAAACTTTACTATACTATAATCCCTCTCATCTTCGTTGAATCCAAGCTCAAGATTTGCTTCTATAGTATTTCTACCTTTATCTTGTAAAGCATAAGCGTTTACCTTATTGACAAGCCCTATATTTCTACCTTCTTGTCTATGGTATATGATAAGCCCACCCTCTTTTGAAATAAAATCAAGTGCCAAATCAAGTTGATTTTGGCAGTCACATTTTAAGCTCCCTAACGTATCTCCCGTCAAACATTCTGAATGAACTCTTACATAAGGATTGTCAAGTTCTTTAAAATTTGTACTCATAATTGCTAAGTGTTCTTGACATCCGTCTTTATATGCTTTTATTAAAAATTTTCCGTGTTTAGTAGGTAGGTTTGCGATATTTGATACTTCAATACTCATCTATTTTTTAACCTTTAAATAAATATAAGGTATAATAGTACCAAAAAAAGGTAAATAATATGTTTAAAAGATTTAGAAGACTAAGAATTAACCAAACATTAAGAAAACTAGTAGAAGAGACGACTTTATCAACCAATGATTTCATATATCCACTATTTGTTAGAGAAGGTCAAGGGATAAAAAATGAGGTTTCTTCTATGCCGGGCGTATTTCAAATGAGTATAGACGAGATAGTAAAAGAGTGTAAAGAACTTGATTATTTGGGGATTCACTCTGTTATACTTTTTGGTATTCCGGATATTAAAGACTCTGTAGGTAGCGAGTGTCTATGCGACCATAGCATCATAAGTAGAACGATAAAAGCTATAAAAAAAGATTATCCGCATTTTATGGTAGCAACCGACCTTTGTTTTTGTGAATATACCGACCATGGTCATTGTGGTATTCTTGACCCTAAAACAGGTACAGTTAACAACGATGCAACCCTTGAAATATCTGCAAAACAAGCTTTAGTTCACGCTCGTGCCGGAGCAGACATGATAGCTCCAAGCGGTATGATGGACGGTATTATAGAGGCCCTTAGAACAGCACTTGATGCAAACGGTTTTGAAAACTTACCTATTATGAGTTATAGTACAAAATTTGCAAGTAGCTATTATGGTCCATTTAGAGATGTGGCAGAAAGTACACCAAGCTTCGGTGATAGAAAAACGTACCAAATGAACCCTGCAAACAGACTAGAAGCTTTACAAGAATCTCTTGAAGACGAAGCTCAAGGTGCAGATATACTTATGGTAAAACCGGCACTTGCCTACCTAGACATCATAAGAGATATTAGAAACAACACTACCCTACCCCTTGCCGTTTATAATGTTAGCGGTGAATATGCAATGCTAAAACATGCAGGAAATGCAGGGCTTATAGATTACGATAAGGTTATGATGGAAACTTTAATAGCTTTTAAAAGAGCAGGAGCAAATATAATAATCACATATCATGCAAAAGATGCAGCTAAACTGTTGAAAGCTTAAATCGTGAGTCGTGAGTCGTGATTTGTGAATCGTGAGTCGTGAATTGTCAAAGAAGGTATTTTTACTACTTACTATTTACGACTTACGCACGAAAGGGAATAATTGTTAGAATCACAATCTTTACTGAATACTAGGCTTCAATGGCTTTATTTGATAATTTTATTTAGTATAATATTCTCTTTTAATCTTTTTAGGAGTTATCAAAATTATCTGGAATTTAAAAAAGAGATATTTTATGAAACAACTGCAGATGTCATAAATATATACAAAAAAGATAACAATTATCTTCTAAGACTCAAAACCAAAGACTTTACAGTATTTACTTCAACAAACAATCCAACACTTAACCAAAACGATAAGATAAAAATATCGCTAATTACTTCAAATATCAGCTTTTTTGATTATTTAAAAGGGTTTTTAACCAAAAATTTTCATATAGAAAAACTCCAAAATCAAAAATCAATCATAAAAGATGATTTAGGCAACTATATTTCATCGCAACATCAAAATCAAACGATGTCAATGTTATACAACGCACTTTTTCTTGCTATTCCACCGTCAAAAGATTTAATTAATTTTTTTAATAACTACGGAATGTCCCATTTGATAGCTATTAGCGGATATCATCTAGGTGTTTTAAGTGCAATTTTTTACTTTATATTAAATCTTTCATACTCAAAAATACATCAAACCTACATACCATATAGAAATAAAAAAGTCGATATATCCATAGCAGTTATAGTTTTGCTATTTTTATATTTGCTTTTAATAGACGTGGCAGCATCTTTTCTTCGCTCATTTATTATGTTTGTGTTTGGATTTTTACTTCTTAGAAGCAATATCAAGATTTTATCCTTTGAAAACCTACTGATTACCGTTTTATTTATATTAGCTTTTTTTCAAGAATATATGTTTTCTGTTTCACTATGGTTTTCCGTAGCAGGTGTATTTTATATTTTTCTTTTTATTCAATAT
>DISL01000007.1 GCA_002421845.1 Epsilonproteobacteria bacterium UBA6211 | reverse complement strand
CGCGATAAAATCGCTGTTGGAACATATTGAAGACTCACTTGTCTCATAAGTTCACCAAATCCAGGCATCATTCTATCGCATACAGCTTCCGTTGCTTCAGGAGTAACATCACGAAGTGCCGGTCCTGTTCCACCTGTAGTTACAACTAAACAACATTTATTATTATCTATCATATCTATAAGAGTTTCTTCTATTAAATCTTTTTCGTCAGGTATCACCCTATAATCACTCTCCCAAGAAGACTTCAAATAACTCCCTAAAACATCTATAATTGCTTTTCCTGAAATATCTTCATAGATTCCTGCACTTGCACGATCACTTACTGTTATAATTCCTATTTTTGCTACCATTATCTTACCCTTATTTTCTTATAATTTGATATTTTGTATATTTTAGACGGTGATGAAATGCTAAAATCAGTTTCCACTATTGTATCTGCTTTTTCCCTTGCGAATGTTTCGTCAAATTCTCCACCGCTTATATTTGCACTTGTAGAATACATAATTTTAAATTTTGAGATGAAATTATGGTGTTTTGAATTTTTGTCTATTACCCTAAAAGATTCCCCGTTTGGATATATAAAAGTTGTTTTTTTACTATTACGAACCAACTTTTTATATTTATTTGGTACTCTCGTAAGAGTATTTAGAGTAGCGAAGCTATCTACCTCTTGAAGTATTTTTTTTGATTTGTCTCTTTGTTTTGAAGAGTAGAGCCTATCCAAATCATTGGATAAAAACCCTACGGTGGTATCTGTTTGAACTAGAAAGAGTGATGAGTGATGAGTGTTAAGTGTTGAGTTTTTTTGTATTTCACTATCCACTATCCACTACCACCTATCCACTAAATTAATTATTCCGCTAAAAACTCTTGTATAGATTTAACGCTTATACCGTCTTTACTTCTAAGAGCTTTGATAGCCTCTACAGATGCTTTTGCACCTGCAACAGTCGTAAAATAAGGGACATTCATTCTAAGAACAGTTTTTCTTATCTCTATACCGTCATTTTTAGTCATTGCTTTATTATCGCTTGTATTAATAGCCATTACTATCTCACCGTTTGTAAGGTGGTCTGTAATATTAGGTCTTCCTTCGCTAACTTTTAGCACTTTATCACATTCTATACCGCTTTCAACCAAAGATGTATATGTTCCACCAGTTGCTACGATGCTGAAGCCCTCTTCTATAAGCCCTTTTGCTATTTCAGGAGCAAACTCTTTATCAAGGTCTGCTAACGATATAAATACCTTACCGCCTTTTACAGGCAAGAAGTTTTTAGCTGCACTTTGTGATTTAGCAAAACTAATACCGAAATTACAACTTATACCCATAACCTCACCTGTACTTTTCATTTCAGGTCCAAGTAACAAGTCTGCACCTGTTAGTTTGTTGAAAGGGAATACTGCTTCTTTGATAGCTATATGAGATTTAAGCTTTGGTTTTAATACTCCGTTTTCTTCCATTACTATATTTTTATCATATACTTTAAGTGCATCTCTTAGCGTCTCACCCCACATAACACGTGTAGCAATTTTTGCTAGAGGCATACCTGTAGCTTTACTTACAAAAGGAACCGTTCTACTTGCTCTTGGATTAACCTCAATTAGATAAATTTTACCTTTGTGTATAGCATATTGAACATTCATAAGTCCTACTACGCCAAGTCCTAGTGCCATATCTTTTGTTTTTGTTTCAAGCTCTTCTATAAGTGCTGTCGGAATAGAAACAGGAGGCAATGAACAAGCACTATCACCTGAGTGAATACCTGCTTCTTCAATATGTTGCATAATACCGCCTATATACACCTCTTTACCGTCACAAATACAATCCACGTCAAGCTCTACCGCACGGTCTAAGAATTTATCTACAAGAACAGGAGAATCATTTGATACGGATACAGCCTCGTCCATATATTGACTTAGTTCATCTTCATTATAAACTATTCTCATTGCACGTCCACCAAGAACGAAAGAAGGTCTTACAAGCACAGGATAGCCTATCTTAGTAGCTATTGCTATAGCCTCGTCTTTGTTTACTGCAGTACCGTTTTCAGGCTGTAAAAGACCTAGTTTATCAACAAAAGCAGAAAAAAGTTTTCTATCTTCGGCAAGTTCTATAACACGTGCCGGTGTTCCTATGATTTTAGCACCTATTGCATCAAGACCTTTTGCAAGTTTTAGTGGTGTTTGACCACCGAAATGAACGATAATACCGTCTGGTTGTTCAACTTCTATAACGCTTCTTACATGTTCAAAATCTATTGGTTCAAAATACAAAATATCACTTGTATCATAATCCGTACTTACAGTCTCAGGATTACAGTTATACATAATAGTCTCTATATCCATCTCTGCAAGTGCAAAAGAAGCATGAACACAACAATAATCAAACTCTATACCTTGCCCTATTCTATTTGGTCCACCACCTAAAATCATAACTTTAGGTCTTGTTTTTGTTTTTTGAGCTTGTGGTAAAGCAGTTAAGTTCGTAGTAGAATATAAATAAGGAGTTAATGCTTTAAATTCAGCGGCACAAGTATCAACTTCATTGTATTCAAAATTGATTCCAAGTGATTTTCTAGCATTATAAACATCATTTTCACTACATCCGATAAGTTTTGATAACATTTTGTCGCTAAACCCTGCAGATTTCAAAATTCTTAGCATTTTTTCATCTGTTAAAACTTTAGTTTTAGCATTTAATACTTCTTGTTCAAGATTGTATATTCCTCTAAACTGTGAGATAAACCAAGGGTCTATTTTACTTAAGTCAAAAATATCTTCATTAGTAAGACCTAGTCTCATACCTTGCATCAAATATCTAATTCTATTTTCGTTAGGTCTTCTTATCTCTTTTTTTACAAACTCTAAATCACCTTCTATTTCATCAAAACCGCAAAGTCCTGTTTCTAGTGAACAAAGAGCTTTTTGGATAGATTCTTTGAAAGTTCTTCCTATCGCCATAACTTCACCTACGGATTTCATAGATGTAGTCAATGTACTATTCGCACTAGGGAATTTTTCAAATGTAAATCTAGGAACTTTTGTAACTATATAGTCAATAACAGGCTCAAATGATGCAGCAGTTCCGGTAATATCGTTTGTAATCTCATCAAGTGTAAATCCTACCGCAAGTAATGTAGCCACTTTTGCTATAGGATAACCTGTTGCTTTAGAAGCAAGAGCAGAACTTCTACTTACCCTTGGATTCATCTCGATTACTATCATTCTACCTGTTTTTGGGTCTATTGAAAACTGTACGTTACTTCCACCCGTATCAACACCTATTTCTCTCAGGATAGCAAAAGATGCATTTCTCATATTTTGATATTCTTTATCCGTAAGTGTAAGAGCAGGAGCTATAGTAATACTATCACCGGTATGTACACCCATAGGGTCTAGGTTTTCTATCGAACATACTATGATACAGTTATCGTTTTTGTCTCTGATAACTTCCATTTCATATTCTTTCCAACCAAGCATAGATTCCATAATCTCTATTTCATTGATAGGAGATGCCTCAAGACCTGCTTGTGCCAAAGCCTTGAACTCTTCCATATTGTATGCTACACCGCTACCACCACCGGCAAGGGTAAATGATGCCCTACTGATTACAGGAAAGCCTATCTCTTTTGCAACTCTTACGGCCTCTTCAAGATTGTAAGCATTTGCACTTTTTGGTAAATCCATACCAATTTTTTTCATAGCTTCGGCAAATAAATGTCTATCTTCACCTTTTTTGATAGCTGCCGGGTTTGCACCGAGGAATTTTACACCCTCTAGCATACCTTTGTCATACATTGATGTTGCAACGTTTAACGCCGTTTGACCACCCATTGTCGGAAGTATAGCATCTATATTTTCTTGTTTTATAATTTTAGCAACAACTTCTTCCGTGATAGGTTCGATATAAGTTTTATCGGCAAATTCCGGGTCTGTCATAATAGTAGCAGGATTTGAATTTATTAAAACAACTCTATAACCAAGCTCTTTTAGAGTCTTTGTAGCTTGCGTACCGCTATAGTCAAACTCACAAGCTTGACCTATAACGATAGGACCTGAACCGATAAGTAAAATGGACTTAATATCTTCTCTTTTTGGCATATAAATTCCTCATCATTTTTATTTACAAATTTTGAGATTATACCATTTAAGCACTTAAAAAGTAGTTAATTCATCTTTCTTTCCGCATAGGATTTCAAAGAGTTGTATTTATCTTTGACATAGTCCCATACATTACCGTCATGGTCATCTTCAACTTCTTGTGCAGTCGCCGCAACTGATACGGCAGTACCCATAACCATAAGCTCTGCTACGCATCCGCTTAAACTCATGGCTAATAAAAGATTGAAAACTACAAGTTTTATATTTTGCATATTACAATCCAAACTTTTGAAGGCAAAATTCACCGTTTTGGTCAAAGTAACAATAGTGTAATTTATCTTTGACTACCGGTTTACCCGCCAAATATCTAAGGGCGATATTAGCCTGTAACGATGCTATTTGAACAACTATAGGAGCAGCAATTCCGGCCGGTTTTCTTGTGGTTACTTGAAATACACTTTCAAAAGTCGCCTTATCAAACAAGCAAACATGACCGTGAAACTCTTCAACGCTTCCGTAAAGCCAATCTACATTACACTCTTTTGCAAATTTATCTATTTTTGCACGTGTCGGGAGATTGTCTGTTGCATCTATAATCAAGTCATAGTGGGTAGTGGATAGTGGATAGTGGATAGAGATAAAAGTATCAAAGTCACAGTCATAAGCATTTACGTTTACGTAAGGATTTCGTGAAAGTATAAGTTCTTTTAAAACTTCACATTTTTTTCTGCCGACATCAGTTGTTTTGAAAGCAACTTGTCTATGGATATTGTGAAGACTTACTTCATCAAAATCTACCAAATCAATCTGACCTATTCCGCTACTTCCAAGTGCAATACCCAAACTACACCCTAGTCCACCGCTTCCTATAATCAGAACTTTTTTGGATAACAAAGACTTTTGTGTCTCTTCGCCCCAAAGTTCTATTTGTCTATGAAAAAATTTATTATAACCATCATCTATAATTTGCATCTTTGTTTCCAATCAGGCATAAACCGTTCAATATAAGTATAGAAATCCTTACTATGATTTGGATGAGTCAAATGTGCTAACTCATGCAACACAACATACTCTATAAACTTCAAAGGTTTCTTCATAAGTTCACTATTTAAGTTTATTGTACACTTTACATAATTACAACTTCCCCATCTAGAACTCATTTTTCTTATTTTAACACAATTTACGTTTTTTTTCACCAAAAATATGTAATTTTCGACAATTTCAGTCAAAATATTTTTTGCATTCAATAAATAAAACTTATCTAATAATTTTTGCTTATATTCAAACTCATTACTTTTAGTATATAGCAGTAACGTATTACCCTCAAATATTACATTATTTTTATTACTTTTGATTACTTTAATTACATATTCTAAACCCAAATAGTATATTTTATCATCAGTATTTAATTGTGAAATTTTATTATGCTGTTGCTTGGATACAAAATCAAGTTTTTGTAATATCCAATCTTGCTTAGAATTGATAAGGTTATTAATATAGTAATCTGTAGCATTTTTAGGTACGCTAACCCTCACTTCGAGGGTAGGTAGTATTCGTATATAACTGTTTTTAATCTTTTTCTTGACTATTACTAGATTCATTAACTTTGCGGTTTATTCAAAGTTTCGAATTCTATTTTTGCATTTTCGAGCATCTGTGAGGCAAGTTCCAACTCTTTTAAACCTGTTTTATAAATCTCAACACTTTTGGTTAAAGGTATTTCGGGATTAGATAACTCTTTTAAAAGTTCTTTGGCTTTTTCTATTTTTTGCTCAAAAGATACGATACTATTTTCTTCCATAAAAATCCTTTTATATTAAGGTTAAGAATCTAATAAATCCCTAACATAATCTCCAAACTTTTCAACTTCAACCAAAAACGCATCATGACCGTAGTCGCTATCTACCATTTTATAAGTACATATATCGTTTTTACCTAGTTTACACATGATATTATAAATCTCTTCCATCTCTGAAGGGAAAAATAGCATATCACCGCTAAAAGAGATAAGATGAAGCTTTGATTTGACTCTACTAAAAGCATCTTCCAAACTATCGTAATTTCTACTTGCATCAAAAATATTAATAGTTTTGACTATGTATAAATAACTAAGAGGGTCAAATCTTTTCGGGAAGTTGTAACTATTATATTCTAAATATCTCTCAACTTCAAATCTACCGAATAGTTCATACAAACCGTCTGTTTGAACATAATTACGCCCAAATTTTTCTTCCATAGATACTGGACTTAAATATGAAATATGACCTGCCATTCTTCCAACGGCTAGTCCTGCTAATCCGTTAGCTTTTATATCGCCTGCTTCATATTCACCGTTTTTAAAATCAGGGTCGTTTTTGATAGCTTCAACCGTAATTTTATTAAACGCTATAGCCCAAGGTCTTGTATATGATGTAGTAGCCATAGGGATAATAATATCTGCAAAACGTGGATACTCAATAGCATAACAAAGTGCTTGCATACCGCCCATGCTTCCACCTATTATAGCTTTTACACGGTGGATACCCAATGAATCTAATAATATTTTTTGAGCTTTTACGATATCGCTTATAGTAAGTACTGGGAATTTAAATCTATATGGTTTATCACTGGGATAATTTGGACTCATAGGACCTGTACTACCAAAACAACTTCCGATGTTGTTAGTACATATTACAAAATATTTATTGGTATCTACCGGTTTATTCGGTCCTATAAAGCTATCCCACCAACCCGGTTTTGCTTCATTTTCATATCTTCCGGCACAATGGTGGTTACCGCTTAGGGCATGAGTTATTAAGATAACATTGCTTTTATCTTCATTTAACTCACCGTATGTTTCATACATAATCTCATACGGCTCCAAAATACGACCACTCTCAAGATATAAAGGATTGGTAAATCTAGCTTTCTTTGTCTCTATCTTCAAATCTTAAACCTTAAACCTTCAACCTTAAACCTAAATATGATAATTCGGTGCTTCGTTTGTAATAGTTACATCGTGAACATGAGACTCTTTAAGTCCGGCACTTGTAATCTCTACAAATTCAGCTTTTGCTTGGAATGTAACTATATCTTTACTTCCCAAATAACCCATAGAGCTTCTTAATCCACCTATAAACTGATGAATAATATCTCTAATATATCCTCTATAAGGTACCATACCTTCTATACCTTCAGGAACAAGTTTATCAGCGGCAGTTCCCTCTTGGAAATATCTATCGGTACTACCTTTTGTCATAGCACCTATACTTCCCATACCACGGTATGTTTTAAATTTTCTTCCATGAGCTAGGATAACTTCTCCAGGACTTTCTTCAGTCCCTGCCAAAGCACTACCCATCATTACGCAACTAGCTCCCACTGCCAACGCCTTAGCAACATCCCCGCTAAATTTGATACCGCCGTCAGCTATAATTGGCACTCCGTACCCTTTTGCAGCTTCAGCACATTCGTCTATTGCACTAATTTGAGGAACACCCACACCTGCAACGATTCTTGTAGTACAAATAGACCCTGGTCCGATACCTACTTTGACTCCATCGGCACCGGCTTTTATCAAATCAATAGTAGCTTCAGCAGTTGCAACGTTTCCTGCAATAACATCTATATCTAACTCTTGTTTTATTTTTACTACGGTATCAAGAATACCTTTACTATGACCGTGAGCAGAATCAAGTACAAGAACATCAACTCCTGCTTCAACTAGAGCTTTTGCACGGTCTAACTGACCTACACCTATAGCCCCACCTACTCTTAATCTTCCAAAAGAGTCTTTATTAGCATTTGGATACTCTATTTTTTTGTTTATATCTTTAATAGTAATAAGACCTTTTAGTTTACCTGCATCATCAACTATAGGAAGCTTTTCTATTTTGTTTTTATGCATTATATCAGCAGCCTCTTCAAGTGTAGTACCTGCTTTACCTGTAATCAAAGGCATTTTTGTCATAGTTTGTTCAGCTGTCAAAGAAAAATCTTTAACAAATCTCATATCTCTATTTGTAAGAATACCAAGAAGATTATTAGCATCATCAATAACAGGAACTCCTGATATTTTATACTCATGCATAAGACTTTGTGCATCTTTTAATGTTTGATGTGGTTTAATTGATACAGGATCTATGATAATACCGCTTTCACTTTTTTTTACTTTTTTTACTTGCATAACTTGTGAAGCTATATCCATATTTTTATGAATAATACCTATACCGCCTAGTCTAGCCATAGCAATAGCCGCACGATATTCCGTAACAGTGTCCATTGCGGCACTAACAAACGGAATATTCATTTCTATATTTTTAGTTAGTTTTGTTTTAATACAAACTTCTTTAGGTAGTATTTCAGACTTAGCCGGTACCAACAAAACATCATCAAAGGTTAAAGCTTTTTTTCTTATTCTCATTTGTTATCCTTTATAATTTATAATTGTTTCTAAACTTAATGCACCGTCAAACAGTGTTTGTTCATCATATGCACGACCAATAAACTGTAACCCTATAGGCATCCCTTCTTTGTCTTTTGATATAGGAAGTGAAATAGCCGGAAGCCCTGCAAGATTCACGGAAATTGTGTAAATATCACTTAAATACATCTCAAGAGGTGTAGAAAATGCACCGAATTTTGGAGCAGTTGTAGGAGCTACAGGAGAGAGTATCAAATCTGCATTTTTTAAAATTCTATCATAATTGTCTTTTATCAGATGTC
This sequence comes from Epsilonproteobacteria bacterium UBA6211, assembly GCA_002421845.1. GTDB lineage: Bacteria > Campylobacterota > Campylobacteria > Campylobacterales > Arcobacteraceae > UBA6211. The sequence continues at coordinate 9,001 of DISL01000007.1, read as the reverse complement.
TTACTTTTTGAGCTTTGATATAATAAGCATCATAATAACCGCTACTTAATACAAAAGAACCAAGCATTATTCTTCTTTGTACTTCATCACCGAAACCTTGTGATTTTGTTTTTAGATATATATCTTTAAGTCCTGCGTCACCCTTACGGTTACCGAATCTTATACCGTCAAATCTAGCTAAGTTTGCACTTGCTTCTGCAGTAGCGATAATATAATATGATGAAACTATCATTTTTGTATCTAACATATTGTCATATACTATTTCATGTCCTGCATCTTTTAGTGCATTGATAGCTTTTTCAAAACCTGCTTTGATATCATCACTAGCTTCATCTATAAAGTTTTGAATAACTGCTATAGTAAGTTTTCTATCACTGTTTAGATTTGGAGTTACCGGTGTATAATCAATATTAGCACTTGTAGAGTCCATTTTATCGTATCCAGCCATTGCATCATAAAGTATCGCAGCATCTGTTACGTTTTGTGTTATAGGTCCTGCTTGGTCAAGAGATGAACTATATGCCGTAATGCCGTATCTACTTACTCTTCCGTAAGTAGGTTTCATACCGACGCACCCACAATAGGCTGCAGGTTGTCTTATACTTCCACCGGTATCCGTACCTATTGCAGCTATTGCTAGACCTGCAGAAACCGCAGCAGCACTTCCACCACTACTTCCACCTGGGACTCTTTCATTATTTACAGGGTTCAATGTTTTGCCGTAACAACTACTCTCCGTTGAACTTCCCATAGCAAACTCATCCATATTTGTTATACCAAAAGGGCTAAAACCGTTTTTTTCTATATTTGTTATAATTGTCGCATCATAAGGTGCTATATACCCTTGTAAAATATTACTACTACAAGTCATGGGAAAGTTTTTTATATTGATATTATCTTTGATTGCAATAGGTATTCCAGAGCCTCTAGTAAATACTTCACTATTTGTAAACTGCTCTATATAAGCACCGATATGGCTTTGTTCTTTGATTTTTTTTGATAGTTCGTCTTTTAAATTTTTAAGTTCTTCTTGTGAAAGTGTTAATGCCTCTTTAAGTGTAATCACCGCTTCGCTCCCAGTCTTAATAATCGTGTATTATATCCAAAAAGAGCTTAAGAAATAGCATTATGCCATTGAACTATAGTAAGGCGATACCCATCTTTGACAAGTTTTACTTCATGACAAAAATAAGGATTACTAGGGAAAGCTATCATATCACCTGCTTTAGGTTTTAAAACAATATTATTCCCATCTTTATCATATAAATAGTTAAATATCAATTCACCACCGATAAAACTATACTCATCACTTATCTCATCTACATTGGTAGTTGCAAATAAAACGGTTGTAATTTTCCTTTGAGGTGCGACTAAATCAAAACCGACGGTATTTTTATCACTGTCTATTATTTCATTTGAATCATCACTATGCTTGATATAAAATGAGCCTTTGGTATATTCTAAAACTTGCTCTTTGGTAGCCAGATTAAGTGATAAGGAGAAAAAATCTTCTATCTCTTTTTGATATTGTGCAAATCTTTCTTGATAAATACTTTGAAAATGTAAAGGCAAAGTATATATATTTGTAGTTCTTATTTTTGGTTTTACGCTTGGATCGACTATACTATCTAAAACTTTTGTTTTTACCATAGCTTTTTCATAATCAGAACTTTCCCTTATCGCATCAACTATCTCTTTAGATTCATTGTTTGTAAGGAAATTATTGATAAGTAAAAAAGGATAATCTTTATAAGGATTTGGTAAAAATTTTGATTCTATCAACATATTTTCCAAAGAGGCATCGCAATAAACAAAATTGCTTATTTGGTTTAATTCTTTCAAGTGGTTACCTTTTTATTTTACAGGTATAAAAAAAGGGTTGATACCAAAAGTACCAACCCTTCTAAACTTTATAATCTGATTTGATTATACAAAAGAGATGAATGCCATTTGTGTAGCATCGCCTCTTCTAATTCTTGTTTTAACGATAGATGTATATCCACCGTTTCTATCTACATACTTAGGAGCTACTTCATTAATAAGTTTTTTTGTAGCTTCTTTGCTTTGTAATGCAGCAAAAATTGTTCTATGCGTATTAAAATCAGCATTTCTAGCTTTTGTAACTAGTTTTTCTACATAACTTCTAAGCTCTTTTGCTTTTGGTAACGTAGTTTCTATTTTCTCATTTTCAATCAAAGCGATTGCTAAGTTTTTTAGCAAAGCACCTCTGTGTGCAGAAGTACGATTTAGCTTTCTATAACCATGCTTATGTCTCATATTTGTCCTTTATAATTTATGCTTTTAACTGCTCTAATTTTCTTCTAAGAGCTGATGCAATATTTTCTGGAAGTGTATAATCTACCGGAAACCCTAAGCTTTCAAGTTTTTCACTAATCTCGTCATAAGATTTTTTACCTAAGTTTTTGATGTTTTTCACTTCAGCTTCACTCATTAAAACTAATTCACCAAGAAACTTGATACCTGATCTATCCAAACTATTAAAGCTTCTTGCACTCAAATTCAAATCTTCTATTTTTTGAACTAAAACTTTGATTTCTGAAGGCTCTTCGCTATTATCACTTAAAGCAACATCACTTAAATCAAAAACTTTGTTAAAAACAGACATTTGAGAATACATTACGCTAACAGCTTCTTTAAAAGCATCTACAGGCGATATTTCACCGTCTGTTTCTATAGTGAAAACAATTTTCTCATAGTTTGGATTATCTTCAACTAGCATTTTCTCTATATCATAAACTACTTTTTTAACAGGAGAGAAAAATGCATCAAGCGGAATATATTCAGCAGATATTAAATCTCTGATTTCTTCACTTGGAACATATCCAATACCTCTTTGTAAGATAATTGAAAATGAAAGATTACAATCACTATTAATAGTAGCCAAATGTGTATCTTCGTTTACAACTTCAACAAAAGAGTTATTTAAATCAATAGCTTTAATCTCTTTAGCACCATCAAATGAATACTCTACTTCAATTTGAGATTCTGTAGTACCTTTAACTTTAAAGCCTATATTTTTAAGATTTATTATAAATACGGCAACATCTTCAAGCATACCTCTTAAAGAGTCAAATTCATGTTTAACACCGTTGATTTTAACACCTATCGGTGCAAAACCTTTTGTACTACTCATTAAAATTCTTCTTAAAGGGTGAGCCAAAGTTACTGCATATCCGCTTTCAAACGGACTAGCAGTAATTTTTGATACCGTATCACTTATTTTTTCAATCTCAACATCTGTTGGTAAAAACGGTGTATCTGTAATTTTTCTCATATTCTAGTCCTTATTACTTAGAATATAACTCAACTACAAGTCTCTCTTCTACCGGTATAACAACCTCTTCTCTTTGTGGTAATCTGCTGAAAATACCGAATAATTTCTCTTTTTCTACATCAACCCAGTCAACCATACCAGTTTGATTTGTAAGCTCTATAGCTCTTACTATTTGAGGGTTGTTTTTAGATTTTTCTCTAATTTCAACTTTTTGTCCCGGTCTTACAGTGTAAGAAGGAATATCAACTTTTTGTCCATCAACTAAAATGTGACCGTGCGTTGTAAGTTGTCTAGCAAATCTTCTAGTTGTTGCAAAACCCATTCTATAAACTACGTTATCAAGTCTTTGCTCAAGCATAACGATAAGGTTTTCCCCTGTGTTACCTTGTCTTCTAGCAGCTTCTTTAAAGTATTTTGCAAATTGTTTTTCACTAATACCGTAAATATATTTTGCTTTTTGTTTTTCTCTTAGTTGTAAACCATACTCAGATATTTTTGATCTTCTTTGTCCGTGTTGTCCTGGAGCATATGGTCTTTTTTCTAATGCACTTTTACCTGCTAATCTTCTCTCACCTTTAAGTCCAAGATCAGCGTTTAATCTTCTCTCTACTTTTTCTACTGGTCCTCTATATCTTGCCATATCCTACTCCTTACACTCTTCTTCTTTTTGGAGGTCTACAACCGTTATGTGGTAGTGGTGTAACATCTTTAAACCATCTTACACTAACACCATCAATAGAACCTACAGATTTCACAGCAGTATCTCTACCACTACCAGGGCCTTGTACTTTAATACCTACGTATTTGATACCATGTTCCATTGCTTTTTTCATTGCATCTTCAACTGCTTGTTGAGCTGCAAATGGTGTAGATTTTTTGCTACCTTTGAAACCTAAGCTTCCAGCACTACTCCAAGCAATAGTGTTTCCAGCATTATCACTGATTGAAACAACTGTGTTATTAAATGTTGCTGAAATATGTACTATTCCGTCAGCAATATTTTTTCTTACTATTTTTTTTCTAACTACGTTTTTTTTCTTTGCCATTATCAAACCTTATTACTTAGATGCAGAACCAACGGTTTTCTTTTTACCTTTTCTTGTTCTAGCATTTGTTTTTGTGCTTTGACCACGAACTGGTAAACCTTTTCTATGTCTTAAACCTCTGTAACTTCCTAAGTCCATAAGAGATTTTATATCCATAGCAACTTTTTTTCTAAGATCACCCTCAACCATATAGTTTTTTTGAATCTCTTGTCTGATAGCTGCTGCTTCATCTTCGCTTAATTCAAAAACTCTTTTATCGTATGAGATTCCTGTAGCATCAAGTATTAATCTTGACGTATGTAAACCTATTCCATAAATATATGTTAAGGCATATTCCATTCTCTTTTTGTTTGGTAAATCAGCACCTGCAATACGAGCCATTCTTTATCCTTGTCTTTGTTTGTGTTTTGGTGTTTCACAGATAACTCTTACTACACCTCTTCTTTTGATGACTTTACATTTGTCACACATCTTTTTAACTGAAGCTCTTACTTTCATAGCTTTCCTTTGCCGTTAAATTCTCTGTTTTCTAATAGGTGGTTGGGACACCAACTTTTTACAAAAAACTACCCAAAAATCGTGGCATTTTTTGCAAAAACTTCCTCGATGATTAGAAAACAGTGGCAGATTGTACCAAAATAAAGCTTAAATATTGATAAAAGTATATAATAAAGTTTAAGAGATACTAAGCTAGATAAAACTATCTATCTAGCTTAACGAAAGCGAATTCGGCAGGACGATATATAACTACGTCATATTTTACTTGATTGTCAACTATTTTATAACCACTAACATCACTATCGTTTTGAGATAGCAACTCTTTTATTCCTATCAAAGTAGAAAAATTAACCCAATTATATTCAAAATCACTATCTAGCATAGTCCCTATTGCTTGAATTTTAGGGTGTGTCTCACCTATAGAATTTGCTATAAGCATATTTTTCCTATCTCCTATTTGACTTAAAGATAAAATCATAGGATTGTAGTTTAACTGTGTAGATAATACTACTCTAGGACTTACTTCATAAACCCTTAATTGAGACAACACTATAGCCGATTGTAAAACTGTAGTATTTAGAAACAGCGAAGAATCTGCTAGTATATTGTTTTTTTCAAATAGTGTTTTGTAGTTTGTTTGTGCTTTTACAATTTGATATTTTTTTGATATAGGAATCCCTTTTGATGCCATATAACGAGAAAGTAATGAAGATATTTTGTCAGTGTCATAAATCTCTGTAATCCTAGCATTTGAAAACTCCAACAATTTACTATATTGTTCTTCGTAGTCTATAGCTCCGTATAATACATTTGAATTATATGTTCGAGACTGTTTTTTATGTAACGTAGGTATATATATTTTTCTAAAAGAGTTTATATTTGAAATATATTCTACACTAGTGTCATGTGCAAACAAAGCAATTATATTTTTAAATCCGTCACGTGAAGCATCGTAAAATGCTTTTTCTATATTATTTTGATTTTCATATAAAGAATCATATACTTTTATCTCAAAATCAATATTTTTGTACATCGAATAAGAAATAATTGTATTAACGGCATCATTACCGTACCTTCCTACTATCTTAGAAGCAAATACAACTGCTACCTTCTCTTTTTCCTTTTCTTTTGCTTTAGGCTTTTGTGGATCAGTAGCGGAGACTTGTTCTGAAATAATAGATATAGTTCTCTCATCATAACCGGTAACAGAATTCGTTTTGTCAGTACTATTTGAATACATTGAAGGTTCATTTGTATTATTCTGACTTGATATATAGGTAGTATTGTCAATTTGTTTTGCACACCCGGCAAATAAAAATAAAACCGTTATCCATAAAATATATTTTCTCATTAATCTACTCCAAAAAATTCTTAACTTTTAACATACTATCAAACACTTCTTTTTTCAAAGTAGGATTTTTTAGAATATGCGTATGTTCATAGGTAGCAATTACCTTAGTATTACCCCAATCAAATATAGTCCCTTTTATATACTCAAAATCATCATTTAAAGTTAAATGTTGATAAACATTTTCACCGAAAAATAAAATGATTTTTGGCTTTAAAAGTTTTATTTGCTGCATTAGATATGATTTGCAAATATTCACATTTTCAGTCAAACTATCATCTTGTAATACTGCTTTGCACTTCAAAACAGATGTAATAAATACATCATTTACATCTTGATTTAAAACTTTTGTAACTATATTATATATAAGCTCTCCGGCACGTCCTGCGTAAAATCTATTTTCACTATCTTCAAAATCGGTAGGGGAAAAAGTCAAAATCATTATACCGCTTTTTGCTGTTCCGTTTGCAAATAAAATATTATTCCTACTCTTTGAGAAGCTACATAGATTACAATGTTCTACAATATCTTTTAACTTACCCATATCGTCAGGTAAGTTTATATTGTTTGAATTTGAATAATTCATATCAAAAGTATCTATATAATCATAACCGAATGATTTTAGAGAATAAAGAGTTTTTAATATGTTTATATCTTTTAATTTGTTCATAGGTGAAATTGTACTAAAGTTTTGCTTTTTATCAGATTATAATAAAATCATTATAATTTATTAGGATTTAGAGCCATATGTAAAAGGCTTTAAACCCTAACTTTACTTAGTCTCTCTATTCTATTTTTTGTAGATGGGTGAGTACTAAAAAGTTCTCTGAAACTTATATCATGCCCTGCAAAAGGGTTGATAATAAACATATGTGCAGTTTCTTGAGTAGCATCACGTAAATCTCCGCGTCTTGCATAATTATCTAGCTTTTGTAAGGCATTTTGTAAATGTACAGGAGTACCTACAAGTTTAGCTGCAGCTTCATCTGCTGCGTATTCTCTAGTTCTACTAACCGTCATTTGGATAATCATAGCTGCAATAGGGAGAATAATAGCCAAAAGTATCATTATGATAGGATGCCCTCCCCTTTGGTTGTTACCGCCGAACATAGCACCAAATTGCATCATATTTGCAATAGCAGATATAGCTCCGGCTATCGTTGCTGCTATGGTACCAGTCAAAATATCATAATGTCTTATATGCGCTAATTCATGGGCTATAACAGATTTAACCTCTTCAGGATTAAGTAAATCAATAAGCCCCTGAGTAACCGCCACTACACCGTTTTGTGGATTTCTTCCCGTTGCAAAGGCATTTGGTATATTTTGCGGTATTATATAGACTTTTGGCATAGGAAGATTTGCTTTATAAGCTAAATCCCTAACCATTTGATATACGAAATGTCTAGTATCCGTAAGTTCAACTGCTTTGTAGTGGTTTAAAACGTGTTTATCTGAATAGTAGTAAGCATAAAAATTCATACCGCCCACCAATAAAAGTGCTATAAGAGTACCGTTCGCCCCACCGAAATATCCGCCGAGACTCACAAGAAGAACGCTAAGCAATACTAACAAAACAGTAGTTTTTATAACTTCCATAGTAACTCCTCTTTATTGTTCCGTAAGTCGTAAATCGTGAGTTGTTAAAAACAGGAAATACGACTCATGACTTAGATTTCAAGACTTCGACAATTTTCAACTTTTGTAAAATGTTATTGAATTTTTCTTGTAAAAAAACTTATATTTGTTTTTTTAGTTTTTAGTTAAAACTATTTTTTAGTCTAGCTACTTCTGTACCTATGTCATCTTGTCTCATAAAATGCTCACCAATCAAAAAGGCATCGGCACCCACGTCAGCCAAATGTCTTATAATTTCAGGATTATCAACACCGCTTTCAGCTACTATAATCTTTCCGTTTGGAATCATAGGGATAAGTTTTTCACAAAGTGTCATATCCATCTCGAATGTTTCTAGATTTCGATGATTTATACCTATTATATGAGCACCTGCGGACATAGCTTTTTTCAAATCTTCTTTATCATGAATTTCCACAAGTACGTCTAGTCCAACATGCAACGCATACTCGTATAACTCTTTTAACTCTTTTGTAGAAAGTGCTTTTGCTATCAAAAGTATAAAATCTGCTCCGTAAACCAAAGCTTCTACTATTTGGTATTTATCAACGATAAAATCTTTTCTAAGTAAAGGTGTAGGAACATATCTTCTTATTTGCGTAAGATATTCTAAATTACCTTTGAAATAATGTGGTTCAGTCAAAACAGATATTGCGTCTGCTCCGTTTTTACTATAAATATCAGCTATAAGTAACGGGTCGAAATCTTCTCTTATTATCCCTTTGCTTGGACTTGCTTTTTTGACTTCCGCTATTATTTTTACACGGTCTTCTTTTGTACTTGTAAGAACTTTTCTTACGTCTCTTGGAGGAAACGGGTTAAAAGCCAAACTTCTCCCCAACCAATCAAGGCTAAATTCTGCTTTTCGTTGTTCTAAATCTTCTTTTGTTCTTTTTATAATTTCATCTAAAATCATTATTTATTGCACTCCTTTATTGCTTCCCAGTGTTGGTTAATCTCTTCGTGTTGGGTACCTAATTTTTTTACTATATTATCCATAATATCATAAGCTTTTTTGCATTGTTTTAGTTTGTAATGACCCCACGCTAAAGAATCAAGATAAGCATAGTTCTCTGGTTCTTGTGCAAGGGCAGCTTTTACAAGCTCAATACCCCTTTGGTAGTCTATGTCAAAATCTATAAGTAAATAGCCTAGATAATTTTGATACATATGATTTGA
>DISL01000044.1 GCA_002421845.1 Epsilonproteobacteria bacterium UBA6211 | reverse complement strand
GGCGGTGATGATTTCGGTATTTTAGTAAATACTCAAAGCAAAGCTATAGCTTTTAATTCTTTAATACTAAATTTTTTAAATAAAATAAGTGAGACGAATTTCAATACAAAAGGTTTCAAAATAAGGATAACAATAAGTGCTAGTATCACTAAAAAAGAGCCTTATTTACAAACTGCAGATGCAGCTATGAAACTTCTAAAAGAGAAGAAAAACGACAAATATATAGTTTATAGCGAAGAATTAAAACTTTTTGAAACATCCAATAAAAACTTTGAATATACCCATAAAGTTATCCAAGCTCTTGAACTAAACGGTATAAAACCTTATTTTCAACCGATTGTTTGTTCAAAAACAAAGCAAGTAGTAAAATATGAAGCATTAGTTAGACTTATAGAGCCTGATGGCACTGTTTTAACACCAAATCTATTCCTAGATATATCAAAACAAATAAGAGAGTATAAATACATTACACAAACCATGTTTCTAAAAAGTTTTAATATTTTCCTAGATAGACCGGAAGAACTAAGTCTAAATATCGGCTATGATGATATAGTTGATGTTGATACGGAAACTTTTATAGAAAATCAATTTATAATATTTCCGGAACTAGGTCCTAAAGTAACTTTTGAGATACTAGAAACCGACAGCATAGAGGACTATGATAAAGTATATGCGTTTATTGATAAATTTAAAGCTTATGGGTGTAAGTTTGCAATAGATGACTTTGGAAGTGGTTATTCAAACTTTGAGCAAGTTTTGAAAATGAAAGCAGATTACCTCAAAATAGATGGCTCTCTTATCAAAGATATAGTAACCGACCCTGACGCAAAAGTCGTAATAGAAACTATAGTAGAGTTTGCGAAAAAAACAGGGCTAAAAACCGTTGCAGAATTTGTATCTGACGAAAGAATAGATAAAATACTAGATGAAATTGGCGTTGACTATAAGCAAGGTTTTTATTACGGCAAACCTGAACCGCTATCAAAAATAAACCAATAGGAAATACGTGGCTAAATTTGAAGTTGTGAGCGATTACGCTCCAAGGGGAGATCAACCCGTTGCAATAGAACGTTTAAGTCAATCTATAATTGACGGACACCAATACCAAACACTACTTGGAGTTACAGGTAGCGGTAAAACATATACTATGGCAAAAGTGATAGAAAAAGTCCAAATGCCGACTTTAATAATGACCCACAATAAAACTCTAGCAGCTCAGCTTTATAGTGAGTTTCGAAGTTTTTTCCCAAACAACCATGTGGAATATTTTATCTCATACTATGATTATTATCAACCGGAAGCCTATATACCAAGACAAGACCTATTCATAGAAAAAGACTCATCTATAAATGAAGAGCTAGAACGTCTTAGACTTAGTACGACTGCGTCATTGCTTAGCTTTGATGATGTTATAGTTATCGCTTCAGTTTCAGCAAATTACGGTCTTGGTTCGCCTGAAGAGTACAGCGGTATGGTTCAAAAACTTGAAGTCGGACAAGATTACAGCCAAAAAAAACTTTTACTAAAACTTGTTGAGATGGGATACAAAAGAAACGATAAATTTTTTGATAGAAGCGACTTTAGAGTAAACGGTGATGTTATAGATATTTATCCTGCATATTTTGACGATGAATATATCAAAATAGAGTTTTTCGACGATGAAATAGAAACCATATCAAAACTAGATTATCTTACAAACCAAAGAAATGAAGAACTAAAAAGCTTTACCTTATACAGTGTAAATCCATTCGTAGTATCTCAAGACAAACTTGCACTTGCTATGAAATCCATAGAAGATGAACTAGCTTCCAGACTAGCGTTTTATAAAAAAGAAGATAGAGTCGTAGAATATCAACGCCTAAAACAAAGAACTGAATTTGATTTGGAAATGCTTGAAGCTACCGGTATGTGTAAAGGTATAGAGAACTATTCACGCCATTTAACAGGGCTTAAAGAGGGGGAAACGCCCTATTCTTTGATAGACTATTTTAGTCAAAAACACAAAGAGTTTTTAATCATAGTAGATGAATCTCATGTTTCATTACCTCAATTTAGGGGTATGTACGCCGGAGATAGAAGTAGAAAAGAGGTACTTGTGGAGTACGGCTTCAGACTACCGTCCGCACTTGATAACCGTCCTCTAAGATTTGAAGAATTTATCAATAAATCCCCCCATTTTCTTTTTGTAAGTGCAACTCCAAAAGAGCTAGAGATTGAACTATCTGCAACCGTAGCAGAACAAATCATAAGACCTACCGGACTTTTAGACCCTGTAGTGGAGATAAAACCAAGTACCTATCAAGTAGAAACCCTTTATGATGAGATAAAAAAAGTAGTAGCCAAAAATCAAAGGGTACTTGTAACGGTATTAACAAAAAAAATGGCAGAAGAGCTATCCAAATACTATACGGAACTTGGACTAAAAGTAAAATATATGCACTCAGAAATAGATGCCATAGAGCGAAATCAAATCATAAGGGCTTTGAGACTTGGGCAATTTGATATTTTAATAGGTATTAACCTCTTAAGAGAAGGTCTTGATATACCTGAAACTTCACTGGTAGCCATCCTTGATGCCGATAAAGAGGGTTTTTTAAGAAGTGAAACGGCACTTATACAAACAATGGGAAGAGCTGCAAGAAATAGTGAAGGGAAGGTTATATTATTTGCAAATAAAATGACCCCTTCAATGCAAAGAGCCATAGATACGACCAATGCAAGACGTGAAAAACAGATGGAATATAATAAACTTCATAATGTCACCCCTACTACAACCACAAGAAAACTTGATGAAAATCTAAAAATGGAAGAGTATGATGATGTTGCACTAAAACGTGACAAATTATCAAAAATACCTGCAAGTGAAAAGAAAAAAATACTTGACGAATTAAATAGACAAATGAAACAAGCTGCTAAAGATTTGAATTTTGAAGAGGCTATAAGATTAAGGGATAAGATTGAGAACATAAAAAATTCGTGAGTCGATTTTCGTGAATCGTGGATAGAGTTTTACGACTCATGCCTTACGATTCACGACTTCTTAAGTTTATTTTAGATATAATCCACTAATTTTAACTTAAGAGGCAACTATGAGACAAAGAGTACTTGTCAAATTTTCAGGTGAAGCGTTGGCTGGAGACGGTGAATACGGTATAGATACGAAAACTCTCCATTTTATCGCAAACGAGATAAAAGAACTAGTAGATAACAACATAGAAGTAGGTATAGTAATAGGCGGCGGTAATATCGTAAGAGGTGTTAGTGCAGCGGCAGACGGTGTAATAAAAAGAACAAGTGCAGATTATATGGGTATGTTAGCTACCGTTATAAACGGTGTTGCAATGCAAGAAGCGTTAGAGCATATCGGAGTTAGTACAAGACTTCAATCAGCTATAAAAATGGAACAAATTGCTGAGTCTTTTATAGTAAAACGTGCAAGACGTCACTTAGAAAAAGGTAGAGTTGTAATATTTAGTGCAGGAACAGGTAACCCTTTCTTTACGACTGATACTGCAGCAACTCTAAGAGCAACTGAAATAGAAGCATCTTTATTGATAAAAGCTACAAAAGTTGACGGTGTATATGATAGAGACCCAAATAAATTCTCTGATGCTAAAAAGCTTGATACATTGACTTATGATATGGCATTACAAGACAATATCAAGGTTATGGATGATACGGCTATAGCTTTGGCAAAAGACAACAAACTACCTATAGTTGTAATGAATATGTTTGAAAAAGGTAATTTGTTAAGAATTATGAATAACGATTTTAGTAAATGTTCGATAGTTAAATAAGGAGTAGAATAAATGATGAATAGATTAGAAGAAACAATGGCAAAAGCTCTAAAAAGAGTAAATAATGACAGATACATATTAGCTCTTGCAGTAGGTCAAAGAGCTGATGAACTTAGCCGTGGTGCAAAACCACTTTTAGAAGACGGTGTAAAAAATATGAAATATACCGATATTGCTATCAATGAGATTGCAAACGGTCTTTTAAAAGTAGAAGGCGTTGTTGCAAAATAACAACTCAACACTCTTATGAATAATCTCTGTCAAGAACTTCAACAAATCAATACTATAGAAGATGCCAAAAAAGCTTTAGCATCTTCTATTGAAATAACATCACAAATTGAAAAAGCGATAAATTTCTGCATAGCCTCCCATGAAGGTCAAATGAGAAAAAGCGGTGAACCTTATGCAGTTCACCCTTTACTTGTAGCTACTATAACAGCATATTTTAGTAATGACGAAGCAATGGTAACGGCAGCACTTTTACACGATGTGGTAGAAGATACCGCGTGTACGTTAGAAGAAATAGAAGAGAATTACGGTGTCGATGTATCCAAAATAGTTGACGGTCTTACAAAGATAGTTGAAATTCGTGAACATGAGCTAACAAGCTCTACATCTCATGAAAAGCTTATGAGTTCTGCACTATCATTTAGAAAAATGCTTATTGCATCTATAGAAGATGTTAGGGTTTTAGTAATAAAGCTATGTGACAGACTCCACAATATGCTTACACTTTCTGCACTGAAAAAAGAAAAACAAGTAAGAATAGCTGAAGAAACTCTTGTGGTTTATGCACCTATTGCTCATCGTCTAGGTATTTCAACATTAAAAAACTACCTTGAAGATTTGGCGTTTATGTATATATATCCTGAAGAGTACAAGGCTATAGACGAGCATTTACAAGCATATCAAAGTAAAATGCACTTAAAACTAAATGATTTCGTATCTACTACAAAATCACTACTAGAGTATCACGGATTTAACACTGACAATCTAAAAATTTTCAGTCGTATCAAACATCATTACTCCATCTATCTAAAAATGCAAAGAAAAGGTGTCACGATAGATGAAATTCTTGACCTTCTTGCCATCAGGATACTTGTAGATACGCCGATAGAGTGTTATGACGTACTTGGACATATACATATGAAATATAAACCTTTGATTGCAAGATTTAAAGATTATATTTCTACACCTAAGGAAAATGGTTACCAAACTATCCACACAACCGTATTTTACGACTCTAGCATATATGAAGTTCAAATAAGAACCTTTGATATGAATAAGGTTGCTGAATATGGTGTTGCAGCACATTGGATTTATAAAAGCGGTCTTAAAGCTCACACACCAAATTTAAAATGGCTCCACTCGTTGGAATTTGAAAATGAAAACGTTGAGGAGTTTTATTCGGATGCCAAACAAGACTTATACAGTGAAGAGATAGTTGTCTATTCTCCAAAGGGTAATACTTTCGTATTGCCTCGCGGTGCAACTGCACTTGATTTTGCATACCACATACATACCGATGTGGGAAATAATGCAGTTGAGAGTTTTGTAAACAATATAAAAGTACCGCTTCTTACGGAATTAAAAAGCTCTGATATAGTATCTATCAAGACAACAGACCATCAAATACCTAGATGTAGTTGGATAGATATGGTAAAAACCACACGTGCAAAAAAAGCTATCAAAATATTATGCGGTACAAGACTAAAAGAGCTTGATGAAGTAAGCGGTAAAAATATAATCAATACTATCTTTAGCAGATATAAATCACATATTTTGAGTGATTTATCATTGCAAGTGAAATATCATAAAGTCCCTCATATATTAGATTATTTAAAAGAGATAAAAAGAAAAGTAACTGAACAAATCATAGGAACTCTAGGTTTTGTGGCTAGATTAAAAATACAAAATCTAAAATTCAAAGAATATAAACTAGACAAAGTAGTAGTATATTCAAACTTCAGCATTAATAATCTTTTATTTGAACACTGTTGTCATCCAAAATTCGGTGATGATATAGTGGCTTTCAAAGAAAAAAATAGTGCCGTAATTCATCATAAGATGTGTAATAAAGCCTATAAAAAAATATTAAACGGTGATGATATGCTATTTTGTAAATGGGAGGAAAACAAACTTCATAATTATAAAATGGTAGTTAGTATCCCAAATGTAAAAGGTGAACTAGCAAAGCTTCTTACTTATCTATCTACACATGATATAAATATAATTTTTATAGAATACGGTAGAGATAAAATAAGCCATACAAGATATTGTGAAATAGAGTTTGAAACAAACAATCCAAATAAAGAGCAACTAAAAACACTTATTGAAAAAAGAGTTAAAATAATAGACTTTTTTTCAAAAGCAGACGCATATAAATAAGTAAAATCTAAAAGGTAAATAATGGAAGATAAAATTAAAATTGCACTTGATGAGATAAGCAGAGGAACTGCTGAAATTATAGATATTGAAGCCATCAAAAAGCTTGTAACAAAATTTTATACGACCGGTGAAAGATATGAGGTAAAAGCAGGTTTTGACCCAACTGCACCTGATTTACACCTAGGGCATACCGTACTACTTCAAAAACTTGCAACATTCCAAAAATTTGGTGGTAACGTACAGTTTTTGATAGGTGATTTTACGGCTACTATAGGTGACCCAACGGGCAAAAGCGAAACAAGAAAAGTTTTAACAAAAGAGCAAGTTTTAGAAAATGCTCAAAGTTATAAAGACCAAGTATTTAAGATTTTAAATCCTGAATATACAAAAGTAGTTTTCAATAGTTCATGGCTTGATGAACTTGGAGCTAGTGGACTTATAGCATTATCAAGAAACTTCACGGTTGCTAGAATGATTGAAAGAGATGATTTTACGAAAAGATTTAAATCAAACACACCTATAGCAATAAGTGAATTTTTATATCCTTTACTACAAGGTTATGATAGCGTCCATCTAAAATCTGATGTAGAACTAGGTGGAACAGACCAAAAATTCAACCTTCTTATGGGTAGAACATTACAAAAAGCTTATAATATAGGGAAAGAACAAGCTGTTCTTATGATGCCTATATTAGAAGGTCTTGATGGTGTCCAAAAAATGTCTAAATCTTTAAATAACTACATAGGTGTTACAGACAATCCAAATGATATGTTCGGTAAAGTTTTATCTATAAGCGACGAATTAATGTGGAGATATTACGAACTTTTATCAACAAAATCTTTAAATGAAATAAAAGAATTAAAATTAAATGTAGAAAATGGTACAATACATCCTAAAGCAGTAAAAGATAATCTAGCAATGGAAATTGTTGATAGATTTCACGGAAACGGTGAAGGGATGAGAGCAAAGGATGAATTTACAAAAATCTTTGCAAACAAAGATATTCCTACGGATATTCCTGAGTTTACATTTACTGAAGGTATATGGATATGTCAAGCTTTGGTGGAAGCGAATATGACGGCTTCAACTTCTCAAGCAAGACGTGATATAAGTGCAGGTGGGGTTAAAATAAACCAAGAAAAAGTAGATAACGATAAATTAAATCTTGCAAAAGGTGAATATATCGTACAAAAAGGCAAAAAGAGTTTTGCTAAATTCATAATAGGATAGTTTTTGAAAAGTTTAAAAATAGGTAAATATGAAATACAAATACCGATAATCCAGGGCGGTATGGGCGTAGGTATAAGTTGGGATAAACTAGCTGGAAGTGTATCTGCCGAAGGTGGTTTAGGTGTAATTAGTGCTGTTGGTACCGGATATTATGACAACAATAAATATTCAACTAGAAATGCTAGTGGAAGACCTGTAGATAGTATAAATTTTTATTCAAAAGATGGATTAAAAGCTATTATAGATAATGCTAGAAAAATATGTGGAGACAAACCTCTTGCGGTAAATATTTTATATGCTATCAACGACTATGCAAGAGTTGTTAAAGATGCTTGTGAAGCAGGAATTGATATTATTATTACAGGAGCCGGACTTCCTACTAATATGCCTGAATTTACAAAAGATTACCCAAATGTAGCCCTTATACCTATCGTATCTTCAGCAAAAGCTCTTAAAATTATATGCAAAAGATGGGCTAGATACGACAAAGTTCCTGATGCAGTGATAGTTGAAGGACCACTTAGCGGTGGGCATCAAGGTTTTAGCTATGACGAGTGTCTAAAAGAGGAGAATCAACTAGAAAATATCGTCCCTCCAGTCATAGAAGAGGCAAAGGCATGGGGAGATATACCTGTAATTGCAGCCGGTGGAATTTGGGATAAAAATGATATAGAAAAATTCTTAAATATGGGGTGTGCAGGTGTACAAATAGGTACTAGATTTATAGGTACCGTAGAGTGTGATGCCCACGACAATCTCAAACAAGTTCTTATTAACTCTAAAAAAGAGGATATTGAACTTATGAAATCTCCGGTAGGTTATCCTGTAAGGGGAGTAAGAACAAATCTTCAAAATGCAATAGAAAATGGAACTGCCCCAAAAGTAGCTTGTATAAGTAACTGTGTATTTCCATGTAAACAAGGTGAAGAGGCAAAAGCTGTAGGATTTTGTATAGCAGATAGATTAAGTGATGCTTATCTTGGGAATCTTGAGAGTGGGCTTTTCTTTACAGGTTCAAACGGATATAGACTAGATAAAGTTATTACCGTAAAAGAACTTATGCAAAAACTAGTTCATGGGGAGTAGTTTTTGAGGGTATTTAGGTTTTTATTACTGTTTATACTCTCATATTCTATTGTTTATGGCAATTATGATACTTTAACAGATGAGTTTAATCAAGCAAAAATCAACTACCTAAAAGCCGTGGTTAACGGTAACACTGATAGTGAAGTCAAGAACTTAAATACTATAATAAATGTAGGTAAACAACTCAAAGTAGATACAAGTAAATACGAATCTGCTTTGAACTCCATATACGCTCAACAATCTACAAAACAACTAAATAACAAACCAACAACACAGCCAAAACAACAAGAGATTACTAGCCAAAATACTTCAAATACAATTATCACCAATCAAACAACCTCAAAAGAATCAATATTTGATTCAAGATATTCTATTAATGCTATAGAAACAAAAGATAATGATATTATTGTACGATTTAATAAAAATGTATCGGCTAAAGATATAATATTTATTCAAGAAAAGGGAAAACCTCATAAAGATGTTTTTGAAATAGACGGTAACTTTAAAGACGCAGTATCCACAGTACTTCAAATAGAAGGGATAGATAGGATTATAGTAAATCCACAAACTCCCAAAAAACTAAGAATTTCAATCATCAATAAAAACGACCCTAAATCAGTCTATATGGCAAACGGTAACAATATAATAATTAGAACAACGCCTAGCAAAACTGCTACAACCACACAAGCTGTTCCAGAACCAAAACAAGAGAGTCAAATAGCAAAAACTACTTTTTTAAGATCAAGAACTATAGTTATAGACCCTGGTCACGGTGGGAAAGACCCAGGAGCAGTACTTGGTAATAACCAAGAAAAAACAGCTGTTTTAGCAGTTGGATTGCATCTAAAAGACTTTCTTATAAGTCGTGGCTATACAGTCTATATGACTAGAAATTCTGATAAATTCTTAGAACTAAAAGAGAGAACTTCATTTGCAAATGATAAAAATGCAGACCTTTTTATCTCAATACATGCCAATGCTGTTGAAGCAAAAAATGCATCTTATGCAAAAGGGATGGAAACATATTTTTTATCTCCTGCTAGAAGTGATAGAGCAAAAAGACTGGCTGCACTTGAAAACAAACAAGAGATGCAAGATTTGGATGACAGTAGCCAAAATGCACTCTTAACTATTATGAACAGAAGTAAAATAACAGCTTCAAATAAACTCGCAATAGATATACAAAGATATATGCTCCATGAAGCTAGAAAGACATATAAAGACACTATAGACAATGGCGTTAGGGAAGGACCTTTTTATGTNNCACGGTGAAGAAGGGAAAAGAATTTTTGAGTCTAATTACCAAAAAAGTGTTGCTTTGGGTATAGCAAACGGTATAGATTCTTACTTCCTAAATAATCCATAATGAATTTATTATCAAAAACAGCATCACTTGAAGATTCTATATCTTCAATGAAAAATGCTCTAAAAAGTATAGAAGCAAACTACACTTTATCCCATCAAAAACACCCTTTAGAGTATTGTTATTCAGTCAATATAGCTTCAAAAGAAGCACCCAAACACATCTATGCTAACGGCAAAGGTTCTTGTGAAAAAGCATCACTAGCAAGTGCACTAGGTGAATATATAGAACGTTTGCAAACAAATATGTTTTTTTCAGATTTTTATTTNNTATTTAAAAACATTATATGATCCAAATGATGAACTCTATGATGAAGATATGGTGGATTTTAATAGTGATTTTGAAGATAAAATAATTACTCTACCTTTTACAGAAATTGCTACTCAAAGTATTACTTACTTTCCTATAAATTTACTTAATACATTATATGTCAGTAACGGTTTGGCAAGTGGAAATAGCCCTAAAGAGGCTCAAGTCCAAGCATTAAGTGAAATATGTGAAAGATATGTTAAAATAGAAATTATCAAAAATGGATATTCACTACCTTCATATCCGAAAGATATTATCAATAAATTTGATAAATTATCTTCTAGTATCAAATCCCTAGAAAATGCAGGATATATTATAGATGTCCTTGATGCTTCATTTGAGGGTAAATTCCCCGTAACTGCTATTTCACTTATCAATCCAAATACATCTACACTATTTGTATCCTTTGGATCTCACCCTATTTTAGAAGTTGCACTTGAAAGAACCATGACAGAACTTATGCAAGGGCGTGATTTAAATAATCTTGACGACTTTGAGATACCTACATTTGATAACTCTTTAGTCAATGATTCATCCAATATAGAGTCACATTATATTGATTCAAATGGCAAATTAAGTTTTGATTTCCTATGTTCAAACAAAACTTTTAAATTCACGGCATGGGAATACAACGGCTCAAATTGCGATGATGAACATTTGTATTTAATAAATCTTATATACTCTTTAGAAAAAAGAATTTATCTACGAGAATACAATTATTTAGGTTTTTATTCTTGCCAAATAATAGTTCCTAGTTTTAGTGAGGTCTATCCAATAGATGATTTGATATACAACAATAAAAACAGAGCAAAACAAATACGTGATATGGTTTTAAATTACAAAAATTATGATTATGATGAAATTTTAGGTGCAATCAGTGCTTTGGAAGATACCTTAGATGTAGGTTCTTATATAGGTGTAATCTTTGAAAACCCATTTACATTGCTTGAATTTAAAGCACACTTATATTTAGGTATGAAAGATTTTGATAGTGCTAAAGCTATCTTACAATTTAGTTCAAACAAAATCGTAAGAATTGTCTATGAACTACTAATTATGAAAGAACAAAAAAAGAAATTTGTAGAGTATGAAGATAGCTTATACAAAATATTCGGTAAAGAAAATATATTGAAAGCAAATAATATTATAAAAGGTAAAGATAACCTAATTAATATATCTTTTGATAAAACATACCATAATATCTTAGATTTATACACTAAATTATCATCAAAAAAACCACTTTAAGTTTATCCAAAATTACAATATATAATAAATATATTATAAATTTTATAACACTAAATATGACCATAATATAACCTTATAAATATATTAATTTTATTTTCGTTAAAGCTTATATGTGATACTATTGTCACAGTAATCTTAAATTTTGCTTTAATAGTTGGTAAAATATGGGTAATTCTCTCGATTTCATAAAAAATTACAATGCATTATATGTAGAAGACGACAAATCAACACGAAAATCACTAGTTTCAATATTAGAAAAATTCTTCAATAAGCTAATAGTTAGCGTAGATGGTCAAGATGGATATGAAAAATACAATGAATCTATCAAAAACGGTGATGATATACATATAATTATATCTGACATTAATATGCCTATAAAAAATGGTCTCACTATGATTTCAGATATAAAACAAATTGATGAAAATATACCTTGTATTTTGCTTACGGCATATAATGAATCGGACTATATGTTAGAAGCTATTAAACTAGGCGTTTCAAGGTATGTATTTAAACCTGTTAATGTCACTGATTTAATACAACATATTGAAGATATTTTTGTCAAAAAATATAGAAAACAAAAAATAGAAAGAATTTTAACTAATGATAAGGATTTAAATCTTTATATTGATATAATAGATCACATTGCCATAATATCAGAAACAGACTTACAAGGTAACATAACGTATGTCAATGATATATTTTGCGAGATAAGTGGATACACAAAAGAGGAACTCATAGGTCAACCTCACTGCATCATACGACACCCTGATATGCCAAAAGAGGTGTTTGAAAATATTTGGGAAACCATAAGTAGTGGTAATATATGGAGAGGGAAAATAAAAAATCAAGCCAAAAATGGTGATGCTTATTATGTAGATGCCCATATTTCACCTATGTACAATGCTAATAGGTCAAAAATACGTGGCTATATTGCAGTAAGATTTCTTACAACAGAAGCTGAGATGGAAAAACGTGTTTTTAAACAAAGAGTTATTCAAAGTATTATACAATATAAAAGTTCACTTGCAAACTATGAAGCCTCTATCAGTGAACTTCAAAATCATATACATTTTTTACAAGAAAAAATAAGCAAAACTGAAAATGCAGATTTCTTTTATGAGCAATTAAGCGTTGAAAAAAAGAAAATACAAATCTTAAAACAAAAAGTTATGGAATATGCAGAGACGATACAATATCTAAAAGACCAGTTACAATTATATTCTGTTGTTAATGTCAAAGAACTTGAACTTACGATAAGAAATAGAGATAATATTATTTATAGTCTAAAAAAACGCCTAGAGATGTATCAACACAAATATGACATCCTTCAACAAAACTTATACAACAAAGACTCTACCATAAATGAACTAAGTAAAATGCTTAAATTTTACCAACAACACTACAATGCCAAGTAACTTATACTATACTTATCAAGCCGTTTAAAACATTAATTCTGCCCATCAACTCATATTCAAACACTTTTGTTCCATATACTAATACTGCGTCATCGTACGTTGGATTTGTTTTGCAAAATTCTAAAAATTCATCAGCAATATCGTTCTTAATATCACCGAATAAAGATACAAATTCATCAATATCATAAATAGCGGTTGCCAAATTGTTTTTTAAAAGATAATTTGTACCTTCACTCTCCCCTATTCTATGGGGTAAGACATATATAGTTTTGCCTAGTTTTTTTGCAAACTCTACACTTCTCATACTTCCGCTATTTATATCTGCTTGTGTCACTATCAAAACTTCACCTAGTTCTACGACACTTTTATTACGCTGAACAAAGTTATACTCACGTGCGGTATGTCCCATAGGAAAAGAAGATAACATCAAGCCATTTAGCTCTATTTGCTCTATCATTTTTTTATTCACTGCAGGATACCTTATATCAAGTCCATTAGCTACTACACCTATGGTATTCTCATATCCTGCACTATTGTGTACAATACTATCCACGCCCATAGCACAGCCACTCACTAGACAAATACCTAAAGACGACAATTTTGATGAAAGTTCTTTAGTTTTAATTTGCGTATATTGATTTGGATGACGTGTTCCTACTATAGAAATACATCGTTTTTGTAAAATATCTAAATTACCTATATAAAACATCTCTGTATTTAATTTTTCTATATAAGCTTTTTGTATCATAATAGCGGTATCTCATTTATATAAACTACCTCTACTTCACCTTTCAAAAGTTCTGCAGATGATTTCAAAACATCAATAGTAGAACTATAAGGATGACCTATTGCTATGGCATATCCTCTTTGTTTTGCAAAAGTTATAGCTTGTCTTAACTGCTTTTGTATAGCTTTAAATTCTTGTACATTATCCAAAAATACATCTCTTGACAAAAAAGGCACTTTGTGTTTCTTCGCATATTTATAAGCCACAGTATTTGCAGTAGTTTTACTATCAAGGAAAATCAAATTATGTTTTTTTAGTACAGACATCAATTTATCCATAGATTCATCATCACTTGTAAACTTACTTCCGGTATGATTATTTGTATATTTTGCATTTGGATAGAGCTTTTTTAACTCTATTATACGATTTTCTATTTTATTTAAACTATCACCGACATGTAGTGTATGTTCCTCTTCTTTACTAAATGTCATAGCCTCAAGTGGTAAATGTATCATATAATGATTCAATCCTTGAGCTATAGAGGCTGACTGAGGATGATCAGGGGTCGGAGGCAAAAAAGACATATTTACAGGATAACCTACACTTTTGAGTGCTTGTACCTGTGCAGGATACACAACGTCATCTATAACTATTGCCAATTTAGGTTTTTTAGTTTTGATAACCGGCTTTTTTGGTTCTGTTAATACAACTTCAGGTGTATTTTTATAATCATTACTATATTGCTTTGGAGTAGGCAATACCTCTTCTTTTTTGATTTCAGGTTGTATTGTTTTGTCTTCTTGTGATTTTAATTCTTGTTTTATAGTTTCAATCTTTTCATCTAAAGCTTTATATTCTTCATCAGATTTCTTAAAATCTTCTTTTTTTTCTTCTACTGCTTCTTCTTTTTTTATTTCTTGAGTTGTGATTTGTTCAGTTGTTTTTTTTGATACTGAAGTGAAATATATATAACTTCCGAAAGCTATTATAATAGCTAGTAATGATATAATTGCCAATATTAATATATTTCTGATAAATATTTGATTATTTTTTTTCTTAGTTGATTTTGGATTTTTTTTAGGTTTTAATTTAGACATATTTATTCTGAAGATTTATAATCTGTCAGTAGGGATAAACCCTACTTAAGACAATTTAGTTTTTATTTTGGTCAACTATTTTGTTGGCATTAATCCAAGGCATCATAGCTCTTAGTTTTCTACCTGTTACTTCTAGGGGATGATTATAAAGATATGCTCTTTCTGCAGTCATTCTTGGATAACCTGTCATTCCCTCTAAGATGAAATCTTTTGCAAATTTACCACTTTGAATATCTTTTAAAATATCTTTCATAGCTTGTTTTGAAGTTTCATTGATTACTCTTGGTCCACTTACCATATCGCCGTACTCAGCAGTGTTTGATATAGAATATCTCATATCTGCAACTCCACCTTGGAACATCAAATCAACGATAAGTTTTAGCTCATGTAAACACTCGAAATACGCCATTTCAGGTGGATAACCAGCTTCAGTTAATGTTTCAAAACCAGCTTGAACAAGAGCTGAAACTCCTCCACAAAGCACAGCTTGTTCTCCAAAAAGGTCTGTTTCTGTTTCATCTTTGAAAGTTGTTTCGATAATACCAGTTCTTCCTCCACCTATTGCAGATGCATAAGAAAGTGCTAATTCTTTTGTTTTACCGCTTGGGTCTTGGTGAATTGCGATAAGGTCAGGTATCCCTCCACCTCTTACGAACTCACTTCTTACAGTATGTCCAGGAGCTTTTGGAGCAACCATCATTACATTGATGTTTGCAGCCGGTTTTACTCTACCGTAAAGGATGTTAAAACCATGACCGAATGCTATTGTAGCACCGTCTTTTAAGTTTGGAGCTATTTCATTTGCATAAATATCAGCTTGAGACTCATCAGGTAAAAGTATCATTACCACATCAGCTTTTTTTGTAGCTTCAGCAACAGTTAAAACTTCAAAACCTTTAGCCTCAGCTTTACCCCAACTAGCTCCGCCTTTTTTAAGACCAACTACAACATTTACACCGCTATCTCTTAGATTTTCAGCGTGTGCGTGACCTTGGCTACCAAAACCAATCATAGCAACAGTTTTTGATTTGATTATATCTATATTACAATCGTTATCATAGTAAACATTTAAACTCATATTTTACCTTTTGCATAAATTTTTGTGATTCTATCAAAAAGTAGATTAATACTCTATTAAGTGGTTGTGAGTCGTAAGTTGTGAGTTGTGAAGAGAGATGAAAAACTCTTTTATGAGATATGTAAAAATTTTGCTATTTTTTTGACATATCAAAAATGATATGTCAATTTTTTTCACTTTTTTTAACATAAGTTATGAGCTATGGGTAAATTTGTTTAGTTTTTTAACATAGGCTTTGAGCTATGGGTAAATTTTTGTATTTTTTACTCATAGCTTTTAATATATAGGTAAATTATTACATATTTTACCTATATCCCTTTTCTTAATAAATCAAATAGCTCAACATTTATAAAATATTTACTATTTTTGATTTGTATGTTTTTTAATATGCCATTGTTTTCAAGCTCACTCAAATATTTTGAAGCTGTTTTTCTTGTGATGTGCAATCTATCCACTAAAAACTCAATCTTAGTATATGGGTGCATAAAAAGTATCTCTACCAAATCTTTACTATAAAGTTTTGGTAGTTCGCTAGAGATTTTATCCTGAGTTTTTATCATCAACTCACTGATATTATTGATAAGTTCTATTGTCTCAAGAGAGGTTTGCTCCACTGCATCAAGCATATACAAAATCCACTCTTCCCATTTATCTTCTGTTCGCACCTCTTGAAGCAGTCTATAATAATCAGGCTTATGAGTGATGATATATCGGCTTAGATAAAGCACGGGAATATCAAGCAAATCTTTGAGGATGAGATACAAAATATTAATAATCCTCCCCGTCCGTCCGTTCCCATCATAAAAAGGATGGATTGACTCAAACTGATGATGGATAATCGCCATATTGACAAGTGGGTCAAGTTCATTTGGCTCATTGATATAGCTTTCAAGATTTGTAAGAAGATTTTGAATGGTCTCATAATCTTGTGGCGGAGTGTAAATCACTTCTCCTGTCTGTGCATTTTTGAGATTTGTCCCTGCTTGTTTTCGCACACCTGCATCATTTTTTTCCAAAACACCTTGTATCTCTACTATATGTTTTTTAAGAAGTAGTTTTGTATCTTTGACAAGTGCAAAACCCCTCAAAAGTGCCTCTTTATAGTTTTGTACCTCTTTGGCTTCATTTGTCACACTTTCTATATCAAGATTTGCACGATAAAGCTCATCGTGAGTTGTGATTATATTTTCAATAGCTGAACTATCTTTTGCCTCTTGAAGCACCAAAGAGTTTATAAGAATTGCACTATTTGGTATGATACGAGCCACTCCGTTTAGGTTTGCCAAAGCACGATTTGCGGATATGGCTTTTTTTAGGACTTTTTGGGTTTCAATTTGCTGGGTTAGGGGTAAGTTTTTTATTTTATTCATTTTATCATTTCCCATAACCAATTTGAAAATAAATTAATTAATGTTGAAAAAAAGAAAGTTACTAATACCGAAAACAATGGATATTTTGAGATAAAGTTTTCAATTTTCTTAATGAATGGTTTATCTATCTTTAAAAGTTCTCCTTGAATATCTTCTAAAAAGTTTTTTGGTATTAATTTATTATTTATCTTTCCTTTACATTCATCACAGATGATAGGTTTTTCAGTATTGTAAACAATATCTCTTTTATCTCCATTCATATCAAATAAACAACCTCTAGTATCACTATGAAGAAATTCGTTTTCGTCTTCATCATTTAAAATTTTTAATTGATTAAATATAAAAATTTCATATACATTTTTAATTATAAAATTTTCAATCGATATTTTCTTTTCACTTAAGATACTTTCTAATCCATAAATTGAAATACAAACCTTATTCGTACCAACTCTGTGCATATAAAAGTTATCATTAAATCCATAATTCATTATTGCAATACTTAACCCATCATATTCAATATCATTCATAATTCTTTGAATTTCAGTTTTTGAATATACAATGTCTAAATATCCATCATCTTTTACTGGATTTGGCAAATGATTAATACGCTCAATATCTAAAAAATTGAAGAATTTTGATTTATATTTTTTAATTAAATCAAAATTTACGACTCTATCAGAATGACCTATTATTACTAATTTTATGTTTAGCATATTATATTTACCTTTCTTTTGAATCATTAGCAATTTATCTTTATTTGAAGACTTTTGGGACATCCCAACCACTCAAAATCTTCATTTGACTAATAGCAATTTTATTAACCTTCTCAATACTTGAATTTAATTATGACAAATTCAACATAATTAAAATCATGCCTCTAAATCTTTCCTTTTAACAATGTAAAATAGTAAATTTTTTTATTTGTTTATTGTACCTAAAAAAACATAAATAAACTTTTTATCTATAAAATTCTATAAATAATACAAAAAGATAAATCGAAAGGGGAATTGAAAAGATTAAGGATTTGGATAGAAACACTAAGAAAATTCTAAGGGATAAAGCATTATTGGCACCGACCACAAAAAAAGTCGGCACTCACTACTCACTACTCACTACT
>DISL01000071.1 GCA_002421845.1 Epsilonproteobacteria bacterium UBA6211 | reverse complement strand
ACTCTATCCTGTCAGCATTACTTACAATAATAAGGCTTGATTGTTGATTGATTACATTTTGAACAAGTTTTAACTCTTTTTCTTTCTCTTCTCTTTTGTGTATCTCTTTATTGACTCTATTTTCATAATCAGTAATATCTCTTAAAATAAGCAATATAGTCTCTTTATCTCCTATTACATAATATGAACATATCATTTCATAAAAATAATTACCTATTTGAATATTTTTTTTAGTAGAATTTTGAGTTTTTTTGGTAGTTTCATATATATTTGTCCAAGTTTTTTCACCTACTAAAGATGCTATTGGTTTATCTATTATTAAATTTGTAAATCTTTGAATACTAGCTTCATTAATCCATTGCACTATCTGTACACTATTATCAGTACAAACTTCTATAATAAACTCTCCTATATAATTAAGAGTATTTTTAACACCTTTTAACCTATTTTCCAAAAAGCGATTATAATTACCTTTAATATTATATGCAATATCTCTTGTAGTTAGTATTGTAACTGGATTATCTTCAAAATCAACTACTAATACTATAGATATATCTTTTTGACTCATCATATCTACTACATCTTTGAGGCTATCTTTATCTTTAACTTTTTCAATATGCAATATACAACTATCTTTTATATAACTATCTAATGAAATTTGTTTATTTGCTAATCCAACAACATCTTTTTCCGTAAACAAACCTATAGCTATATTTTTATTATCCACTACAACAACAGAGCTAATCTTGTTTTCTGCCATTATCGAGATAGCTTTTGAGATTTTTTCTTCACTAGATATTGATATTAGGCTTTGTTTTTGAGATATTATATTAGATACTAATAAATGTGTTTTAAAAGATTCTTCTTCTAGGTATTTGATAATATGCTTTTGCGAAACTATTCCTATAAATTTATCTTCATCATCTACAGCAATAACTCTTCTTATGTTGTTATCTATCAAAATACTTAAAGCATATTCTATACTTCTGTTTTGATTAACTGTTATTAGTGGTTTATTATTTATTGTATCTATTTTTTGATTTAGATTAATTTGATTGGCATAAACTTGTATTAAGTCTCTTTCTGTGAATATACTAAG
The DNA here is from genome assembly GCA_002421845.1 of Epsilonproteobacteria bacterium UBA6211. GTDB lineage: Bacteria > Campylobacterota > Campylobacteria > Campylobacterales > Arcobacteraceae > UBA6211. Next base: position 3,801 of record DISL01000071.1, on the reverse strand, counting down.
TGGCTTGTTTGTTAAATCATCTATTATTACAACTGCTTCTTCGGTTGATTTATCAAGCATATTAACTGCTTCTTTTATAAGTGAGTTTTTACCAACTGATACATTTGTTGTGGATAATACATCTTTAACTAAAACCATTTTAATCCTTTTTTTCAGTGATTAAGGAGGAGCATCAAACAATGACAATAAATTTCTTTTCTTTTAGAAATTATTGTCATTGCTAGCTCAATACTTTTGGCGGATACGCCTATATAAGAACAAATTAATATTATGCCTGTGTAGGAGCTTTTCTAACTCTTATACTTAATTCTTTCAATTGCTCTTCTGCTACTTCACTTGGAGCCATTGTCATAATACATTGTGCTTTTTGTGTTTTTGGGAATGCTATTACATCTCTAATAGAGTCTGTTTTTGCCATAAGCATGATAAGTCTATCAAGCCCTAAAGCAAATCCACCATGAGGAGGAGCTCCAAATTTAAGAGCATCAAGTAAGAATCCAAATTTCTCTCTAGCTTCTTCAGCTTCTATTCCAAGAAGTGAGAATACTTCATTTTGTAGGTGTTCTTGGTGTATTCTGATACTTCCACCACCTAGTTCTGTTCCATTTAGTACGATGTCATAAGCTATAGATTCTATCTCTTCTATATTAGTTACATTTAAGTCTTTTGGTCTAGTAAATGGATGGTGAAGTGCTTTTACTCTTCCATCTTCTATCTCAAACATTGGGAAATCTACAACCCATAAGAACTCAAATACATCTTTTGGGATTATATTCATTTCATTTGCAAGGAATATTCTAAATCTTCCCATATAATCAAGAACTGTCTTTTTGTGTCCAGCACCAAAGAATACCACATCACCCACTTCTAGCTGTGTTCTTGTAACTATCTCATTTAAAGCTTCATCATCAAAAAATTTCGCTAGTGGCCCTTTTAGCCCATCTTCTTTCATTTGAAAATATCCAAGCCCGCTTGCACCAAATTTTCTAACATAATCCTCAAAACCTTTCATTTGTCTTTTTGAGAAAATATTATCACCATTTGGAACTCTTAGTGCTTTGATACGATTGTGAACTTGATCTTGAGCTATAGAGCTAAATATCTCATTTGAACATTTTGCAAATATATCTATTACATCAACCATAGCCATATCATATCTCATATCTGGCTTATCGCTTCCGTATTTTTCCATAGCATCAAAGTGTGTCATTCTTTTAAATGTCGCTGGTATATCAAATCCACAAGCTTTGAAAATATCATGGATTAGTTTTTCAGCTACTTTGATAACATCTTCTTGGTCACAAAAGCTCATCTCAACATCGACTTGAGTAAATTCAGGCTGTCTATCAGCTCTTAAATCTTCATCTCTAAAACATTTTGCGATTTGGAAATATCTATCAAATCCACTTACCATCAAAAGCTGTTTAAATAACTGTGGAGATTGAGGAAGAGCATAAAACTCACCACCGTGAACTCTTGAAGGTACTAGATAATCCCTTGCACCTTCTGGTGTAGATTTAGTCAAGATTGGAGTCTCAACTTCTAAAAATCCAAGCTCATCTAGTGCATTTCTTGCAGCAATTGCTGCTTTACTTCTGAGTTTGAATATGTCATAACTTCTTTTTGTTCTAAGTTCTAAAAATCTATATTTTAGTCTTATTTCTTCATTTACTTTTTGATCACCTAGCTCAAAAGGCATAGGAGCTGAACGGTTTTCTATGATGATTTTGTCTGCTACTACTTCTATCTTACCTGTGATTAGATTTGGGTTTTCTAGCCCTTCGCCTCTTGCTCTTACTTTACCTTCAACCACCAAAACATACTCATCTCTTACTATATCAGCAACAGCCCACGCATCTTTGTTGTCTGTCGGGTCACAAACGATTTGCACCAAACCACCTTTGTCTCTAAGGTCTATAAATACAACCCCACCGTGGTCTCTTCTGCTGTTTACCCATCCACATAGTCTTACGCTTTGTCCAATATTATCAACATTTACTTCAGTACAATAATGTGTTCTCAAAATAATCTCCGTCTTTTAAATATCCGCGATTATACCTAAAATAGACTTAAACTTTTAACCTAAAATATGATAAAATCAACTTTAATTATAGTTAACGGAGTGATAATATGACAATAACAAAAAGAGTAACATTTATAGCAAAAGAGGGTTGCGAAGATAAAATGAAAGAACTACTTTCAGCTATGGTAATCCCAAGTAAAGCTGAAGAGGGATGTATATTTTATGAGATTTTTCAATATGAAAACCATAGAAGAAAATTTATGGCGGTAGAAACTTGGGCTGATGAAAAAGCACTAGATGGTCACAAAGCATCGGCTCATTACGCTGTATATAAATCAAGCTATGAGCCTTATTGTGAAGATAAATACACTGATGAATTGGAAGTTCTTGGATGAGAAATCTTTGGGATGCTAATGAGGCAAAAGTGTTTGAAGGTGATTTGGGCTTAAGAGTATATACATCCAATTTACTTGGAAGAAGTGATGAGCTAGTACTTCATGGAGGTGGTAATACATCTGTAAAAAGTGTGGTTGATGGTGAAGATATACTTTATGTAAAAGGAAGTGGCTGGGATTTGGTGAGTATCAAGGCGGAGGGTTTTGCACCTGTAAAACTTGATGTATTGAAAGAGATGGCAACTTTTGCCGTCTTAAGTGATAGTGATATGGTAAGACTTCAAAAAGAGGCGATGATAGACAAATCTGCCCCAAATCCATCGGTTGAAGCTATACTTCATGCCATAATTCCCTATAAATTCGTAGATCACACCCACGCTGATGCTGTGGTAACCATATCAAATAGCATAAACGGGGAAGATTTGATAAAAGCAATCTATCCAAATTTTTTGATTATCCCTTATGTGATGCCTGGGTTTATTTTGGCAAAAACGATTTATGAAATGACTCAAAATTTTGACTGGGAAAAATGTGATGGTATAATACTTCTAAATCACGGTATTTTTACTTTTGATGATGACGGCAAAAAATCTTATGATAAGATGATAAAAGAGGTAAGCAAAGCTGAAGAGTTTTTGGCTCAAAAAGCTCCTTTGGTAATAGAAAAATACTATCCAAGGGGTATGGTGGATATAGAGAGCCTTGTATCCATACTCTCAAAAGAAAAAGGGTATGAAGTAGCTCTAAATGTCAATCAATCCCCACTAGCATTACACTATGCAAGTATGAGAAGTTTGAGAGAAAAAGCATGTAGAGGTGTACTTACACCTGAGCATATCATAAGAACAAAAAGAACTCCTTTGATACTGGAAAATTCGGACATCCAAAAAGCTGTAGATGAGTATAAAACATCATATATAGAGTATTTTAACTCATTTGCCAAAGATGAAATAATGCTTAGCCCTACACCAAATTATGTAGTAGTGAAAGATTTTGGAGTGATAAGCATAGGCAAAAACCAAAAAGAAGCAGACATTATAAACGATATAATAACTCATACTATGAGTGCAGTTTTGAGAGCTGATATGCTCGGTGGATATGAAAGTATAAGTATGAAAGATAGTTTTGATATGGAGTATTGGGAGTTGGAACAGGTGAAGCTTAGGAAATAATCAACTTATCGAATAGTATTTTATTATATCTCTATCACTCCAAAAGTAACTGTTCTATAAATTTTATTTACTGTTAATTGATATTTAACTATAATATTCAATATTTATAACATAGGGAGGTTTATCATGTCAATACTTGACCTTAGCAGTATGAGTACAGCCCAGAAATTTATGGCTTTGGAAGAATTATGGGAAGATATGAGTAAAAATG
>DISL01000047.1 GCA_002421845.1 Epsilonproteobacteria bacterium UBA6211 | reverse complement strand
TGGGTCATAAAAGAGGATATATCCAAGACGTGCCCCTAAAATCACTCCTATCTCAACCCATATAAAGTAGTTGTCTAAAAGCTCATTAGAGAGTGGTATTTTGTCTTTTTTTACAAAATACTTCGCCGCTCCAAGAGCTGTCAAAAGAGCAAGTACATACATAAGCCCATACCAATGTACAGCAATAGAGCCTAGATGAAAGGCAACTGGGTCAAAGTTTGAGTAAATGTTATTCCAAAAATTCATTAAATTATTTCCTAATATTATAAAAAGAAATTATAGAGTAAATAGAGTTACAGATTGTTTACATGTAAAAAAAACTTAAATATATTTTCTCAATATCAACAACCAGTTAGACTGAACTTTGGTATATTCTATAAAAAATGCTATCGATACTGCAACGGCAAAAGCCAATACAAAATCAGTAAATATGATAGTTATAAATAGGTTTGTAGTGATTGCAAAATGTCTTTTTTTGTTAACTCTTCTGCTTTTGGTTTTGTTAAAATTTCTACTAGTTTATTCAAATCTTGCGATTTTACATCTTTTAAAAATTCTAAATCTTCATCTTTTATATATCCCATTTAATTATCCTTTTATTTTTCTCAAACACAATCTTTTAAAATTTAAATATGTTTTTATAGTTTTAAGATTTTAAATATAAAGGACTAACTATCAAATTTGAATTTTCATGAACATCTATTTTTCGAGCCGAACTTAGCATTGAATCAATATTATCAAAACTTCCATCTGTCTGCGTAATTAACATTTTAACGGCATCTTTATCATTTTTCTTTTTGTCAATATGATACACCGTCATTGTTATAGCTAATCCAGTTATTGCTCCGACGAATACAGTTGTTAAGATATCCGAAAAAGGTTCTAAAATAGCCGTTCCTTTAATAAGAGTATCAATATATTGTTCTACAATAACCCCTAAACTAACAATTAAGCCTGTAGCTAATAGTTTTTTTGCTTCATGCAAAGCTTCCTCATAAGTCATATTTTCAGGTGGGAATATTAAAACTTTCGCTGCTTTAAAAAGAGAGAAAATACCTTCTCTAATAATTCGTACTACCCTTTTACCTGTAGTTACAAAAGCGTTGATTACAACCGTTACTAAATTTGAGATAAATCCAGAGATAAAGCCATCTTTGAATGCTATCATTGCATCTTTCCATTTGGCTTTAATTCTAACTGCTATTATTGTTAATCTCTCTTTTAAAACACTAAAAAATTTATCATCTTCAAAATTTGTAGAGTACCCATTTTTATAAATATCTATAATTTCATCAAACACTGCTGTGAAAAACTCAGTTATTACAAGTCCTAAAGCTTGTTGCATACCCATTTTAGCACCTTCTAATGCTCCAGTAAAAGCAACTTCTCTACCTTGTTTTATTCCTTGTTTTAGAAGTTGAGTGTTTCTAATATGTTTTTTAGACTTATCATATTGTTCTTGAATTATTTCTTTATCAAGCTCATAATATTCAGCATTAGTCATATCAGGGTTGCCTGTTTCTTTTGCATGTTTCTTTGATATCTTAGAATTTGCCCATTCTTTTAAATCAGTATCATTTTTAGAACTATTCATTCCACCTTCAATCAAAGTTAAATTTTTCTCATCTCCTGATAAATTAGCTCTATCCTGAAGTCTTTCACTAGTAGTTTCTCCATCTGCAAACAAATGATTTTTTGAGTCTTTTTCAATCTCAGAAACAGAAGTTATATGTTCGCCATCAATAGATACATCTTTATCAATACGAGTACCATTTTTAGCTCCAAGTGTTTTACCTGTGTATCCATCAGTAACTTCTTCGCCGTTTTGCATAGATTGGTAGGTGTCTTTTTTCCATTTATCTTTTACTTTATCATGTACTGTTCTATCTACATTATTGTTTAATGAGCTTTGCCATTCTTCGTATCTTTGTTGATCTCCATCAGTTGCAACTACACCTTTTTGAAAGTTGTGGTTTGTGGTTACATTCCCACCAGCTTTATCATAAGCAGCAACAATATGACCTATACCAAATGGTGTTACTATAGAATGAATAATATCTTTTTTACAGTCAGTTATAAGTTGATCAAATCTTGCTTGATTAAATTCTTTTTTAAATCTAATTAAAAACGCTTCTGCTTCTGCTTGAGATACATTTGTATTATAAAACTCTTCTGTTTTTTTATATACACTAGCTACTTTATCATTATCACAATTTGAATTTAAAAACTCATTCACTTCACTATCCTCTATTAGACTATTAGAAATAGTAATACTATTTTTTAGCTTCTGTCTTTTTTTAAACCTCTCTAAACTATCTGATGACATACAACGCTCCTCTTAATTTTTAATAAAATCTTAAATTAAAACTTTATTAAAAACTAGGAGAGTTTGCTAACTCCCCTAATAAATTACTTTGCAAGTTGTTTAACTTTAATGTCAAAAGCTTTTATAAATGCTTCCTCTTTTTTGTGTACTACACTATCCGATTCCATAACCATTACAAGAAAATTTCTTATTTCTGGATATTTAATCGTATCAACTTTTATTAAATGTTTCATAGCCTCATTAAATGTTGGTGGATTTGAAATCATTTCTTCAATTTGTTCTACAATGTGAGTAGGATAACCTTGAGATGATATACCGCCAACAAATTCATTTAATTCTATAATCTCTTTCGGAGATATTTCACCATCTGCGTTTGCCATAGCACAACCTAATGAAGACAATGCTAATATTAAGTTAGTATGTTTTTCATGTTCTTTTAATGCCGTTTCAGCTTTTTGAGCTTTTTGATTATATTCGGCTATTTTTGTTTCTTGCTTTTCTTCATCTTCATCTTCTTTTATAGCTAAATATGCACCTGTACCGCCAGCCACTGCAGCTGTTCCAGCAGCAACGGCTCCCGCACCAGCCAAAGAACTTGCTAAAGTTGCTGAACCTAAAATTGAACCACCTCCAGTAAATGGGGCTGCTGCTATTGCACCTACACCTACAACGACACCACCAACAGTATATGCTAACATTTTACCCAAACCCATTATTTCTCCTAGTATTCTTTTTTAAAAGGCCTTATCATTAATTTTATTTGAACCAACAAACATCTCAAGCTTTCTAAACGCCCTCTTAACTTCTCTCGTAAAATGTTCCTTATCTAAGGTCATTTTAGATTGAGTTGCAGTATCTACAGTAACTTGAATATTTACTAACTTTTGAATAAATGATTTCTCTTCATCACTGTAAGAACTATAATCATTTGACTTCAAGAGTATTTCATCAAGCTTATCGAGTTCTATGTCGATGTGTTCTTTTATATTTAAAAGTATAGCTGTGTAGCTCTCAAATGATGCTTTTATATCATCATTTATGCTTACAAAATTATATTTTTTTCCTCTTAGTGACAAGCTTGGCAAGTGTAAATCTCTCTCTAGCCCTTTTATTTCATTTAGAGCAGTTTGTAAATCTAACAAGCTACTATTATAAAGTTTTCTTGTGGCACTTTCAAACTTTTTTACATACTCTTGAAGCTCCGGTAAAATATAACTTTCATCATTATCGCTTAGATCTACATACAAAATATTGTTTTTATTTCTTTTTCTCTCATTGTCAAAATGATCGTCAACTTTTTTTTCTAAATTATCAAAAAAATTTAGCCCTTTTTGCTCTGTTTTATCTAGCCAATTATAAGCATCACCTAGTTTATCAATCACTTTGTCTCTATTGTCGTCATTTTCTAAATACTTTTTAACACCGTAACCTGTAGCTGCTAATGCTATCCCACCAATAATAAAAGGTACCATCTTATTCTCCTAAAGTTTTATTTTTAGAAATGTAACATTAGTATTCGACAGGTTATGTCGTTTGAAGGTACTCATTTAAAATTTTTGATAATTTTTCTTGTAAATATTGAGGAGATTTGATTTCAATATAGGGAATCCAATATTTTACAACTCGTAAGATTTCATCATCATACGATACACTCGTAGAAACTATTATATGGTTTTCACTCTCTTCTATGATTTTTTTATTTGGCAAAATCTCTTTTCGTAAAAAATACTCTTTTGCACTGTTATCTATCTCAAGGACAACTTCTATGCTGGTGTTTGAAAACCAATTTGTATCATTTTTCTCTATTTTTTCTAGGAATTTTTTGTTTGGAATAAAGCTACTTTCTTCTACTTGAAGCTTTGAGATTTTTGATAGAATGTAGTTTTTTAGTACTTCATCTTCATCGGCTAAAAGATACCACATTCCGTTATTATTGATGAGCTTATAGGGGTTTACGACTCTATTTTTATCATTATAGACAAAAGAAACGATATGATGATTTAATATTGCAGCACTTAAAAGTTCAAACTCCCCATATTTTAAGGAACTATCTTCAAATCCTTGATTTTTTATAAGGTAAGCTTTGTTTATTTTGTTATTTAAAATATCTACTATAAATTTATCACTGAGTGTTGGGTATAAAGATTTGATACCGCTTAGCGTGGCAAAACTTTTTATATCTTCAAAATTAAGCTTTCCAAGTGCATAACTATCCATAAAATAGTAACCCTGATCTTTGATGATAGGAATATAAGAGAGCCTTTCATTTAAATCTCTTTGAATTGTACGAACATTTACATTAAATTCATCTGCCAACTCTTCTATTGTAAATCTTTCACCGTTGTTGAGTTTGGTAAGAATAAGGGCTAATCTTGTAGCTATGGTATCATGTTTGTTTATTATGCTATGCAACATCTTGTGAGATATG
>DISL01000014.1 GCA_002421845.1 Epsilonproteobacteria bacterium UBA6211 | reverse complement strand
GAATACAGCGAAGGTTCCATAAGAGTATATATCAATCAACTCAAAAAACTGCTAGGAGAAAACTCAATCAAAAATCACAAGGGTTTGGGTTATACGTTTGAAAACTAAAAAAACAGATTTTATAATCTCCCATTATATCGTGATTTTTATTATTATCATTATTGCACTTTATACGCAAGTGATGTTATTACAAAATATCAATACGTCAAATCTCAATATCATTTTTTTTATTCTGCCTATAGCTATCGTTTCATTGGTAGCTTACAAAGTTTTTAGTAAACCTCTTTTTGAAAATATTTTTAAAAGTGAAAAAAACCTAGACGATAAAATAAAAAAAACGCTACATGAATTAAATACGCCGGTAGCAACAATACTCTTAAACACAAAAATGTTAAAAAAGTCAGCATCAGATGAAAAAAACATAACAAGAATAGATAGAATTGAACAAGCATGTAACGACCTATTGTCTTTATATGATGATATGGAATATTCAATCAAAAAAGAGATAGAAAAAATAGATATTCAAGAATTTACTTTAAAAGAATCTATTTTGGAAACAAAAAGAAAGTTTGAAGAACTACTTCACAAATCAAACATACAATGCTCAATAGACATTGATAGTAGTATATTTATAAGAACAGATAAAAAAGGTTTTACAACTGCCGTATCAAATCTTTTATCAAATGCTATAAAATACAATAAACCTGATGGATATATCAAAATATATATGAAAAACAAAACTTTATATATAGAAGACAGCGGGATAGGAATTGACCCTAAAAATTTATTCTTGGTTTTTGATTCATTTTATCAAGAAAATATTAATACAAAAGGTTTTGGGCTTGGACTTTCCATAGTCAAAGAATTTTGCGACAATAATAAAATAGCGATAAATATCAAATCCCAAGAACAAAGTTACACAATAGTCTCTTTGGATATTAAAAATATTATGATATAATAACTCCATCTTTACATTGGAGAACAACATGACAAAAGCAAAAGAATTACAAGCACTTATTGAAGATGAAGTAATACCTGAAATTGAAGAGAGCATAGACTATCTTTTTGAGCTTGTTGATGCAAAAAAAGCAACTGCAGAAGACAAGGAAGAGTTAAAAGAGACTCAAGATTTATTAAAAGCATTTAGACAAATCTTAGCAGATTTAGAAAACAATGAGATAGATGAAGAAGAGTGTACGGAACTTATAGAAGAGATAAATGAGATGAGAAATTATGAAGATGAAGAGGAAGAACTTTAATTTTTCGTAATTAATAACTTAAATTTTACTTAAAACTAACAAATTATTATAATTTTTGATATAATTACATCTTTATTTTTTCATAAAGTGATTTTGTATGTTATCAAAAATTATAAACTTCCTCAAAGAATTTACCCCTGAGTCATTTATCGTACTAAAACAAGGCTACAAAAAAGAGTATTTTAGCGGAGATATGTTTTCCGGTATAACTGTTGCTATCGTAGCTTTACCTTTGGCTATGGCTTTTGCAATAGCCAGTGGCGTTGAACCGGAACGTGGTCTTTTTACAGCTATTATAGCTGGGCTTCTAATATCTATTTTCGGCGGTAGTAGAGTACAAATCGGTGGACCAACCGGAGCATTTGTAGTAATACTGTATGATATAGTTCTAAGACATGGATATGACGGTTTAGCAATAGCTACTTTAATGGCAGGTTTTATACTTATAATTATGGGCTTTTTGAGATTTGGTGCAGTGCTTAAATATATCCCTTATCCGGTAATTACAGGTTTTACTACAGGTATTGCCGTAATCATCTTTTCCTCTACCATAAAAGACTTTTTCGGATTTGAAATAGAGCAACTTCCGGCAGATTTCATAGGAAAATGGAGTGAATATTTTTCACATATCACGGATATAAATTTTATTGCCGTTATAATAGCTTTGATTTCTATATTTATCATAATATATATGAAAAAACATTTACCTAAAATCCCAGGACCGATAGTAGCTGTTATTGTGGCAAGTATTATTGTTTATATTTTTGGACTTGATGTTGCGACTATAGAATCAAAATTCGGCTCAATACCAAATACACTCCCTACTCCGACTATACCTGACATTACATTGGAGAAAATAAGAGATTTGATTCCTTCTGCGACTACCATAGCACTTCTTGCTGCTATAGAATCGTTACTCTGTGCCGTAGTTGCTGACGGTATGACAGGATATAGACACAAATCAAACACTGAATTAGTAGGACAAGGTATCGGCAATATAGGTGCTATTTTATTTGGCGGTATAGCTGCTACAGGGGCAATAGCTAGAACTGCGACAAATGTAAAATCAGGTGCAAAAACTCCATTGTCCGGTATTATTCATGCAATATTCGTATTTTTATTTATGTTCGCCCTTGCCGGACTTATAGTTAAAATACCTATGGCAACTTTAGCCGCTATTCTTATCATAGTATCTTGGAATATGAGTGAGATAGAACATTTTACTCATATCTTAAAAGGTCCAAGAAGCGATGCTTTGGTACTTTTAACAACATTTTTGCTTACTGTTTTGATAGATTTAACTGTTGCGGTACAAGTCGGTGTACTACTTGCTGCTCTTCTTTTTATCAAAAGAATCACGGATGTTACGGATGTTGAAGACAATAAGGTAAAGTTCAATGAATTTTATGCAAATGATGAAGAAGCGGTAGATGACCCTGATGCAACTTCCAAAAAGAAAATACCTGACGGCGTAGAGGTTTATGAGATAAACGGACCGTTTTTCTTTGGTGTGGCAGATAGGCTTCAAAGCGTACTAGATAGAATAGAAGACAAACCTAAAGTATTTATTCTTAGAATGAGAAAAGTTCCTGTTATAGATGCTACGGCAATGCACGCACTAACAGAGTTTTATCGAAATTGCAAAAAAGACGGTACATGGCTTATATTATCAGGAGTTAATGAAAGCGTTGAAAATACACTTGATAAATCAGGTTTTTTTAAACATTTCGGTAAAAAATATGTAGCTAAAAATATAGATGAGGCGTTGGCAATAACTGAAGAAATACTAGATAGGGATTAGAATTTAGGATTTTGGGCGTAATATCCCATATCCCATATCCACTTAACCGTTCTTAACTATCTCATCTACTATCTCAAGCATTTGAGATTCTACTTTGTCGTTATCAAGTTGGCAAGTACCGGCTTTTTCGTGACCACCACCGCCGTATTGAAGCATAAGCTCTCCCACAACTGTTTTACAAGTCCTATTGATTATCGAGTGTCCTACCGCCAAAACCGTATTTTGTTTTTCTCTACCCCATATTATGTGCATAGAGATATTACACTCAGGATACAAAGCATATATCATAAATCTATTACCTGGATAAATTATCTCTTCATCCCTATAGTCAACAATTACAAGATTATCTTTGATAGTAGATACATTGTGAAGTTGCTCTACAAAATCATCTCTGTATTTATTATACAAATCAACTCTTTCTTTAACGTCAGGAAGTCTCATAATCTCTTCTATCGTATGGTCTTTACAATAATCAATCAAATCCATCATAAGTTGATAATTTGATATTCTAAACTCTCTAAATCTACCAAGTCCCGTTCTACTATCCATCAAAAAGCTAAGTAAATCCCAACCTTGAGGGTCTAATATATCTTCTTTGCTAAATTGTGCAGCATCGGCTTTGTTTGCTGCATCCATCATTGGCTTAAACGTAGGTGGAAAACTCATTTCTGCACCGTAATATTCATACACAACTTCAGCCGCACTCGGTGCTTCAGGTATTATTATATGATTATCTTTTTTACCGTTTCTAATTGTCTCACTCAAATGGTGGTCAAATGCAAGATGTACACCTTCCACATAAGGTAAATTTGTAGTAATATCATTTGAAGTAATTGCTATTTTACCGTCTTGCATATCTTTAGGATGAACAAACAATATGTCATCTATAATATCAACATATTTAAGCAATGTTGCACAAACAAGTCCATCCATATCACTTCTTGTGACAAGTCTGTATTTTTTCTCCATATTTTTTCTCCGCTATTGTCTTTTTGTTATTTTATCATCAATATACTTTAAATTCCTCATTAGATATTCACTTTTGATGGAACTCCCAGTAAAACCGTCCTTTATTATCTCTTGTGGATTCACATCCGTATTTAACTTTTTCTTATAAATCTCAAGCTCGTTTGCTCTATATACAATATCATCACTCAATGCACCCAGCCAACTTGAAATAGGCATATCAAGAGCTATGATACATAAATCTCTATCGGAAATATCAAACTTTAAAGGTTGTTGTTTAAGAATAAATTTCTCATATTTATTGGAGTGGATTATAGAAAAATCAACTCTACAAAAAGAGTTAATAATATAAAGCATATAATATTCGTAAAGTTCAGTGTTAAAAAATCGTTTTTTTGTTTTTAAAAGTCTATAAATAGCAAAAAAAGTTTTTTTATCAATATTTATATTAAAATACTTTTTCAAAAAACCTATTTTACATAGGTAAAAAAAGCCATATTCAATATAGTTAGTTTGAAAAATAAGCTCCAATTCTTTTGAAATTCGTTCCGTGCTTAAATCATCAAGTGATATATTTTGCATAATCTCAAAGCTTTTACTATCTATTTTAAAGCCAAACTTTGAAGCAAACCTAATCCCCCTTAGCACTCTCAAGCTATCTTCCACAAAAGTTTTATTATCTACTATTCTTATTGTTTTTGATTGTAAATCTTCCATCCCACCGTAAAAGTCAAGTATTTCATCAGTATAAAGATTTTGCATAAAAGCATTTATCGTAAAATCTCGCCTTTTTGATGCTATTTTTTCGTCGTTAATATAACTCACATCAAAACCGTTATGCCCATAACCTGTTTTTGTTTCTGTTCTAGGTAATGATATATCTAAACCTTCATATTTATAAACAAAAAAAGATTTACCTACACCTATAGCACCTATTTGATTCATAAGTTCAGTAAATTTTTCAATGTTTATATCATACACTTCCAAATCTATATCATCTGATTCGATACCAAGAATATTATCACGTACATAGCCACCTACGATATATACACGTTTTGAGAGGGGAAAAAATAAAGTTTTAAGAGAAGATAAAGTTTTTAGTTTATTTGTATTCATTTAACACTCACTTAACACTCACGTGTTATAATTCAAGAACTAAACGACAATTTCCTCCTAAATTTTCGAAAGACAAAAGCGAAGCTTCAACACGGCTTCGCTTTTTTTATG
>DISL01000072.1 GCA_002421845.1 Epsilonproteobacteria bacterium UBA6211 | reverse complement strand
ATTTTATCACTGTTAGTATGAAAATAGTAAAGCTTAAGTATCTGTTCAACCCTATATTTTAGCTCTTTTAAGGCAAAAGGTTTTTTGATATAGTCACTACATCCAAGCTCATAACCTATACTAAGATTATTTATATCGGTCAAAGATGTTATGAAAATCACGGGTATATCTTTGTTGTCTGATTTTAGTTTTTTCATCAGCTCATAGCCGTTAATCCCAGGCACTCTTATATCAAGGAGCAAAAGATGATAAGATTTTTCATAGATTGCATAGTAAGCATCTTCGCCGTTTTCAAAAGCATCTACCTCATACCCCAAAGATTCCAAATACTCTTTGATACTTTGATTATAGGCTATATCATCTTCAAGCAAAAGAAGCCTCATCTATCTCCCCTTTTTTCCAAAACCATCGGTAAAGTTGAATTCTTAGCTATTATTATATAACCTAGATTTTGTTTGTTTATATCATAAATACTAAAATACCCCAAAGATATTTGATTATTTACTATATAACCGTATTCTGCTAGTTTTTCTATATTGATATTTTCCAAAGAGTTAAGTAAAGCAAAATTCTCTATGCCGTTGCATAATACGTAGTTTTTCACCTTTTTATTATTCGTCAAATCCACGGCTATGTCAAGATATTTTTCATCCAAAAGGACAAAAAGCTCATATCCCCTTTGTCTTAAAATATTTGCCAACGTTTCAAATTCTGTTATTACCTCTATGGAACCGACAAAAATTTCATTTTGAATAATAGGTGCTATTGCTTTTATATTGAGCCTTTTACCGAGTTCTATAGATACCAAAGGTTTTTTTGTATTTTTGACCTCTACCAACCCTTTTCTAAAACTCTCAAGTTTTTCACCGCTTTTTTCAAAATCCCAACTTCTTATATAAGTATTCAAATCCTTATCATGAATCTGAATACGAAATTTTTTCGGTTGAACCATCTCAAGTTGAGTAAGCTTAGTTTGTATAATATCAAATGTCTTAGCTCTATCATTTTTTATAAACGTATCTAGTAATTCCTTATCGCTACCAAGAAGCATAGCAAACGATAATGCTTGTTTCTTTTCCTCTTCTAGCAAATTACTAGCCATCAAAAGTGCATTTTCAAGATTATTTACTACCGTTTTTTCTTTTTCTATGGTATTCAAACTATAAAATAAATAGCCTATAACAAACGATATAAAAATAACAATAAGTAATGTAAGTTGTTTTAAATTTACCATATTGCATTGTAACATATAGTTACTTCACAAATCTTCAGTCAACAAAAAATGATTAATATCACGCTTTTTTGTAATTATTTTGATAATATAATAAAAACATTTAATAAACTTGAGTTATAACATGAGCAAAAAACACTTAGAACATTTTATAGGTTTCGGAATAGCCGGAAACTTTGCACATCACCTAGAACAAGCAGGTGAAGCAAGTGATTTCATAAACGTAAAAACAGATGAAGAAAACGCTCCAAAAGGTATTTTCCCATTTTATTTGCCACATAGCAAATCTTTTTTGAGTACATATCCACTATCATCAGAAAAAGTTATTTCTCCGGTAGGCATAGACGGCAATCTTCAACTTGAACCTGAAATGGCACTAATAGGTACAATAATATACGACAAAGATATGAAAGTAACCGACTTAAAATTCAACTATTTCACTGCATATAACGACTGCTCTATCAGAAAAGAGGGAGCAAAAAAAATAAGCGAAAAGAAAAACTGGGGTGAGAATACAAAAGGTATTTCAAACCAGATTCAAGAACTTGATAAGTTTGAAAAAGGTGGAAAACTTGACAGCTACCATATAGCTTCATTTCTAAAGCGTGACGGCGAAACTTTTGCTTACGGTGAAGATAGCCCCGTGATAACATACAACTATTTTTACGGCAAATTAAAAGAGTGGATTATAAACAAACTAAACACACAAAAAGATGAAGGACCGCTTGAAGATTTGAGTACCCATCTAAAAAATTCCAACTATCCCGAAGGTTTCATCATAAGCGTAGGTGCTACAAGCTACACACCTTTTGGAGAGAGTACGTTTTTACAACCAAAAGATGAAGTGTTTGTGTATGTATATGACTCCAAATTTTATACAAAAAGCGATATATTTTATCTAGCAAAAAACAGCATCACCAAAATACCTCACTGCTCTGCACTACACCAAACAATAATCTAAATATACTTTGACAAATGTCAAAGTATATAAAATTTAATTCAAATATGATATAATCAATAAAAAATCACGGTGACTTAATATGAGAGCGACGAGAGAAAATATTTTATCATATTTAAAAGATTTAAAATCCGAACTAAATGAGTGCGGAATACAAAATATTGCACTTTTCGGTAGCTTCGCAAAAGGGACACAAACCGTATATAGCGACATAGACATCGCCATATCAAAACGACAAGATTTTATGTCCCACAAATCTGCTTATGAATATTTTGAAACAATATCCAATATAAAAAACTCTTTAAAACATAAATTTCATAGAAATATAGATGTATTAGACCTTGATAGTCAAACTCCATTTAAACAAACTATAACTAAGGAATTAATCTATGTTTAGTCAAAAAGCTATTGAAAGAGTTACACTCATCAACAAAAAAATAAACTTTATAAATTCCATAGTACAAGAAAAAGGTTCCATATCAAGTGCTTTGGAAGATGAACAAAACTCACGTGCTTCTATACTGATGCACCTTACGTCTATAGCTGAACAGTTTGATAAACTACTACACAACGGTGAATTGGAAGTTCTTAGTTTCTTTGAAAAACAAGATATTAAAGGGAGTTATGAGTTGAGAAATTTTATTGCTCACGATTATGAAGGCGTTGATTTATATATTGTAGAGGATGTCATATCTCAAAGGCTCCCTATTATACAAAACTCCGTTAATAACATACTAGAGGCAAGTAATGTTTGAAAAATTAAAACAAATAGATTTTTTTGCAAATTTTAGCGATAAAGATTTTGAAAAGCTTACCAATCATATCTCAATCAAACATTACCATAGGGACAATATAATATTTTATGAATCAGATATACCGAAGAAGTTTTATATCCTAATAAATGGTGAAGTAAACGCCACCAAATCAAACTTCAAAAACAATCCTGTTTTGATACACACTTTCAAAGCCGTATCTTTTATAGCGGAAATGGCGATAATTGAGGGTATTCCTTTCCCTGCTACGGCTACGTGTGCAAGTGAATGTGAAGTGATAGAGATAGATGCATCAGCCCTTCTTGAAATAATCAAAAGCGATACGAATCTTGCATTTGGTATCATCAAATCCCTAACAAAAAAGATAAAAACACTAGAACATGCTATAAATATAAATATACTCTATGACTCGACACAAAAAGTAATAAGCTTTTTACTCCATAATCCCGATGTATTAAAGACATCAAAGCACTCGCAACTTGCAGGGAAACTCAACATCACCCCTGAAACATTCTCCAGAACACTCAAAAAACTAAAAGACCAAGACATCATAGACGACACTTACAACATAGACTTACAAAAACTAAAATCGTTGATATAAATCAATGATTTAAACTAAATTTTTTTATATACTTCCATCAAAAACGGAGTATCCAAATGACTATAAACAGATTTATGACAAGCGAACACAGAAGATGTGATGATGTATTTGCACAGCTTGAAAGTGCTATAGATAGCGGTAACTTCGATAGTGCCAAAGCTTTATTTGAAGAGTTCCATAACGATATGCTAAAACATTTTAGACAAGAAGAAAATGTAATGTTTGCAGAGTTTAACACTTGTAGCGGTGGTGGATGTAACCCTACTCACGTAATGGTTGCAGAACACGACCAAATGAGAGTAACTATGGATCAAATCAAAAAAGCCATAGAAAACGGCGACAAAAACAAAGCTCTAGGACTTTGTGAAAACTTACTTTTTATTATGCAACAACACAATATGAAAGAAGAACAAATCATGTATAACCTTGCGGATAATACACTAGATAGTGATGATATTATTGAGAAAATGAAGTTAGTTAGCTAAATGTTTGAAAATATGAACCAAATAATACTTGACGTGAGTGAAGATGAAGCACCTGTACCTTTGCAACGTGCTATCAACTCACTTTCAAGTATCAACGAAAATACATATATCAAATTTATTCACCGTATGAGACCATGCTTGTTGTTTGACGTATTAGACAAAGGTGGTTATTCATACGAAATAGACGATAGCGGTGAGCAATTTATAGTGTATATTTACAGGAAGTAACTAAGTTCTGAGTACTGAGCTACTGAGTTTTTTATTATTCATGACCTCAGTACCTTAGTACCTCAGCACTCATCAGCTTTTAAAAGGATTCCAATGAACTTTTCAGGACTTAGCCTAGACCAAGCACCACCCATATATGTACCCTTTGGATTTTTTATTACTGCTTGTATATTGGGAATATTCGGTAGCCTAAATATCGCTTTTTTTGATTATAGTTATGTATATTTTCATTTTATTACTATCGGTTTTTTTGGGTTTGTTATGATTGGTGCTTTGTTTCAGATGTTTCCTGTAATGATAGGAGTCGGAGTCAAAAACGTACTACCAACATCTTATATTGTCTATTCTTCTCTTGTAGTTGGATTAGTCTTTTTTTATATCGGGTATAGTTTCGATAATCAGATATTTATAGCATTTGCAGGGTTATTTTTGATAATCGGTTTTTTAAGCTTTTGTAGTGTTTTTTTATACTCTTTATTCAACTCATCGGCAAACTACGACGCCACAAGTATAGCTATGGCAATAGCACTTATTTTTCTAGCCATCGGTACGCTGTTTGGGGCAAGTATATTAGCTCAATATTATATAATTCAAAATTCAACATTCATAATTCAACATTCACTCCATATCAACACCATATTTTTCGGCACTATTTTTATTCTTATTATGGGCATTAGTTTCAAAATAATCCCTATGTTTTGGGTAGCAAAAGAGTATCCACCCTATTGCAAAAACTTTATATTACCCCTTGCTACGGCACTTACGGCTATTTTTATATTGACCAAACTTTTATGGATACCTGTAGATGAACATATCTATTATGCTTTTTTTGCATTACCTTTACTTGCTTTTTATTCTATTAGTATCAGAAGACTCAAAGATAGAAAAAGAAAGCTCAAAGACTATAGCGTTTATTTTCTATATATAGGTCTTACTCTTGGATTTATAGGGGCGTTGTTGCTAATTGCACAAAACTTTATCACCGTTAGCCCTCATATATTTCTTACTCTATTTGGTTTTGGGTGCGTTTTATCGTTTATCTTTGGACTTCTTTACAAAATAGTCCCTTTTTTGTGTTGGTTTCATCTAACATCAAAAGGGCTTTTTGAGATACCTACTATCAAAGAATTTGTCGAAGAAAAATATATCAAAGCTCATTTTATCGTCCATATACTATTTTTGGTAGTCTCTTTTTTTAGCATCAAGTTATCGTCCGTACTTCTTACTATATCTTTTGCATTACTTTTATTCAATGCAACAAAAGCATATTTGCTTTATCGGGGTATTACAAAAAAAATGCTACAATAGCAAATGACTTTGGAACAACACGTAAAAGAACTTTTATCACATCATCACAAAAACAGAGCTTTTTCTACCGTTTACAACGGTGAAAAAGTTTGGGTAAAGCTTCCTGCGATGGGAGAGGCTAACTTTTGGCATATTCTTTTAAAGCTTCTTTATAAGATTACCAAAAACCCTCTTTTAGCACCTACTGTGGTAACCAACCCAAAAGAATCGCTAAAATACGAAGCCCAAAAACTACAACAACTAAATACATTAGGGATAAACGTACCGAAAGTTTTGGCACAAAGTGACGATTTTATAGTACTAAGTGATTGTGGTACTCCCCTTAGCTTACTTATAAATAGTGATAAAATATCACTTGTAGAAAAAAAAGAGATTTTACAAAAACTCTCAATTACCCTTGCAAATATGCACAATATGGGTATATATCATTCACGTCCTGCATTACGTGATATTACATATAAAGAAGGACAAGTTTATTTTATGGATTTTGAAGAAAATCTTGAAAATATATTAAGCCAAAAAGATGCAATCACAAGAGATGGTTTGATATATATACACTCCATATATAGAAAAGTTAAAAATAACGATTTTGTACAATATGCCATCTCGACATATCTACAAAACCTCAACCAAGATATAATTTCAAACCTTCAAACTGAAGCTAAAAAATACAAGTTTTTACACTTCTTACTCAAAAATATTGAAAAATTCGCTGGAAAAGATGCAAAAGCACTGCTAAAAACACTAAATCTTATCATAAATTATCAATAATTATTTTTTTCTATATCAACGATATATATGTGTATGTTATGATTATTTAGAATGTCACCTATAATAAATACTTATTGTAATAAAAACATTAAGTTATATATAAGAACCTATAAAGTATAATTTATAAATTTTCACTAAAAAATAGGGGTAATATATGTTAGATTCAATGGAAATCAAAGCAAAATTAAGTTCACTAACAGGATTGTTTGTGATAGGTTTACTTGTATTAAGTACAATAGTTGGATTTGGTATTTCAAGTTTGGCTAAGCAGTATAAACAATTTGAAATCCTAAATGAAGTAAGGGGTTCTGTAAGTTCTGCTGCGACAAACGGTTTACAAATTACATCTGCTGTTAGAGGTATGATACTTGACCCAAATGATGCTAAAACATTGGAAAATCTAAAGACTGCCTTAGAGTCAATGGAAAATGATATAAGTACTCTTCAAAAAGATGAGTACAAAAAGTTTTCTCAAGGTTTAACCAAATTTAACATCATGCCGTTATACACAGCTTATAAAAATGATGTACAAAAAATGATGGTTATGATAGATAATAAATCTCTTGATACTCAAACTGTCAAAATACATATTAAAGAAGTATGGAGACCTTTAAAAGATGCTTTGGCGGATTGGCGTAAAGCAAATATGGCAAAAAACAAAGAATTTATAAAGTCAGTAGAAGAGAGTATGGATTCATTGTTAATGCAAGTTGTCATAGACTCTATAATCATAATTCTTTTAGCTTTAATTGTTTCAATGTTTATCGTCAAATCTATTGTTTCTACATTGGCACAGTTTAAAATTGGTCTTATTTCATTTTTTGACTACTTAAATAGAAAAACAAGTTCTGTTCAGTCTATAGTAATCAAATCAAAAGATGAATTCGGTGAAATGGCTGATTTAGTAAATTCAAACGTATCTGAAATACAAATAGGCCTAGATAAAGATGCTAAAGCAGTAGAAAATACATTGAGTGAAGTAGAAAGAGCAAAAGCAGGATACCTTGATATTAAAATCACTGAAACTCCTAATAATCCTCAGTTACTACAACTAAGAGATGCCCTAAATTCTATGGCATCAGGTATAAAATCAAATATCGATAATATACAAGTTGTTCTTGGGGAATTTGCTAAGTACAATTTTACTGCAAAAGTTGATTCAAAAAATATGGAAGGTGATATAGCAAATCTTATCAAAAACGTAAATTTTTTAAGTGATGAAATATCCAATCTCCTAAAACAGTCACTAAGCGTAGGTCAAACTCTTGATGTTGCTTCTGACAACCTAATTAAAAATGTTGATATATTAAGTAAAAGTTCAAATGAAGCAGCAGCTGCACTAGAAGAAACAGCTGCTGCTTTAGAAGAGATAACATCAACAGTAGTAAACAATGCAAACAACGTGGTACAAATGTCTAAATACTCAAATGAAGTTACGAACTCTGCAAAAAAAGGTCAAGAACTTGCTAGAAGTACTACTACGGCTATGGATGAAATCACAAAAGAGGTAAGTTTGATAAATGAAGCTATTACGGTGATAGACCAAATAGCGTTCCAGACAAATATCCTATCCCTTAATGCTGCCGTTGAAGCTGCAACAGCAGGTGAAGCAGGCAAAGGTTTCGCGGTAGTTGCTGCAGAGGTTAGAAACCTAGCTACAAGAAGTGCAGAAGCTGCAAAAGAGATAAAATCAATTGTAGAAAATGCTACAAATAAAGCAAACCAAGGTAAAACAATCAGTAATGAAATGATTAAAGGTTATGAGGAGTTACTAGAAAATATAAACAAAACTACTGAAATGATTACAGAAATATCAAATGCTAGTAAAGAACAAGAAGCAGGTATAACACAAATCAATGACGCAGTAACAGGACTAGACCAACAAACACAACAAAATGCTTCAATAGCATCTCAAACACAAGATATTGCACTGCAAACAGACGCAATAGCAAAAGAAATAGTTAATGATGTTATGAAAAAAGAGTTTGCAGGTAAACATGATATAAAAACTACTAGAACATCTTTGTCAAAACCAAAAGAGTCAGTATCTAAGATTCATAATACGGCAACAAAGGTTTCTGTTCCAGAAAAACAGGTCAAACCTACTTTACAAAAAATCACACCTTCTCAGTCATCTAATGACGAGTGGGAGTCGTTTTAGGTTTTAGACGGTAGGTGGTGGGCAGAGGACAGGAATAATATTCTTTTCCTTCTCCCTACAGGCGTATGTCTGTACTCACTTTGTTCATACATAGACATCGCCGTGCGGAGCTGTTGTGCTTGCACTCTCTTTGAGAAAAATGTGAAGCAGTTCACATTTTCTTTACGCTCCTCCACTACAACCTGATTCATACCCCAATTCAAACAGTTCATCAAACTTATCAGTTGCAAAAATTCCGTAAGAAGCTAATTCATAGGGTTCTAAATAAATATCACACATATGCTTTCTACAATCCATATTGGCATAAAACATTCTATAAAGTAGTCGTTTGATATTGAGTTTGTCTATGCTAATGTCTAGCTTTGGATTTAGATTTATCCCTAAGATTTTATTACCATCACCCACAAAAGGCTCGGCAGGAAGGTTATTTACAAAACCGCCGTCAATATAATACCGACCGTCAATCATATAAGGTTTAAAAATAGGATACAATGAACAAGATGCCAAAATAGCATCACTTATATATCCGCTTTTGAAATAATCACTCTGTCCGTTTTCAAGGTTCAATGCCCAAATCAAAAGTGGCTTAGCAGATTCTTCTATTTTTTTGTACCCTAGCAACTCATCTAAAATAGGTTTAAATCTTTCAAGTGAAAAGATACCTTTAGATAAAGACAACTTAACCTCTTTGTGATATTTAATCCCTTTTAGATTTTCCAAAATTTCTAACGGAGTTTGATTTTGGGCTAACATAGCCCCTACGATACTACCGCCGCTTACGCAACTAATCTTATCAATCTCTACTTTATCTTCAAGCAATCTTTGTACTACACCGAGAACATAAATAGCTCTAGCCCCACCACCTGATATGACTAGATTTAACTTTTCCATTATTAGATTCTACTTCTAACCACTATTTTTTTCGGGTCAAAAAGTTCTTTGGCTTTATTTACAAAAGCAGAGTTCAAAAGCTCATTTAACTGCATCTCTTTTGAAGCCATTTTCGGCTCTTGGGGTGTTGCTATATCTGCCACACACCCTGAACCGAAAGCCTCTTCTTCTATCATAGAAGATACTTCATCGGTATTACAACTCTCTTGATTTAGCTCTTCTTGCCCAGATGTTTCATCATCTAAGAGTTTTTTTTTTACATCCTCTGGATTTTGCTTGTGAAACTCTATAAGCGTACCGACACCGTAAAAATCCTCTATTACCGTTCTAATATAGGCAAAATTCTTCCATAAAAGCTGTTTACAATCACCTTCGGCAATACTTATAATATGCAATGTTCTAGGTTGATTTTCAAACCCTTTATATAGAAAGTTTTGTTCAAAACAATTTCCAAGGTCATAACTTCTCTCAAAAAGAGTTTTAATAACATTTTGATAGTGTTTTAGACTTACATCTTCTTGTGGTTGCGGTTGTTGTACACTATCCGTTACCGTACTTTCAGGTGCTACGTTCATAGCAACTTCCACACCTATTTCAGGTTCATTTGCTTGAATTATATCTTCTTGTTCGTATGATTCTTGAACCGGTGTTATAACTTGTTCTACTACTTTTGGTTGTGGCTGTTCAACCTTTGGCATTACTACATTTTGAGGAGCCTCTAGCACCTCGCAATTTCGTTTTTCTATCTCTTTTATAAGAGTATCTATAGTTTTTAATTTGACCGCTTCTACCATTTTTGATACCATCAAAATCAGTACAAACTCACCGTCACTATTTAGATTTAGTAGATGCTTACTATCCCCTAATATCCTCAAAAATCTATCTATAATAAGGGTATTAAACAACATATTTTTACCGAGAAGTTGCTGTTTTAGGTATATTCCCATCTCATCTATAATCAAATCAGTCTCATAATCTTGTAGAACTGACACTATATCCAAAGTATCTTGCTTTTTCAAAATCATTTCAAAAACTCTATCCATCAGACTTGGGTCGATGAGTCCCAACATATCAGTTACGCAACCCGCCGTAATATGCCCTTTTGAGTAAATGATAGCTTGGTCAAGTAATGTCAACGTATCACGCAATGAGCCATGTCCGCTTCTAGCTATAAGCTCTATCGCCTTTGGCTCGTATGTAATATGTTCTATATTTAAGATATGTTCTATATGATGTATAATATCTTTTAGTGCTATTGCCTTAAACCTAAAATGTTGAGTCCTACTTAGTATGGTAGCAGGTAGTTTCAAAGGGTCTGTCGTAGCAAGTATAAACTTAACAAACGCCGGTGGTTCTTCAAGAGTTTTTAGTAATGCGTTAAAGGCCTGAGTTGTTAGCATATGAACTTCATCGATGATAAACACTTTGTATCTAGCAGAACTCGGCTGATATTTAGTGTGTTCTATAAGTTCTTTAATATCCTCTATACCTCTGTTACTAGCTGCGTCCATCTCGATAACATCAAGATGTCTTCCGCTATTTGAACTTAAGCAGTTTTGACAAGTTTCACAAGGTTTTGAAGTGGGACCGTGTTCACAAAGCAGTGATTTAGCCATAATCCTAGCAGTACTCGTCTTACCGCTTCCTCTAAGTCCACTGAAAAGATAAGCATGGGGCAATCTTTTCATATCAAGTGCAAGAGATAGTGTTTGAGATACGCTTGATTGACCTACTAGGTCTTCAAATCTTCTAGGACGATATTTGAGAGCTAAAACTCTATCACTACTATTCATTCAATAAATCCCCTAACCACTCACGAGCTACGTTTTTAAGTCCATCTGGATTGTCTGATGCAAAAAACTGCACACTGGTACGCTCAAAATTTTTATCGCAGTTATAGTTTTTTTGTAGATATTCTACTATGGCATCTCCGCTATGGATACATTTAGCACCGCCGAAATACTCACTTATTTTTTTCTCTATCAAAGGAAAATGGGTACATCCAAGTATTATTGCATCTATATTTTTTACATCTTTGAAATAATATCTCATAGTTGCATCCAATACTTCACCCTCAAAAATCCCCTCTTCTACGATAGGGACAAAAAGCCCTGTAGGTATAGAAGTGATATTTTTGTATCCCTCTTGCTTTAGCAAAGTTTCATAATTACCTGATTTAACCGTAGCTTTTGTACCTATAACTAAGATATTTGTATCTCTATCATCAAAGGCATTTTGTAGTGCTATTGCACCTGGGTTTATAACACCTACTACAGGAATATCAGCCTCTTGTACTAGTCGCTCCAGAGCATAAGCACTTACCGTATTACAAGCGATGACTAATATATCTATATCAAAGTTTTTAAAAAACTCCAAAGCTTCAACGGCATATCTAATAATAGTGTTTTTATCTTTTACACCGTAAGGTACACGTGCAGTATCCCCAAAATATATAATCTCTTTAAAAAGTTTTTGCTCCAAAAGCGATTTTACAACAGTAAGACCACCTACACCACTATCAAAAACACCTACTTTCAAACTCTTCCTTTACTCGTTCATAGATGCAAAAAACTCATCGTTGTTTGCTGTTTTTTGTAATTTTGAATATAAGAATTTAAGTGCCTCAACCTCATCCATAGTAGCGATTGCATTACGTAAAATCCAAGTTTTTTGTAATTGTTCAGGCTTGATAAGTAGTTCTTCTTTTCTTGTACCTGATTTGATAATATCAAGTGCAGGATAAACTCTTCTATCGGCTGCATTTCTACTTAGTACTACTTCAGAGTTACCCGTACCTTTGAACTCTTCAAAGATTACCTCATCCATTCTACTTCCCGTATCCACAAGTGCAGTCGATATGATAGTAAGACTTCCGCCCTCTTCTATATTTCTAGCAGCTCCGAAAAATCTTTTCGGTTTGTGTAGGGCATTTGCATCAACCCCACCGCTTAATACTTTTCCGCTACTTGGAGTTACCGTATTGTATGCACGTGCAAGTCTAGTAATAGAGTCAAGTAATATTACTACATCTTTGCCCATCTCTACCATTCTTTTTGCTTTTTCTATCACAAGCTCCGCCACTCTTACGTGGTTTTGAGCAGGAAGGTCAAAAGTCGAGCTATACACTTCACCTTTTACAGACCTTTGCATATCCGTTACCTCTTCAGGTCTTTCATCTATTAGTAAAACCATCAAAACTACTTCAGGATGATTTGCCGTAATACCGTGAGCTAAGTCTTTTAAAAGCTCAGTTTTACCGCTTCTTGGCGGTGCTACTATAAGTCCCCTTTGACCTTTACCCATAGGAGTAAATATATCCAAAGCACGTCCCGTTAATCTAGTAGATTGGTACTCGAATTTGAATTTTTTTGTTGAATAAAGAGGTGTAAGGTTGTCAAAAAGAGGTCTATGCTTAGACTCATTTACAGGTAGGTAGTTTATCGCTTCTACTTTTAAAAGTGCATGATATTTTTCTTGTTCCTTGTTTGGTGGACGCACCTGTCCCGTTACTATATCACCTGTTCTTAATGCAAATCTTCTTATTTGCGTAGAACTCACGTAAGAATCGCTTGAAGAGTCGCTAAAGTTTCCGTCCAAAGCTCTTAAAAAACCAAATCCACCCTCTTTTATCTCTAAAATACCTGTAAAAAGGATATATCCCCCTTGGTCTATTTGAGATTTAAGTATTGAAAACATCAAATCTTGACGTTTAAGCTCACCAGGGTTTTCTATCTCCAAATCATCGGCTATTTTCAAAAGCTCTTCAAGTGGTAGAGTTCTTAGCATCTCTATAGTGAAACCCTCGACAGGAACGTGTGTTCTTGATTTGTTTTTTGCCTCTTTGTTCTCTTTATGATTGGCTTTTGGCTTTTTCTCAACCGCTTCGCTATCTATGTTTTGTTCTGTGACAGTAGAATCTTGCATTTATAAATTTACCTTTTTGTAGATGTAGTAGTTTTGTAGAATTTTTGTAATGAAGTATTGTAATATTTTTTTAATTATAAATAGCTTAGGTAGGATTTAATTCCTACCTTAAACCTAAGCTTTATTTGGCATTAACGATTAAAACAAACCAGATATTTGAGATGATATTTGTTTTTCTAAAACAGGAATTGCCTCATCAAGAGTCAATTTCATTTTTGTTGCTTCTGCAAATAACATAGTCTTATGTTCTATATAATCTGTTTCATATTGTTGTGTATTTGCACTCACAGCATTACTATTTAATTTACCTGTTGCATCTGCATTTCTAACAGGTCCACCAAAAGTATTCATAAAACCTGCTTTTTGTCCATCGCTTACACTTGCCTGACCACTAACATCACCTTTTGATGTGGTTACTTTACCTTTTGCTTTTTCTCTAATAACAATATCAACTTGCATTTGATATATCGTATCTTCAGTCATTTTAGCTAAAAGTCCACCAACAACAGCTGCACCAAGAGCAACACCGGCTGTACTACCACCGCCTCTGCCGTTATATGCAGCTATAGCTCCTCCTGTAGCACCAGCGGCAACTGCACCTGCAGCTGCATTATTTTCTTGTTTTTTATCACAATACAAAACATTCATCATTAAAATATATGTTGCCATTTCAGGGTCATCAACTATTGTATAACCTTTATTTTGAAGTGAAGTCAAAATAGAATTTTCAAGATTTATATTTTGTCCACTTGTATTTTTACTAGCTACAAAAATCATCTTTTTACTTTTTGCAACAGGCTCTATAAATACACTCTGTGTCATTTTTGCACTTGTTTGTAACTCAGTAGTTGCACATCCGGTAAACAAAAATGTTGCTGCAACAATACTCAATCCTACCGTTTTTAGTTTCATTGTCAATATCTCCTCATTATAATTAGCATATCAAGTTTTTATAAAAAAACCAAGGATTTAATTCTAATTAATGTTTTATAAATATTAACTTAATATTAGTTTTTCATATTACTTTTTTTAACAAAAGATATAATAAGATTACATAAATGAATTTAAAATGTATCATACTAGGTATTAGTTATTTTTCCGTATATTTTTTGTATCAATAATATAATTTAATGGATTTTTTATTATAAGTTAGTTAAATACGCTTAGCCGTAAATCGTAAGTCGTGATACCGGTTACGACTCACGACTTACGATTCACTAATTCAAACTATTCAAATATGCGAGATCGGATATTTTCGTCCACTCTCTTGTTTTTGCCATATATGCCTTTTGACTTTCATATACTTTTTTAAACATTGCATCTTTTTTGCTCTCTTCCTCATAAGCCTCTTGTGTAGCTTTTTTAAGAGCTGTGATTACCTCTTTTGGGAATGTTTTGATTTGGATATTCGGATACTCTTTTTTCATACTATCCCACATCAAAGCATTTTCATGTTGTGATTGAGAAAGCATCATAAAAGATGAGCTGAGCATCGCCGATTTCATTATCTCTTGAAGCTCTTTAGGTAGTGTGTCAAATTTCTTTCTATTTACCAAAAACTGCATTTCACTTGCAGGTTCATGCCATCCAGTGTAATAATAAGGTGCTATTTTTTGGAATCCCATTTTTATATCAAGTGCAGGTCCAACCCACTCTAAGGCGTCTATAGTACCCCTCTCTAATGCCGTATAAAGTTCACCAGGAGCTATATTTACGGGACTTGCTCCAACACGTGCAAGAACTTCACCTGCAAACCCAGGGATTCTCATTTTTAGACCTTTTAGATCATTTACGCTTTTTATCTCTTTTTTAAACCATCCACCCATTTGATTGGTAGTATTTCCGCCGTTAAAAGAATAAAGCCCGTGTTTAGAATAAACCTCATCCATAAGCTGCATTCCGCCACCGAAATAAAACCATCCGTTTTGCTCTTGTGCCGTCATACCGAAAGGAACAGAGGTAAAAAACACCGTAGAAGGCTCTTTACCTTTCCAATAATAACTTGCCGTATGAGCCATCTCATATTGACCGCCACGTACCAAATCAAATACGTTTAACGGTGATTTATGTTTTTCAGCCGCATCAACTCTTACCGTGATAGCTCCACCGCTCATTGCTTCTACGTTTTTTGCAAAATTGTTTGCACTATCTACGAATATAGGCATATTTTGCGGCCAAGTAAGGGCTATTTTCCAGTTGTATTTTGCCTTATCGGCAGCCGTTACGATATTTGGAAACGTCAAAGCACCGGCACTTGCTACCAATGCACCTTTTTTAATAAAATCACGTCTTTGCATCTATTCTCCTTTTAAAATATATTACCCTATCAAAATATTAGGAAACGCCAATACTATCCCTAAAATCAAAAGTTGTATCACGATAAAAGGAACTACCCCTTTATAAATATCAACGGTTCTTACACCATCAGGCACTACCCCTTTGAGATAAAACAAACTAAACCCAAATGGAGGTGTAAGAAATGATGTTTGAAGATTGACGGCTATAAGTATGGCAAACCAAACCGGATCAACCCCAAGGTTCAAAGCTATAGCACCCAAAATAGGAACTACGATAAAACAAATCTCCACAAAATCCAAGAAAAACCCAAGGAAAAAAACAATCAACATACTAGCTATCAAAAAGCCGTATTCACCTGCAGGAAGAGCAGTCATAAATTCTTCTACTATCATATCTCCGCCGGTATATGTAAACACCATACTAAAAGCAGTTGCTCCTATAAGGATAGCAAATACCATAGATGTGATTTTTACTGTTTGTAGGGCTGCCCCTTTTATTATATCTAGCGTCAGCTTTTTGTACATCAAAGCTAACATAACAGCACCAACGGCACCTATAGATGAAGACTCCGTAGGTGTTGCAATACCTGCAAAAATTGACCCCAATACGAATAAAATAAGTGCCATAGGCGGAATTACTGCTTTTAAAGCCTCTATTACTTGTGCTTTTGTAGGCTTGTCACCTATACTAGGTGCTTTCTCACCTTTTATCATTGCAAATACCACTATATAAGCCAAATATGCTAACACAAGCATTACACCGGGTACTATTGCAGCTTTGAAAAGGTCACCAACAGGTACTTGCATAACATCACCCAAAATAATCAATATAATAGAAGGTGGGATAATCTGCCCCAAAGTACCGCTAGTACATACTACACCACAAGCAAATGCTTTGTCGTAATTGTATTTAAGCATAACAGGCAATGATATAATCCCCATAGCCACCACACTAGCTCCAACCACACCGGTCGTTGCCGCAAGAAGCATACCTACCAAAATAGTAGATAATGCAAGTCCACCCCTAAGTCTTCCAAACAAAGACCCCATAGAAACTAAAAGCTTGTTTGCTAGTCCAGCTTTTTCAAGGACTATACCCATAAAAATAAACATCGGTATAGCTATCAAAGTAGTATTTGTCATAATAGAAGTAATACGGAAACTCATCATAGAAAACATATCAAGTCCATCTATAAAAAGACCGAATATCAAAGCGACCCCACCAAAGGTAAATGCCACAGGGAAACCAAAAAAGAGTAGCAACATAGCTACAATAAAAAGTGCAATACCTATCATAGCATATCCTCTTTTTTGTGTTTTTGTTTTTTATTAAGTGCTATCACTTCGATATTTTTTATAACAAAGCTCACCGAAGACAATATAAGAAAACAAAATGCCAAAGGAATAAGGGATTTGATAATAAATCTATATGGCAATCCTCCAGGGTCAGGGCTACCTTCATTTATATCGTAAGCATATATAACAGGCTCTATTGAAGTGTATATGATAACTATACTTAAAGGGATTAAAAATATCAAAACACCTATAATATTGATGATTGATTGAAGAGTAGGACTAAATTTTTCATATAGTATATCAACCCTCACATGACCATCATGATAAAGAGTATAACCAAGTCCCAACATAAAAATAATAGAAAATAAATGCCATTCCAACTCTTGCATATAAATAGCAGACGAGCTAAAAGCATACCTTGATACCACGTTAAAAAGTATCAACAAAGCAAGTGCCACAACCAAAAAAGCACTCACATAACCCAAACCCTTTGAAATAGAGTCTATAAAAGTTCTAATTTTAATTAATGTATTCATAACGATACATTAGTATAAAATAACTTAGAAAAATATAAAAAATTATCTTTTTAATTAAAAATTTTTTAGTGTGTGTATTTTTGTCCGTAAGGTTTCAAAGAAATCAACATTCTTGGAAGCAATATCAAAGCTGATGTTAGCATTGTTGCCATTACAAGAACGGTCAATAATCCAAAATAGATAGTCGGTACTAGGTTAGACAACACCAAAATAGAAAAACCTGCTACCACCACAACGGTAGTATAATACATGGCAAACCCTATACTTCTATGGGAGCGTATCATAGCTTGTGTATAATCATGGTCGATTTTCAGCTCTTCTTTAAACCTATGGATATAATGTATGGTATCATCAACACCTATACCGATGGAAATAGCCGCTATGGTGATAGTCATAATATCAAGAGGGATATTGAAAATTCCCATAATAGCAAATACGATACCTATAGGTACGACATTTACGAAAATTGCTATAAATGCCACCGTAAAATTTCTAAATAGGAAAATAAACATCAAAAATATCACACCTATAACAAATCCTATGGTTTTAATCTGTGAATCAAACAAAGATTGAAGCATATTGTTATATAAAACCATTAGATTAGAAACCCTAAATTCAGCAGTTTCTGCAGGTATAATGTGTGCCAAATCTTCATACATCTGCTTGATAAGTTTATCTCTTTTAAGAGTATCGTCAGAGTCAATAACCCGTGTAAAAAACCTTACCTCGTTTTCTTCGATATTTATATAAGGAGTTACTATCACATCCCTATATTGTGAAGGCAACTTTGTATAAATAAGTGCCAGTTTAAGGCTATCTAAGTCATTCCCGTTATTCAACGTACGCCCTACTTTTAGCATCGTAGCAAAGGATTGGACACTACCTATATGGGAAATACCCTCTAAGTAATTATGAACTTTCATCAGAAGTTCCATTTTTTCAGGGGTAAACCAGTATTGTTCCTCATCACCGCTACTTGCAAACTCATCTTCAAATTCACTAAATTCATCTTCTATTTGTACTGTTTCTTGAGGTTTTGGTAAATCTTTGAATTTGATAATAACATCAAGAGGGGTAGTACCGCCCAAATCCCTATCAATAACTTCCATACCTTGATAAATATCGGTAGATTTTTTGAAATAGTTAATAAAACTATTTTCAACATCCACTTTAGAGATACCGACAAAAGATACGATAGCTATAAAAACCACGGTAGCATAAATATATCTAGGATAACTCATAACTATCAATGCACAATGTTTTGTAAGGGTAAAATGCTCTTCAAAGGTAGTATTGGGTTTGGACCTACCAAAAAGCAACATAACTGCAGGAAATAGTATAAAAGACAATACCAAAGATACCAAAATAGAACTACTTATCATCCAACCCAAATCTATTACGGGCTTAATATTCGATAATACCAAAGATGCAAAACCGACCATAGTAGTTAAAACGGCAAACACGGATGGATTGAGTTTTGACAACATTGTATTCATCAAAAGCTTATATTGACTAGCAATCGGATATTTTAGTACCAACTCCCTATATCTTACAACCAAATGTAAAACTATAGAAATAGTAAGTATCAACTGCAACGCTATAAAATTTGAAGATAGTACAGTCACTTCCCATCCAAAATAACCAAGCAATCCGGTACTTACCACTACGGCTATCAAACACATACCAAGAGGGAGTATTATCCATCTCACTTCTCTAAATATAATCCATAACACAACTATAAAAATAAGAACCAAACCTATACCGTAAACAGCCAAATCGTTTTTGATAAATCCTATAACGTCACTAGCAATCATACTAGCACCGCCTATAAAAATCTGAGAGTCATTTTCGTATTTGGAGATTATATCTCTCAAATCTTGGATATTCTTCGCTTCTTTTTCCCTTACTTCATCCCTATGCTCTTTAAACTCTTTTTCTATTTGGGCTAACTTTATATCTTCTTCTTTTGTTCTATTTTCTTTAAAAAGAAGCTCATTTCTACTATTTAATATTTCAAGATATTTTTCATCTTTTTTAAGATTTATTATAAGTGCCGTGGTACTCAAATCCTTACTTACCAATGCACCTTTGTAAATAGGGCTATTTTTAAACTCCTCTCTTACAAGATTTTTATCAATATCAGGAGTTTTAAGGGTACGTACATCATTTACCAAATCGGCAAGTTCCATAACGGGACTTTCAAAAAGTGGAACATTTAAGATATTTGTTACGTTTTTTACTAATGGAAGTTGTTCTATCTCTTTTGTTATATCATCTATTTGTTGTAGGCTTCTATCATCTAGCAAATCATAGTTTGGTTTGAAAGTCATCATTATGATGTCGCTTGTTCCGAACTTTTTGCTAACCTCTCTAAAATAATTCAAATCATCGTCATTTTCCAAAAGCAAAGTTTGAGAAGATGCGTCTATTTCAAGTTTGGAAGAGTAAGAGGATATAAAAACTATAAATATAGCCGATAAAATTATCGTTAAAACGGGAAATTTAAAAACGGTATATTTATAGAAGTTTTTCATGGTTTTATTTTAGACTTTCTAATAGCTCATTTACACTTTTTGTAGCCAAAAATTCGCCGAATTGTTTTCTGTAAGTTTGAACGATACTAACACCGATAATATCTATATCATATATAAGCCACTCTTTATCTTTTGGATAAAATTTATAGATAATATCATACTTTTCGTTTTGACCGTTAATTTGCGTATTAAGATTTATTCTATCATCTTTAACTTTAGTCAAACTATCTACTTGAAGTTTTTGACCGTTGTATAAATCTATTTTGTCAAGATAAGAATTTTTTAGTTTCACTACAAAGTTTTTTACAAACTCATCTTGCTGTGCTTTTGAAAGGGTATTGTAAGGTCTTCCCAACGAAATCTTAGCCATAATCTCAAAATCAAAAATATCATCAAGCATATTAAAAAGTTTTTTTCTTTTATCTTCTTTCGTCAAAGCTTTATCTTTTAGTACCGCTTCAACGTTATTTAGCCTAACTTTCATATCACTTTCTATCTTATTTTCAGGTAATGCAAATAAAAAGCCAAACGTCAAAAATAGAGCAAAAATCAATCTCATTTAATTATTCCTTTATAAGTTTATTTCTTCTTTGTTCATAAGAATCTCTTAGTAAAATATATAAATTTATACTATCTTTTGTTGCAATATCGTAAATATCAGGATTATGGGATAAGTCATTGGTTGTTTGAAATAATTTTAGTCCCACAGATTCCATAGCATCGTCCGTTATTCTAATCTCTTCATAACTATTTGCTGCTATAGGATTTGCATAAGAATCACCCACAAGACCTACAACATCTCTTAGATTCGAAGAACCGAGTATCGGTAAAACTATATGTGGACCGCTACCTATTCCCCAATATCCAAGAG
Source organism: Epsilonproteobacteria bacterium UBA6211 (assembly GCA_002421845.1). Lineage (GTDB taxonomy): Bacteria > Campylobacterota > Campylobacteria > Campylobacterales > Arcobacteraceae > UBA6211. The sequence continues at coordinate 27,338 of DISL01000072.1, read as the reverse complement.
TCTGCCCCAAATCTTCGTTTTTTGGTTCTATATTAAATTTATCTTGTGCCACATCAATAAATCCCAAAAGACCGAATGTAGAATTTAACAAAAATCTATTTGTTTCATCCAAAGAGTTCTTGAATTTAAACTGTAACAGATTATTTACCAATCTTATAGGGTAAAAAAGGTTATCAAAGAAATTTGAAATACCCGTTCTTGCAGGTTTTGGAACGACATTTTTATACCCTCTTGCTACCGGAAATGCAATATTTCTATAAAAAGAATCGTTAAACGATGTCATAGCTTTATTATATCCGCTAAATGGGTCATAAATCTCCACATAAGAATTCTCAAATTCCGTTTCAAATTCATCAAGAGTCGTGTTGTTATCTGCAACTAGCGTTGTCACCCCAATAAATAACACAAAAGATAAAACAAATTTTTTCATAACAATTACATCCTATCAGGTCTGGTGTCTTTGAAAGATACACTTTCTGCTTTTTGTAAAAGCTCTAAAGCACCCATTTTTATCATCTCATTTGCAAGTTGCGTACCTAAATCTATACAATCTTTTCTTGCACTATTTATGGAGTGTTTTAAGATATTCGTACCATCACTAAAACCTATCATACTCACTATATTTACTCTATCGCCGTCTATAGTTGCATTAACGGCAACAGGAGCAGAACACCCTGCACCTATAACGGATACGAAATCCCTTTCCAATTTAGCACATAAAAAACTATCTTCATCATTCAAAATAGCTGCTATTTCTCTAAGCTTTGGATTATTTGATACTATCTCTATACCAAGACTTGCTTGTCCCATAGGTGGTATCATCATATCAAGGGGAAGTTTTTGAGAGTACGGTACGTCTTTTATCAAATCAAGTCTAGCAAGTCCTATATATGCCAAAATAATAGCGTCATATTCACCCTCACTAAGCTTTCTAAGTCTTGTATTTACGTTTCCTCTTAAATCTTTTACTTTCAAATCAGGTCTTGTGGATAGAAGTTGCATCCTTCTTCTTAGACTCGTAGTACCTACTACAGCACCGCTTGGAAGCTCATCAAGAGATTTGTATTTGTGTGATAAAAATATATCGCTTTGATCTGCTCTTTTTGTAATAGCGACAAGTTCTAACCCTTCAGGGATAAATGACGGTACGTCTTTTAGGCTATGTACCGCCAAATGTGCGTTACCGCTTAGCATTTCATCTTCAAGCTCTTTTGTAAAATGCCCTTTGCCGCCTATCAGTGCCAAAGGTCTATCAAGTATCTTGTCCCCTTTACTTGTGATTTCAAGGAGTTCAATTTGCATAGAAGGATAGTGTTTTTTAATCTCATCTCTTACAAAATACGCTTGCCAAAGTGCCAATGCACTAGCCCTTGTCGTTATTACCAATTTATCCATTATAACCCTTCAAAAAGTTGTCTTGTTCTATCCATCTGACCGTTTACATAAAGTGTAGGAGTACCTTGAACCATCATATTTTCAGACATCGCTATATCTTTATCAGCCTCTGCAAGAACTTTTTTATCTTCTATATCAGCCATTGTTATAGATGTTTTAAGCACTTTATTTACGGCTTTTAATATTACGTTTTCATCAGGCTCTTTTGTAGAAATCTCATTTAATAAATTTGCTTCATAAATCTTTTTCTCTACCTCTTTTACACCTTTGTTTTTTGCAACAATCATAGCACGAGTTACTACATCTGCTGCCGGGTGGATTCTAAGAAGTGGAAAATGGTAATAATACACTGCTATATCTTTGTTTTTTTCTGCTTTTTTTAGTACTTCAGGTATGTAATCTATACAAAATGCACAAAGTGGGTCACTAAATATAACTACCTTATTTTTAGCATTTTTATTTCCTGAAATTAGATGTTTATCGTTATAATATTCACTTGTTATATTAGGAGTTAGTACATCTTTGAAGCTTCTTCCGTTGTTAATATCAAGTAGTTCGGGAGTTATCATTTTACCGTCACTAAAAATTACGTCTTTTGCCTCTATATCTTGACCGTTTACATTTGCTTTGATATTAAAAACATATCCATACCAACCGTTAGTTAACTCTTTTTTAACGAAAATAGATAAATTATCAAGTTTGACTTGAGGGTTTGCTTTTATCCTTTTTGTTTGAAAATCTGTAACTATTTTATCTACGTTTGCGTTTGCAAACAGACTACTTGCTAATAGAGTCGTGATGCTCAATAATTTCAACGTCGATGACATTGTCTTCTCCTTTTTTTGTTTGTGTTTGTGAATAAAAACTAGAATTACCTTTTACTATAAATTTACTAAAAACCAATTTAGCAATAATATTTAACTGCAAAAGCAAACCTATAATATCTGTAAAAAACCCAGGTATTATAAGTAAAATAGCACCCAATAGTGAAGCAATATTAAGTTTCATAAACTCATCTTGCCCCATTTGCCCACGGGAAACTTTTTGTAAATTTTCTGCAATAGAGATATTGAAATTTTTAAATATCATTACCCCAAGAACGGCACTGGCTATAATCTCGAAAAAAGTCCAAAGCCCTCCTATACTACCGGCAATAGACGTAGTAATCATAACCTCTAAAAACAGATAAATTAAAAAATATATTAAAAACATTACCCTATAAGCTCCATAAGTTTAGCAACTACTTCATGTTTTTGCACTTCAATTTTTTCCAATGTTTTTCTATCTACGATTTCTACTATTCCATCGGCTAACTTCTTACCTACAATTACACCGTAAGGGAAACCTATAAGTTCAAAATCCCCCATTTTAAAACCGTATCTTGCATCTATTCTATCATCGAGTATAGTCTCGATTTTAAACTTATGTAATGCGTCATATAGATGATTTGCGAAATTCATCTCTTCTTCGTTTTTAGCATTACTTACGATAATATCTACCGTAAAAGGGGCTGTCTCTTTCGTCCAAATCATCCCCTTATCATCATGGTGTTGTTCTATCACGGCAGATATAAGCCTACTTACTCCTATACCGTAAGTTCCCATTATAAAAGGTTGAGCTTTGCCGTTTCTATCTAGGAAATTTGCATTCATAGATGCCGAATATTTAGTACCTAATTGGAAAATATGCCCTACTTCTATCCCTTTTGTATGGGTTAATTCACCACCGCAACAAGTACATTTATCACCTACTTGAACAACTATCAAATCATCATATTTTGCATTTGCAACATCTTTTAAACTAATCCCTGTTAAATGGTAGTTTTCCTCATTTGCTCCGCATATAAGATTATCTTCATCTTTAAGTTCATTATCTATAACAAAAAGCACATCTCTTGGTAAATCAAATAGCCCGACATATCCGGCAACAAGACCTGATGCTTTAATATCTTCTTCACTAGCATCTATAAGCTCAAGGGCGTCCACGGCATTTGAAGCTTTTGTCTCTTCAAGCTCATCATCTCCTCTTACGAAAAACACTACTACCTTTTGCGTATCTTCATAAATAGCTTTTTTAATAACAGCTTTTATAGTTTGACTAGGCTCAACATCCAAAAACTTAGCCACATCTTCTATAGATGTCACATCAGGAGTCAAGACCTTCTCTTTTGTCTTTTCCCTTTTAACTTTTACCTCTTTAGGTTTTCGAGAAGCTGCTTCAATATTTGCAGCATAATCACAGTTTTTACAAACTACAAGGGTATCTTCACCGCTGTTTGCAAGTACGTGAAACTCTTTACTTCCGCTTCCGCCTATTGCACCGCTATCTGCTTTAACTACCCTAAAATCAAGTCCGAGTCTTGTAAATATTTTTTTATAGGTTTCTTCCATAAGATGAAATTCTCTTATCATATCTTCTTCACTCTCATGAAAAGAATATCCGTCTTTCATCAAAAACTCTCTACCTCTAAGAAGCCCAAATCTAGGTCTTCCCTCATCTCTAAATTTCGTATTTATTTGGTATAGATTCAAAGGTAAATCTTTGTAACTTGTAACTCTGTTTTTTACAAGCTCTACCATAGCCTCTTCGTTTGTAGGGCTAAGTACGAAATTACCCCCTTTTCTATCTTTGATTCTAAGCATCTCTAAGCCCATTTTTGAGGCACGTCCACTTTGTTCCCATAACTCTATCGGTGTTACAAACCCAAGTTGAACTTCGTTACATCCTGCATGGTCAAGTTCACTTTTTACAAGGTTTCTTATCTTTTCTAATACTATTTTACCAAGTGGCATAAAATTATATATCCCTGCACCCACTTGATTAACAAATCCACCACGTACTAAATACTGATGACTTGGCAATGATGCATCTTTTGGCGTCTCTTTTGTAGTCGGTATAAACATTCTGCTAAATTTCATTAAATCATTCCTTTTTTTAAAGAAACCGAGAAACTAAGAAACTGAGAAACTAAGCAAGAATATTATCTTAGTCACTCAGTCACTCAGTCACTCAGTCACTTTTTATACATTTATAATTAGTATCTTCATCTTTTGTATCAAGTTTCAAATTAAACATTTTTTGCATAGTTTCAAAAATCATATCTCCGTTTTGTTCAGAAGATATATTTCTAAGCTCTTTACTCGCATCAAAAAGATAATTTGAAATAATACTATGACAAAGCTTATGAATATTATCTTTTTGCTCTTTATCAACAAAACCTTTTTTTATAGCTTCATCAACTTTTTTGGATATTATAACTTCACCTTTTTCATACATAGCTTTTATCAAAGGCTCTACACCCAACGTATTCAACCACTTGAAATAGCTTGATGTCATATTTTTAACTATTTTATAGGCTTGTTTTGCCTTTCTGGCACGTTCTGCCATATTCTCATCTACTATCTCTTTGAGGTCATCTACGCTATACACCGTAACACCGTCAAACTCAAACTCTTCAATATCTCTAGGTATTGCTATATCAAACCAAAATCTTTCAAATTCACAATACTCTATCATATCCATTTTTATAATAGGATAAGGAGCTGACGTAGCCGTAAATAAAAGGGGTACGGAATTAAGTGTGGCTTTCAAATCACTATAAGCTCTTACTTCAATATCACCACCTATGGTTTCGGCCAATATAGAGGCTTTTTTCACATCACGACTTACAAGTATAACACCGAAATTGTTTTTTAAAAGGTGTCTTGCACAAAGTTCACTCATCTCTCCTGCACCTACGACTACCGCCTTGATACCGCTTATATTTTGAAATATCTGTTTTGCTTTAGCTACTGCCGTAGAGGCTACCGATACGCTTCCGCTTCCAAGAGTAGTTTCATTTCGCACAGCTCCTGCACATTTGAAAGAGTAGTTAATAGCACGTGAAAGTTTGGTAGCACAATACCCCTTTTCAAGGGCAAATTTATAAGCATCTTTCAACTGTCCTACTATCTGCGTTTCGCCGACTACAAGGCTATCTATCGATGATGCAACACTAAAAAGGTGAAAGATTGCATTTTCATCCTCGTAAATATCTGCTACTTTAGCCAACTCGTCACAATAAAATGCACTTTTTTTACAAAATGCATCCAAAATAGTTCCACGTGCTTTTAAAGTATCTCTAACGGAAGCTATAACTTCAACCCTATTACAGGTTGATAATACGACGGCTTCGTTGATATACATACAATCAACTACTTTTTTTAAAAAGCTCTCTTTTTCCAAATCACTATTAAAAGCTAGTTTTTCCCTTAATGCAATTTCCGTATTTTTATGTGTAAAACTCACGATTAAATAGTGCATTAAAATTTCCTGTTACACATTTGTTGCATAATATCAATCAAAGCTAAATTACTCTCATCTTTGATGGCTTCTATAGCTTCAAAACCGAGTTTTTGCGTCAATTCTATAGATGATTTCAAAGCATTAGTAGTGGCAAAACTATTTTTAAGCCAAGCTATTTCGTCTTCGTTTAAATCTTTTTTGTAAAGTGATTTTAGTCTCTCTTTACCGCTTTCGTCTAGCTCTTCATAAAGTTTTAAATAAGGTATCGTTACCTTACCCTCTTTAAAATCAGCCATTGCAGGTTTACCTAGTGTTTCTTCATCAGCCGTAATATCCAAGATATCATCAACCATTTGAAAAGCAATTCCTAGATTTCTGCCGTAAGTTGCATATTTAGACTCTTCAAGTCCTGCCAGTATTGCGGCACTTGCTGCACTTGCTTGTATTAATGAACCTGTTTTTTTATAAATCATATCAAGATAGACATCATAGTCGGTATTAAAACTCTCACCTAAATCTACATCTATCATCTCACCGATACTAAGAAGTGTAACTGCATTTGAGACATTATAAGCTATTTTTGGATTCATAAAAGTAAGCTTCGTAAACGCTATAGAGTATAAAATATCACCGAACATTATGGAAGTTTTATTGTCATACATTGCATTAATAGATGGTTTACCCCTACGTGTCAAGGCATCATCTATAACATCATCGTGAAGTAAAGATGCAGCATGTATCATCTCTACCACTGCACAAAGCTGTATCGACTCCTCGTTTACACCTGCAATTTTGAGTATAAGTTTACTTCTAAGCATCTTCCCCGTAGGTAATAATTCAAGAAGTTCTAAACTTTTTTTGTGATTACACTCGGCTGTAAACTCTTTTATTTTTGCTTTAACTTTTAATAAATCTTCCATTCTTTTCCTTAGGTACTAAGGTACTGAGCTACTTAGGTTATGAGTTGTAAGAATTTTATCTTAGTACCTCAGCACCTCAGTCACTCAGCAACTTTCTAGCTATCTAACCTACAAACAATATCACCCGTAAATGCTATGTATAAACTCTTTTTGTGATCTTCCAACTCACCGCTTCCACTTAATACATGAGATCTTATCATTTTTTCCAAAGTCTCATCGTCATAGTGTTTAGCCAAAATAACTTCCATTGCCGCAAATTTAGCAAATATCTCATCAAAAGCATCTTGGACTAGCTCATCATTTGCTTGTCTTGCTATATCCCAAAATTTACTTCTTGGAGTTCCACCGAAAATATCGTTTTCATCTTCAAATAGTGCTTCGTATTTATTCATATTTTAACCTTTTATTTCAATCTTACTCTAACCGACTCTTCATGAGCCGTAAGCCCTTCCGTGTGTGCTAGTAATGCACACTCGTTTCCAACCTCTTGTATTGCTTTATGACTAAAGCTAATAATAGAACTTTTTTTCATAAAATGCTCCACGTTCAAAGGGCTATAAAATTTAGCCGTACTTCCCGTAGGTAAAGTATGATTTGGACCGGCTAGATAGTCACCTATCGGTTCAGGGGTATTTTCACCTAAGAAAATAGCCCCTGCATGTTTGATAAAAGGCAATAACTCAAAAGGGTTTTTAGTCATAACTTCTAAGTGTTCAGGAGCTATTTGATTCATCAGTTTTACCGCTTCATCCATATCAGATGCAACTATAATAGCGCCTCTTTCATTTATGGATTTTGTTGCTATATCAGTTCTACTTAACACTTTTAGGTAGTTATCAACCTCTATAGAAGTTTGATTTGCAACTTCCGAACAAGTAGTGATAAGTATAGAACTTGCCATTTCATCATGTTCTGCTTGAGACAGTAAATCAATAGCTAAATATTTCGGTTTTGCACTGCTATCTGCTAAAATTCCTATTTCACTAGGTCCTGCTATCATATCTATATTTACTTCACCGAACACTAGTTTTTTTGCAGTTGCTACGAAAATATTTCCAGGCCCCGTGATAACATCTACTTTAGGGATATTTTGAGTACCGTATGCCATAGCAGCTATCGCACTAGCACCCCCTACTTTAAAGACTTTAGAGACTTTACAAAGGTGACAAGCAGCTAGTAAAAGCTCATTTGGTTCGTTGTGTGGAGTTGGAGTACATACTACTATCTCTTTTACACCTGCTACAAGTGCCGGAATTGCATTCATAAGTAAACTACTAGGATATGCGGCTTTCCCACCTGGGATATAAAGTCCTGCACTGTCCACGGGAGTTACCTTTTGACCGAGTATTGTCCCGTTTGGCTCGAAATCTATCCAGCTTTTTGGAAGTTGTTTTTGGTGAAAAGACTCTATTCTATCGTATGCAAGGTGCAAAGATTTTCTTAAATTCTCTTCAAGATTATCATAAGCTTTTTTCATATCATCGGTAGATATTTCCAAATCACTATTGTTTACCGGAGTCCAACCGTCAAATTTAGCTATATGTCTAAATAAAGCCTCATTTTTATCGGTAACTATCTCATCTATTATACCACTTACTATAGCGGTAACGTTTTTTATATCACATTTTGCTCTTGCCAAAATCGTCTCAAATTCAGATGCAAAATTTGGACTTTTAGTATCTATAATTTTCATAAATTTTCCTATTACTTTAAAACTTGTGGTAATGATTCTTTAATAAACTGAACTATCTCTTTGAGTGATTTATTTTCCACATCTACGACTAAATCAGCGATTGCTTCATACTGCGGTACTCTTTTGGCATAAAGCTCTTTTGCTTTTTTCATATCTTTTAGAAGCGGTCTTTTTTTTAGTTTACTTGCAGCGTTAGGTGACTTTTTGATACGCTTTAAGATACCATCAAAAGAAGATTTCAGATAAACGATATGACCCAAATTTTTGATATTTGGACGCATAAAAAATCCACCACCCGTAGAGATAAGGGTATTATCGACATTTACTTCTATCCAGTCGGCACACTTTTGCTCCAACTCTCTAAAATAAGGCTCACCCTCTTTGTCAAATATCTTTTTAATCTTTGTATTTTCCATTGATTCTATCAAATCATCAGTATCAACGGCAAATATACCTTGACTTTTAACAATAGCTCTAGCTATAGTGCCTTTACCGACACCCATAAATCCGATTAGTATAATATTATTCTTTTTCATTAACAAATATTATATCATAGGAATTATTAAAGAAAACAAACACTTTCATCCAAACTCGTAAAGTAAAGAGTTTTATTTACCCTAAAAACTTTCAGTGCATCTTGAATAAGTCCACCGCCTAAAAATATAGGAACAATCTTAGAGGATTTGAATTGTGAGATAAGTATTGCTATCTCTTTTATATCAGTCATATATTGCGGAGTTAAAATAACATATATCAAATCTATTTTATCATTTTGCATCATCACATTCAAAGCACTCTCATATCTAGCTGATGTTGCATCACCGATAATATCCACTGGATTGTTTTTTGACCAGTTAAAAGGCAATACCTCATCAAGTGCTTTTATATCATCATTGGATAATTCATAAAGCGTTTTACCTTTTTTAACTATCAAATCAGCTAATACGGTAGCAGGTCCTCCTGCATTGGTAAGGATTGCTATATTGTCTGCTTTACGTAGAGGTTTATAAATAAGTGCCTCTATATTATCTACCATATTTACACCTAGACTTTTCATTATCCCGCAAAACAACTCATAGTTTCCCGCCAAATTTCCAGTGTGGGAAAATGCAGCTTTTTTACCGGCTTCACTCTGACCTGTTTTGTACAGATAAATAGGTTTTGATGATTTTTTGATAGCTTCTATAAAAAGCGTTGGGTTTTTAATACCCTCAATATAAAGTGAAATTGCTTTACATTCATTTTCATTTTCAAGCATAGTTATCAACTCACCGTAGGATAAATCTATCATATTACCCAAAGATACGATATGACTAAATCCTATATCACACAAACTTGCCTTATCCATCAACGAGCTAAGCACCGCACCGCTTCCTGCCAAAAGTGCTAACCCTCCGTTTTTTACATCTTTTGTGGCAAAAGTTCCGTTTAAGTTTTTGCTACCTTCATAATACCCAAGACAATTTGGACCTATGATATTGATATTATGTTTTTTTGCAAGATTTAAAATCTTATCTTCACTCTCAAAATCCCCTACTTCTTTAAATCCTGCACTTATTATGACTATATTTTTTATACTTTTCGATATTAATTTCTCTATGGATTCTAACACGTATTTTTGAGGTATGGTAATAAAAGCGGTATCTATATCATCTGATATTTCATCAATATCTTTATAAAGTATTTGACCTTCAAACTTACCGCCGCTACTATTTACTAGAAATACATTACCGCTAAAACCGCTCATATTTTTTGCGAGTGCAAAGCCAACTTTAGAGGGGTTTGTACTCGCCCCTATTATAGCTACGTTTGAGTTTGCAAAAAAACTATGACGATTTTGATTTTCGATGATTGATTTTTGTGTATCATCTTTTTTTATTCTAGCATCAACTATAAATAAACCATCATCATTTAATACAACAGGATTAAAATCACACTCTTTTATAGTCTCGTTTTTTTGTATGAAATTTTGAATATTTTTGATAAAAGCGATTATCAAATTTATATCATACTTTTTACCCCTAAAACCTCTAAAAATCTTTGATATTTTGGTTGAATTGATAGAGTTTATTATCTCATTTTCATCTGCTTCAAGTCTTATATAACACACATCACGGTCAAGTTCTAGCATTACGCCTCCTCGACCGAATAGTATTACTTTACCGAATATCTCATCATCTATAATACCGGCAAAAAGCTCTATCCCTTTGACCATTTCCGTAGCCAAAAATTTGTCACAGGTATCAAGCTTCACCCCTTTACTAGCAACATTTAATTTTATTAATTCTATGTTTCTTATCAAATCATCTTTGTTTTGTATATTTACCTGTACCGCACCGTATTCACTTTTGTGTACTACTTTAGAAGAAGATAGCTTCAAAGCCACGGGATAGAAATCTATACTTGGAACTTCATCCAATTCAAATGAAATATATCTAGGCGTATTAAGATTATAAGATTTGAGTAAATCATATATTTCAAATTCAAGCATTTTGATTTTCCGATATTGGTAATAATATTCTAAAAATAGCCCCGAAATAAGGTTTATTCTCGTAAATAAACTCTTTATTTTTGACCCCTATATGACCGCCGAAATTCTTTACTACTATTTCATAAGTCATATAAAGCCCTATTCCAGTCCCTTGACTTTGATGTTTTGTAGTAAAATAAGGCTCAAAAATTTTATCCACTATCTGTTCATTTATACCGCCGCCGCTATCTGCTATTTCTATAACTGCTACATTTTGTTTTTTGTAAGTACGTATCAAGACTACCCTGTCATCTTCATTGACGTTATTGTACATAATCGCATCTTTTGCATTATTTAGTATATTCAAAATAGCTTGAGTAAGCTCACTTCTATATCCGCTAATCTCCAAAGAATTATCAAGTTCAAGCCCTAGTCTTATAAAATTGTTTTTAAATGTAGCCGACAATAAATTAACATCTTTTTGTATTGCTTCAGAGAGGTTGAACTCTGTTTTAAATTTATTGGATTTGAAAAAATTTCTAAAATCATCAATAGTTTTTGACAGGTATTGGACTGTATTATTCAATCCATCTAAATCATTCATTGCCTCTTTTTTATCAAAGTTATCATACTCAATCTGGAATTTCAAACCTGTTGCTATAGTACTTATAACACTCAAAGGCTGTCTCCATTGATGGGCAATATTACCTATCATTTCACCCATTGAAGCCATTTTTGATTGTTGAAAGAGTAACTTATCCCTTTGTTTTATTTCGGATAAATCCAGTGCAGTTGAAATTCTAATTTGTTTACCGCCTAATTCTATAAATCTTCCTTGAACAAGTGCAGGAAAAGTAGTTCCATCTTTTTTCAAAATCTCTATTTCATAAGGAGTCACCACAGATTCTTTGAAATATTGTTTTACGGTTTCAACGTAAGGCTCGGCAACAAAATCAATCATTTGTCTGCCTATTAATTCCTCTTTTGATTCATATCCAAGCATATTTACGGCAATAACATTGACATCTTTACAAATACCGCTATCAAAAATAAAAATTGCTTCCATCGTAGAATCGATAAGTTTTTGTATAGCATTAAAAGACTTTTCAAGCTCCAATTTTGCTAGTTCTAGTTCTTTTTGCTTTTTATTTAACTCATCATTATGATGTTTTAATTGCATTTGTCTATACAATATCAACAACAAAATCACGGCTACTACAGCCACAATCTCCCATAAATTTTCAAAATCTATTTTTTCCTCATAAATTACGGCAAACCATTTATTAGCTATTTCATTAGCCTCTTGAATAGATATAGAATCCACGACTCTATTAAAAATATCAAGCATCATAGCATCATCGTTTCTTACTGCTATACCAAGTTGCCACATATCTTCAAATTTACCGGCAATTTTAAGTTCACTTATATAATGTCTTTGTATTTCATATCCAACGGTCGGTAATGTATCAATAAATCCATACAACTCCCCTTTACGAACCATATCAAGTCCTATTTTTAGATTATCTACTTGTACTAGCTTATGGTCAGGAAATTTTTTTGAATATATATCATAGGGTGCATACCCTTTTACCACACCGATTTTTTCTTTTGTTATTATGCTTTCTATATCGGTTACAAAGAGTTTATCCATTTTCGTGACTATAACAAGAGGATACGAAATATAAGGTTTTGTGAAATTCATATATTCACGTCTTACAGGGGTACTAACCGCCAACGACAATATATCACACTCTCTATTTCTTGCTTTTTGCAAAGACTCGTCCCACGTATTTGTAACTACCATATTGATAGGAATATTAAGTTTTGATTTAAATATTTCAAAATAATCTGCTGCAAGTCCGATATGTTTCCCGTTTTCTATTTTTTCATAAGGCATCCAATCCGGGTCAACACACATAGTTATCTCTTTTTTGTTACTAAGATATTCTAGCTGTTCAGCTGTAAAAATATCACTTTGAGCATTAATATAGTTAAATAAAATACTTTTTACATTAAAATCTTTATCTATAAGTGACTCGTTTTTCAAATCACTAACATACTTTTCTAAAGAAAAATTATCGATTGAACCTATTGCATAAACATTGGGCATCATAAGTTTTTTAATTTGACTTGCTTCAAACAAAAGTGCGTCTATAGGCTTTACTTTTGAGTACTTATTGTAGATAATAGCAGATATTTCAAGGGGATTTTCCAAAGCATAATCCCAACCTTGCTTAGTAGCATCAACAAACTTTCTAACCAAATCTTGGTTATGTAATGCGAAATCTTTATTTGAGAATAAATTGTGTTCAAAACCTAAAACACCGTAGTTACTAGGGTCTATAATATTGTAGTTTACATTTTTTTGTTGTAAAAAATAGAGTTGATTTGATACGAATGCAGTCATAGCATCCACTTCACCGTTTAAAAACTCATTTACTCCAAAAGTATGAGGAACAACGGTAAAATCGTTTTTATTAATACCAAACTTTTTAAATAATGTAGCCAATGCCGTATTTTCTAGTTCAAAACCACCTGCCATAATTTTTTTGCCTATCAAATCATTGGGTGTTAAAATATCTTGTTTTGCTACTATAACAAGGGCTGAACGTTTGAAATAATTAGCAATTAAAACAAGATTATCATTTTTTGCTTCTATTTCAACCAAACTTGAACCGTAAACACCGATATCACTTTCACCTGAAAGTACATCACCTACAACATCTACGTTATTATCATACTCTTTCAAAACAACATCAATACCTGCTTCTTTGTAAAAGCCTTTTTCAAGTGCGGCTATATATCCGGCAAATTCATATTGGTATTTCCAATTAAGTTGAACCGTCAACTGCTTAGTAGAGGCATTTAAAACACTTAAAAAAAGTATAATAATTAATAAAACTCTTAGCATAAAACCTCTTTAATGTCCATATTTTCGTCTGTATCTCTCTAGCATTGTTATATTTCCCTTTAAGCCACCTTGGTGAATATAAAGAACTTTTGAATCACAAAACTCATCACGGTTATTTATCATTGTCTCTATACCTATCGGGTCATAAAGTAGGTCATATTCTATCATAGTTTTACTATTTAATTCAAGCCAAAGTAGATATAGGTTTTTATAAAGTTTACCAAAGTGATACTTTTTGGTAGTCTTTAGTATCCTTGGATGTAACTTTTCATCATTTTCTAGCCCAAAAAACTCAAGTTTTAGATAATCCACATCTCCTACACATGCACATGTATATACGGGATAAGACAAATATTTTTGCAAAAAAAGTGCAGTCGTTCCCGTTCCGCTTGGTAAAAATATTTTGAAATTGTTATCATTTTGTAGCTTTATCCACTCATTTATCTCATCTGCCAAAAGCTTGATTCCAAATTCCGCTTCTTGTATATAACCACCTTCAGGTATATACAAAATATCATCTTTGGTTTCCAAAATAGGTCTTGGTAACCCTTGCAAATCTACTATACTTGCACCGTTTTCTAATGCCCCTTTATAATTACCGCTTGGATTTTCTTTGAGATATGATGAAATATGGTCACAATAATACTCAAACTTCCAACCTCTCATTTTCGCCAAAACGCTCATCGAATACATGGCATTTGACTGGTTTGAACCGTAACTTACTAGTTTTTTTACTTTTGGAAAATCATTAACTAAATAGTAATAAAATTTCCTAGCCTTGTTACCGCTAAAATCTTCATTGATAAGATCATCACGTTTGATATAAAAATCAAAATCACAAAAATGTGATTTTTGGATTGGTGTGTTTAATTTAATTTGGTTCATAGTATAATTATACCCTTGAATAGGTAAAAAGTAAAAGGTAAAAGGTAGAAATTTATGGATTTATTGGCGTATATTGAAAGAGGTGGAGCAATAGCATATTTTTTGCTTGTTCTTAACATAATAGGTTTTAGCGTTATACTTTGGAAAAGTATAGTTTTATACATCGCAAAATCAAATATTTTAGCAACTACTTTGGAGATAATAGACAATCTCAAAACAGCAAATCAAAGTGCAAATATCACAAATATAGAGTCAAAAATAAGTACAAAAATACAAAAACTAGAATTTGGACTAAACAGTATCAAAATAATAGCTACTATTTCCCCATTGCTAGGACTACTTGGGACTGTTCTTGGTATTTTATCGGCGTTTGATGCCATAAGCGTATCAGGTCTTGGCGACCCTACTATCTTTTCAAGCGGTATATCGGTAGCTTTGATTACTACGGTTGCAGGGCTTATAGTTGCAATACCACATTACATTGCATACAACTATTTCATAGGTATGTTAGATAGTATCGAAATAGCATTGAAAGAAGAAGTTTTAAAAAGAGTATGAGAAGAAGAGAACCTATCACCCCTGATATTACACCACTTGTTGACGTAGTATTTATTTTATTGATATTTTTTATAGTAAGTACCGTATTCAAAAAAGATGAACTAGCATTGATGCTAAATCTTCCATCAAATACTGAATCTAGCACAAAAGTGGAACAAAATCAGATTTTTATAGAACTTAGTAAAAACGAACTTGCATTTAGAGGGTCAAAAATCACCGTAGAGTCTTTGAAAAACGAACTTGCATTGATACAAGACAAAACTCAACCGACTATTCTTAGAATAGACAAAGACGTGCCGTATGATAGAGTAGTAAAAATTCTTGATATTTTACAAGCTTTGGAGTTTTATAACCTTGCTTTAGTGACTAGTGAATAGAAGTTTTATTTTGGCGGTATAACCAATTTATACCGCCACTTTTTTTATGTCATCTATTGATATTTTATTTGTATCAATAAGCCTAAGTAAAATATCCAAAGATTTACTTTGTGTTGCTTCTGCTGTTTCATATTTATGAAATGCTCTTATACCGCCACCAAAAATCATAGCTGCATCTTCTTGGGTAAGATTAAACTTTTTTCTAATTTTTTTAAGTTCATCTGTTGTTAATAAATTATCAATCTTTCGTTGAAAATCCGTAATTTCTTTTTTTGTAGCTTTTAAATCTTTAGGAGATAAAAAACTTTCCTTGCATTGTGTACAATAATGCCCTGATTGACTTATTGTTGTATTATGATTTTTATAGTTATAATTAACGGGTTTTGTTGTATATTCAACTTGACCGTTACAAATAGGACAATTTGTCATGTTCTCTCCTTAAAAGAAATTATAATTGCATTTTGGGTTATTTGAAGTTTAATGTACAAATCTACATTTTTGGCTTTTGTATAATAAACATCTTGCCAAATAGTTGAATTATTATAAGATGTCATAGATTTATACAAATCTTTTGATTCCAAATGATTTATCACATCCAAAACCTCATCATCACAAAATCCAAGGCTCACGTAGTCAATTCTTGCTGTTTGAGTAATAAAATATTGATTATCGGCAATCAACTTTTTTATACTATCAAGACTATAATGAGCTACTCTTTTTTCCATTTACTACCTTGTTGTAATATATAATTTTAACCTAATAGGTTAATTTTGTCAATAGATTGCTTTGTTGTTTTCAAAAAAACTCATGCCACGATTTTTTCAAGGAAGCTTTGCGTTACGATACTTTTTTAGAAAAAGTATCCAAAAAGCGGTGCAAGGAGTTACAATTTTTGGAATTTATTTTCAATTTTTGTTAAAAACTAAAAACTCACTTCGTTCAAACAGTTTAGTTTTCTTAACACAAAAATCTTAATAAATTTTAATCCAAAAATTATAAATTGCACCATCTACTGTATCGCTAAAGCGATGATTATTAAATATTTTGCTTCCATTATAATATTAACTACCATTTTGAAGTAAAACATTTTTGTAATTTTAAAACTATTTAATTTTATATACATATTCAAAGTATTTCTTCAATTTTACTAGATAAATTATTCCATAATTCTTCTTGTTCATAATCACTCATACTTAATACAGGCTTAGAAGGAGGATTTAATGCTTGAAATTTAGATAAATTTGGTTCTTTCTCAAACCTTGATGGCTTTAAAATTACACATAAAATTGTCATACCTTTCTCGTTTGCTTTGTTCAATAGTGGTGGAAGTTCATTTTCTACAATAAAATCTGATGCAATAAAATCTGCACTTATAAGTAAAATTGCAATCGTTGAGTTTTCTAAAGCTGTTGCTATTTCATGTCTCCATAAACCACCAGGTTTAATTTTAGTATCATCCCACAATTCAATTAAACCTTTTTTTGCAAGAGGTTTTAAATGTACTCTCAATCTATCTAAATAATTTAAATCTTTGTGGGAATAACTAATGAATATTGTTTTCTTGAAAGATATTTCAGATTCAGTCATTTGTTCATATACCTGATTTACATTTTTATCAAGTCCTAATCCCATCTTTTTGACAACATCTAGTGACTTTTGATACTCTTCAAAATCAATATCTTTAATTGCTAACAAACTTTTGTATAATGTATTATCAGTTTTCCCTTCAGCTTCTAACTTTTCAATAGTTTGTCGAACATTAATTTTTTTAACTTTATTTACTTGTTCTTGAAACTTTTCTAAGTCTGTATTCAATATTTTGCCTAAAGCCATTTCAAAGTTATTTTCCATTTAACTTCCTTTATATGAATATCAATTCAACTTTTATTGTATTAAAAACAACCTTAAAATAAACAAATAACATATATTAAAAATCATGTAAAAACACACATAAGAACTAACAATAACCTAATTTAGAATTAATATCATATTATCACTTATACTAACTAGAGTCAGGATTCATTTTTATCGCTTTAGCGATACCGCTTCCTCTTTGTGGCACTTTACTTTTTGAAGAAATAGATTTTTGGAAAAAATTTAGTTAAGAAATTGCAACTGTTTGAACGCAGTGAGTTTTGCAATTTTATAAATTTATGAGAAAAATCCTTCAAAAAGTAACTCGTGCCACGATTTTTTACGATACTTTTTTCTAAAAAAAGTATCAAAGAAGCTAACACAATAATTAAATGCCAATTTTTTAGTCTATTTCAAAGAACTCTTTACATAAATCATTTTAAACCTATCACCCATTCCGGTAGGCTCTAGCAGTAACTTTACCTTATTAAGTTCTTTTAAATAGTGTTCTTGCGTTGTGTTTTTTTGCAAAATCTCCAATAAATCTATTATCCCAAAATCTACGAGTGCTTGAAGCTGTGTACGAAACTCAACGTTACACCCCAAATCTTTATAACAATCAATAAGATAAGAAAAAGGTACATCATAGGTAATATCGCTTTTTTGATAAAGTTCGCCAAGATTTAACCCCTCTTCAAATATAGGGAAAACCTTATGTTTTGAGTAAATCCTAGCTGAATAATCATTTCTTGTGTATATATCACCGTAGTCAAAAGTACAAAAGTGAAATTTACCGATATTTTCACTCATAATTTGTGCAAATTCCTTATAAAAAAGGGGATACTCGCCCTTTTGAACACCGTATTTTTGGCAAAAATCCAATATATCCCTATCTTCACAATCTTTGAAGTTTATCTTATGTTCTTCATCCACGTAAGCTTTTTGGATTACGCCATCTTTTGTATATACAAGTTCACAACTAAAAGCATCAAAAATCTCATTTGCTACTATAAATGCACTTGAGAGCTTAACATCGCTTATATCATCGTAATGTATAAGATTTATCACATCACCGAAACACTCTTTAAAATATCTCTTTTGTGCATCTTGAAGATGACCAAATCTCTCAACTATGGCAAACTTCAAAGTCTCCAAAAGTTCAGGTTTTAGGGTATAAATAAACTGTATAATATCACTCAAAAGATACCCATGATGAGCACCTATCTCTACTATCGTCGTATCTTTAGGTAGTTCACCGTTTTCTATTACTTTTATTATCTTATTTGCTATACTACCGCCGAAAAATGAGCTAGTACTCACCGCAGTAAAAAAATCACCGCTTTTTCCTATATCCTTATACTTTGAGTAGTATCCATCCTCACCGTAAAGCCAACCTTCAAAATATTTACTAAATTCTTGCATACAGTTCTAATAGTTCCACTTGAAGTTCATAGTTAAATATATCCAAATCAAGCTCTTTGATAGCCTTGGAGTTTTTCATAGTCTGAAAATCCAAATCTGTTTTAAGCCCTGCAATAGATAACTCTTCCATTTGTTGCACCAAAGATGTATAAGTTGCAAGTTCTTCTTTTGCAATATCTAGTTTTTGTTCAGCTCTTTTAATACTTGCAAGTTTTGTTTTATAGAAGCTATTTTCTTCATCTTTTACTATATTTAGTTGTGTTTTAGATTTGATATACTCTATTTTTGCACTTTGCGTATCGTTCAAAACCCTTATATCAAGAGGCATAGATACGGTAAAACCGTATTTCTGAGTATCTGTACCTGCAAGTGCCGTTAGAGAACTTGATTTATGATCGTTATGATATTTTGTGTAGTTATACACAGCACTCACGGTAGGTAAATATTTGGCAAGTATCATCCCACTATATTGATAATCTTTGTCAGCGACCGACTCTTGTTTTTGGATAAGTTTATTGTTTGAGATAAACTCCTCTTGACCTATTAACTCCAACTTAGGCAATTCTAAAGATTTATAATCCACGTCACTCAACGTATCAAACTTATTAATAAGTGCCGTTTTGTTATATACCAAATCAGCCAAAGACAATTTTTTTGCATTCAAATCTAATAGTGCATTGTCAAGATAACTAGCATCCAAAACTCCGCTAAGTACTTGCTCTTTTTTTCTTTGCACGTCAAGTTCACTATTTTTTATTAGATACTCTTGTTTTTTGATTTGTGCTTCTATTTTATGGATTTCAAAAAGTGTTGTCGTAGCATCTTTGATAAGTGTTTTTCTTGCTATTGCTACCTCTGCCAAAGTAGCGTTTCTAAGACTTGAAGCGTATTTTATAGCCCTATAAATTCCACCGCTTTTAAAAATAGGTTGATTTATAGTCACGGCAGATGTTCTATCTTGATTTTGTGAATCCCTATACTCCATACTGCTGTATGTATAAGTTATAGGGTTTATCCAATCTTTTGATAGTTTAGCACTATCTTCTATAGCCTTTTGTTCATTCAAATCAAAAATACTAGCTCTATCTTCCGATAAAATCTTTGTATCTTCACCGGCAAAAGAATATATTCCTACTCCAAGGAATAAAATAGAACTAAATATTTTTAATCGCATTTTCCAGCCTTTCAAATCCTAAATCAATCTCTGCTTTTGAAATAGTAAGAGGAGGCAAAAATCTTAGTGTACTTCTTCCGCTTTTTAATACCAAAACACCGTTATTAAAAGCACTTGACACAATCTTACCCAGAGTTTCGTCATCTTTTATTTTGATACCTCTCATTAGTCCAAGTCCCGTAGTATTTGACATAATATCAGGAAATTTACCCATCAGTTCTTTTAATTTCATATCAAAATATATCAAATGCTCATCCAAAAAGCCGCTATTTTTATAATCTTCAAGTATATCAAGAACTTCTAAAGCAGCAGTAGTTACAAGATAATTTCCGCCAAAGGTACTACCATGGTCACCTGCGGTTAATAAATCTTTGTGTTTTGTTAAAACTGCACCGATAGGTACTCCACCGCCCAAACCTTTTGCAAGTGTAATAATATCAGGCTCTATTTCATAAAGATTTGAAGCCAAAAACTCACCGCTTCTAAAAACACCCGTTTGAACTTCATCCACAATCAACAAAATCTCTTTTTCTTTTAGATATTTTGCTAGTTTTTGAATGTCTTCTTTAGGGAAAGGACTCACACCGCCCTCACCTTGGATAAGCTCTATCATAACGGCTACCGTTTCATCGTCTATGGACTTATAAACAGCTTCCAAGCTTGGGTCAAATCTAAACCCTTCAGGGTAAGGAGCAAAAAAATCACTATGAAATTTCGCTTGTCCCGTAGCTTTTACGGTAGTTATAGTTCTACCGTGAAAAGAGTGTTCTAGGGTGATTATTTTGTATTTTTTATTTGCAAATTTAGTTTGCCCGTATTTTCTTGCTATTTTAATAGCACCTTCATTTGCTTCTGCACCGCTATTTGCAAAAAAAGTAGCCACATCATATCCGGTAAGCTCATTTATCTTTTTTGCCAATAAAGCTTGTGGCTCTATCAAAAATAGATTTGAAATATGTGTTATGTTTCTCACCTGCTCACATATTTTATCCGCTACTCTAGCATTTCCATGCCCTACACTCACCACACCTATACCGCTAGTAAAGTCTATATAATCCTTGTTTTTATCATCAAAAAGTGTAGCATTTACCCCTTTTTTGAAATTTACGTAATTTCTTGCATAGGTCTGCATAACATATTGTTTGTCTATATTTTCTAACATTTTTTATCCTAATTGAGCTAAGAAGCACTAAGGTACTGAGCACTGAGTTTTTTATAATCTCAGCACCTTAGCACTCATTACCTAAGTACCTTTTTATAAGTGTTAAAATGATACAATAAACAACTTAAGAATTACTTTTATCAAAGGTACAAAATGCAACATTTAATTACAACCAAAGATTTTACAAATGATGAAATTATCGCACTTTACGAAGATGCAAAGCTTTTTAACGATTTGCAGTCTAACACGATTTTAAAAGGTAAACTTATAGTTACCCTATTCTTTGAAAACTCCACAAGAACAAGAAGTTCCTTTGAAATAGCTGCAAAAAGACTTGGAGCAGATGTGGTAAACCTTGATGTGGGGACAAGCTCAAGCTCAAAAGGTGAGACTATATTTGATACGGTTGCAAACCTAAATGCAATGAAACCAGATGCCATCGTAATCAGACATAGCGAGTGTGGACTACCGCAAAGTTTGATTGATTTTGTTGATTGCCCTATTATAAATGCAGGAGACGGTAAAAACTCACACCCTACCCAAGCATTACTTGATTTATACACTATTTTAGAACATTTTGATGGACAAGTAAAAGGGAAAAAGTTGGCAATAGTAGGTGATATAAAAAGCTCAAGGGTTGCAAGTAGCAACTTAGAGCTTCTTCCTAGATTTGGAATAGAACCTGTTTTGGTAGCACCTGAACACTTTATGCCTGAAAACAATACATTTAAAAAAGCAAAATTTCTACACGAAGTGATAGATGAACTTGATATAATTATGAGTCTTAGAACTCAACTTGAACGTCATTCACAAGCTTATTACGTGTCACTAGGTGAATACGGTAAGGATTATTGTATCACGAAAGAAGCTCTTGGAAATAGAGATATACTCCTTATGCACCCGGGACCTGTAAATAGAAATATAGATATTACAGATGAAATGTTACTTGATTCAAGATGTAAAGTACTTAGACAAGTAACAAACGGCGTAGCCGTTAGGATGGCGATATTAAAAAAACTAATAATGAGAAACTGAGAGACTAAGAAACTGAGAAATAAAGACTTCTCTTGCTTAGTCTCTCTATCTCTTAGTCTCTCAGTCACTTTATAAAAAGGAACTTTTTACATGGACGCAATAGAAATTTTAAAAAAACACAACCTATTAAAAGTAATAGACGAAGAGCTTGATATTTACCTTGAAATTCCGCATATTGCCTATGTGGAGGTAAAACAACCGGACTCAAAAGCTATACTTTTTACAAACCCTATAGACAAAAAAACAGGTAAAAAATTTGATACACCCGTTTTGATGAATATTTTTTGTTCCCATAGGGCTGTTGAACTTATAATAGGTGATGTGGAAAATATTGCATCAAGAATAAGTGAATTATTACATCTAAAGCCACCTGTCGGCTTTATGGACAAACTATCGATGTTTGGAAAACTTTTTGACCTCAAATCGGTATTTCCAAAAAGACTAAACGGCAAAGGTGAATGTCAACAAATCATAAAATTAGGTGAAAATGCAAAACTAAGCGAACTACCGGTACTTACCACATGGGAACAAGACGGTGGACCTTTTATCACTATGGGGCAAGTTTATACCACAAGCTTAGACGGCACTATGCACAATCTAGGTATGTATAGACTTCAAGTTTATAGTGATAACGAGTTAGGGCTTCACTGGCAAATACACAAAGACTCAAACCACTTCTTCCACCAATATAAAAAAGCAGGTCTTAAAATGCCCGTGAGTATTGCAATAGGCGGTGACCCTCTTTATATATGGTGCGGACAAGCACCGTTACCTATGGGTGTTTTTGAACTTATGCTTTACGGCTTTATTCGTGGCGAAAATGCACAACTTGTAAAATGTATCACAAACGATATTTACGTGCCTCGTGATGTAGACTTCGTAATAGAAGGGTTTGTAGATACTACAAGGCTTGAAATAGAAGGACCTTTTGGCGACCATACTGGATATTATACTCTTGAAGAGGAATACCCTGTACTTGAAGTAACAGCAATTACTAGTAAAAAATCTCCTGTTTTTGCAGCTACGGTAGTGGGTAAACCACCTTTGGAAGATAAATATATGGGATATGCAACAGAGCGTATTTTCTTACCTCTGCTTAAAACAACGGCACCTGATTTGATTGATTATTATATGCCTGAAAACGGTGTATTTCACAACCTTATCCTAGCGAAAATGAACGTAAGCTACCCAGGTCATGCAACTCAACTTATGCATGCATTTTGGGGTGTAGGACAGATGAGTTTTGTAAAACATGCAATATTTGTCAACCAAGACTCCCCTGATCTTAAAGACCATCAAAACATCACAAAATATATCCTAAACAGACTCCATCCTGATAACATACTCATAACTCAAGGTGTAGTAGATGCACTTGACCACAGTAGCCCTAAATTTGCCCGTGGAGGAAAGCTAGGGGTTGATTGTACAGGTGATGAGATAGACCATCTTGATATTACATTACTTAGTGACGAAGAATTGCTATCCAAAGTAAAACAACTAAGCGATGAAGTAACTGCACTAAAACAATATGAAATAGATACAAAAAATCCTATTTGTGTAATAAAAACCAAAAAAACTAGAAATCAAAAATACCTTATAGATGATTTAAAACAATTATCAGAGTATATTAAAATATTGGTCATCGTAGATGATACTAAAAACGATGTCAATAATCCTTATATGCTACTATGGAGAGTAGTAAATAATATTGATGCTTCAAGAGATATTTATATAATCAATAATTTTATTGCAATAGATGCAACTAATAAAAATAAGCTTGATAATTTTCATAGAAGATGGCCCGATGATGTTGATTGTACGCAAAGTGTTTTGGATAGCTTAATTTCGAGGAATTTAATAGATATTAATAATGATTTTATAAACAAGTTTTACCTATAAGATATATTCTTATCTTATATTAAGTATAATTTCATATATAAATATTTTAAATACTTTTTAATGTAATTTATTGTATAATAATCCAATTTTAGTGTTCATAACACTATGAAAAAAAGGGGTACGATAATGTTAAATAATTTCAGTGTGAAGGGCAAGTTGTCTATTGCTCTTGGTTTGGTGGTTGCTGGGCTCGTGGTTTTGGCACTTGTTTCTTATTTTAGACTAAGTGGCTTAAAAAAAGATTATGACAGTACGAATACTGTTACGGAAATAAGGCTGTTGGTTGTTGGTTCTTTGGCTGATGGTTTACAATGCGGTCAAGCACTTAGAAATGTTTATATAAATCCTAGTGATGAAACTGCTATCAAAAACTTAGACGCTGCATTAAAAGATTTAGAAAAGGGTATCACTAGTTTACAAGACACTAAATATACTTCTATGTCTCAAGGTTTGACAAAATTCAATATTATTCCTTTATATGAAGAATTTTCTAAAGATATGCAAAAACTCCTTACTAAAGCAAAAAATAAAGATACTATTAACGAAAGTGAAATAAAAGAGAATACTTCAAAACATTGGAGACCTTTCAAAGCTGCACTAACTGAATGGGTAAAAGCAAATCAAGCAAAATCGTCTCAAATGACTGAGGATTTCAACAGTTCTATAACGGCTACTATTTCTTCAACTATTATACTTTCTATAATAATTATACTTGTACTTACTATAGTTATTATGTTTATTTCACAATCTATAGTAAATAGTCTTGAAGCATTTAGAAGTGGCTTAATGTCATTTTGTTCATTTTTAAGCAGAGAAACTTCTTCTTGTCAGCTTATCAATATAGATAGCAAAGATGAATTCGGTCAAATGGCTACTATGACAAATAATAATATACGTAAAATAGAAGCGTCTATCAAACAAGATGATGAATTCGTAAAAGACGTAAGTAGATTTGCAAAAGAGATAGGTGCAGGTAATATGCTTGCAAAAATCGAAAAAGACACATCAACTGAGAGCCTAAAAGAGCTTAAAGAGATTCTATCAAAAATGCAATATGACCTAGAACACACTATAGCTAGAAGTATCCCTATGCTAATAGATATTTTAGAAAAGTTTAAAAAACATGATTTTACACCTAGATTCCCAAATGCTTACGGTAAAGTTGCAGTAAGCGTAAATGAACTAGGCGATGAAGTATGTCATATGCTAAAACAAAATTTAATTGATGGTATTACGCTTGATAAGAGTACGGATGTATTACTAGAAAACGTAGATGTATTAAGCAGAAGTGCAAATGAAGCAGCAGCAAGTCTTGAAGAAACGGCAGCAGCTCTTGAAGAGATAACTGCTACTGTTGTAAGTAACTCTACACACGTTTCAGAAATGACAACATATTCAAATCAAGTAAGTATGTCTGCGAAAAAAGGTCAAGATTTGGCAAGAAATACGACAACTGCTATGGATGAAATTACAAGTCAAGTAAATCTTATCAATGAAGCTATTACGGTTATAGACCAAATAGCATTCCAAACAAATATCCTTTCACTAAACGCTGCGGTTGAAGCTGCTACTGCAGGTGAAGCAGGAAAAGGGTTTGCGGTAGTTGCTGCGGAGGTTAGAAATCTAGCTTCAAGAAGTGCTGAAGCAGCAAAAGAGATAAAAGCGATAGTTGAAAATGCAACTTCTAAAGCAAATCAAGGTAAAACTATCAGTAACGAAATGATTAAAGGTTATGAAGAGTTACTAGAAAATATCAATAAAACAACTCAAACAATAGGTGAAATAGCTAGAGCTTCAAAAGAGCAAGAAGCAGGTATCACACAAATCAACGATGCCGTAACTACGCTAGACCAACAAACTCAACAAAATGCTTCTATTGCATCACTTGTTAGAGATATTGCTAGTGAAGCAGATACGCTATCAAAAAGAATGGTTGTAGATGCTTCATCAAAAGAATTTAACGGTAAAAATGAGCTAATGGCACAAGTTACTCAAGAGATAACACAAAAACATAATGCTAAAGCGGTAACGTCAAGTTCAAGTGTCAAAAAAACTGTAACTAAACCAATAAGCAGTACTTCAAATAAACCAAAAAGTACTTTCACATCAACTGTAAAAAGTACCCCAAGTACATCTATAAAAACAATAACTCCTTCAAAATCATCTAGTGATGATGAATGGGAAGCGTTTTAGGATTTAGAGGTTAGGATTTGGGATTTGGTGGGTCACATCCCACATCCCACATCCCACATCCCACATCCTATATCCCACATCCTATATCCCACATCCTATATCCAACATCCTATATCCAACATCCAACTTATTACTTAAACTTATAACTAATATAATATGGTTACATAATGGTCACAAAAATAGCACTCAAAAGTGACCGTTTCATGACCATTGTTTTGATAGGATACTGAAAATATTAGCTTTTTTCATATATGTTTATTTATTTTATACAATAAATCATCAAGTGAAATTCGATTTATGCTAATTTTATTTTAATCCATAATATCAATACAAAGGGGTATAGAATATGTCAGTCAAAAACAAATTAATTTTATTAGTAAGCTTTTTGTTAGTCGGTATTGCACTTGTAGGTGCTATTGCAATATACAGTAGTGAATCTTGGGAAAAAGATATGTATAAGGTTGGAGAAGAGAGAATTCCTGCACTAATGTATCTTTCTAATCTAAATAGAGAAAGAATGGTTATAAGAGCACAAACTCTAAATGTCTATGCGTTTGAAAATAAGGATTCTGCAAGTTCTGATTTTGCAAATATAGCTTCACAAAGAGCTAAAAGCTGGGAAATCATAGATAAAAATTGGAACGAGTATTTAAAGTTACCAAAAAGTAGTAATGGTCAAAAAATGGTAGAGAAACTAACCAACGAATACAAAGAGTGGAGAAATGTATATGTTCAATTAGACAATATCATATCAAAACTAGCCTCAAATAATAATTCTTCCATACAAAAAGAGTTATTTGAAGAATATCGAAAAACAGTATCTATGATGGTTCCTATTTCAAATACCATGGGAACTACAATGGATGAACTTGCGAGTATGAGTCTTGAGACAACTACAACAATGATTCATGAATCTGAACATCACTCATATACAGCTGTATATGTAACAGTTATTACATTTATACTATTAATGATTTTAGGTATAACACTAGCATACAATATTATAAAAAATATCATAAAATCTATAAATATGTTCCAAACCGGACTATTCAGTTTCTTCTCCTACCTAAACAGAGAATCTGCAAAAGCAGAACTTATCTCTATAG
>DISL01000091.1 GCA_002421845.1 Epsilonproteobacteria bacterium UBA6211 | reverse complement strand
TGCCAACGAGTACCTTTATAAACCTTGCTATATATCGGTTTTCCAAATCCTATAGAAAATTTGTGTACCGTAACCCCAAAATATCTAGCTGCTAAAAAATGCCCTAGTTCATGGATAAAAATCAATAAAGACAATACTATAATAAATGTAAATAAACCCAATAAAAACCCCTAAAAAATTAATAACTAACAACTAATAATTAATAACTGCGGAATTCGCTCCGCTCATAATATAAAATTAGTGACGAAGTCACACCACAATTATTAGTTATTAACTATTAATTAAAATACTCTTTTATATATTCATAACCGCTATAAAGTGTGATGGCTACGGCAAACCATAATAAAGTAGTTGCAAAAGGCCAGTTCATTATTAAAAAACCTATTGCTACCATTTGAAGAACAGTCTTGCTTTTGCCCCACATTGAAGATGCTATATCTTTACCTTCACTCACTGCAACTACACGAAGACCTGTTATAAAAAATTCTCTAGTCAAAATCAAAAACACAGCCCAAACATCAGCTCTATCTATTGCCATTAGTCCTAAAAAACCTGCTAGAACAAGCATCTTATCTGCAAGTGGGTCAAGTATTGCTCCAAGTTTGGTCATTTGATTCCAAGTTCTAGCTATGTAACCATCAAAAAAATCGGTAATACTAGCTATTACAAAAATAAGTCCTGCAAAATAATCAAACCAACTTGGATGCCAACTTGCAAATAGTGGATTGTTCCTATCAACAAGAAACCATAGCATCAAAGGTGCTATGGCTATTCTTAAAAGAGCAAGACTATTTGGTAAATTCATCAATAATTAGCCTCTAATGAAGATTCATCTTGAAGTAATTCATCATGGAAAAGAACTACTTGATTTCTACCGCTCTCTTTTGCTTCATAAAGTGCTAAGTCTGCATACTTGATACATTTCCAGAAAGTATCACCTTGTTCAGGGAACATTGCACAGCCTATACTTATAGTTTTGCTAAAATGCCCATTTCCGGCTTTTATTTTTTTAGCTGCAAATGCTATTCTTATCTTTTCTGCAACTTCTTTTATATATCCCATGTCACAATTATATAAAAGTACAATAAACTCTTCACCACCGAATCTTACAACAATATCAGACTCTCTAGTGTTTTCTACCAGTGTTTGAGCTATTACTTTTATAGCTTCATCACCAACATCATGTCCATATGTGTCATTAATCATTTTAAAGTAATCTATATCAACCATCAAGATACCATAGCTTATTTTTGATCTTTTTGACTGTGATACTATCTTATCTATAGATTCTTCTAGGTATTTTCTATTGAATAGACCTGTTAGAGGGTCTGTTTGTGCTGATTTTTCTAGCTGATGCATAAGTTTTTTACCTACTATTTCAGGTTTTGCAGCATCTATATAGTCTTGAATAAGTGGAAGCTTAGCTCTTGTTTCTTTTGATTCTTTTTCTGTATCACTTACCATTGATACAACTATATCCAAATCATTAGATATAGAAAAAGGTGCACAGATATAGTATTTGTTTTCAAGTGAAAACTTAGGACAAAGTTTTCTAAACTGGCAAGAATCAACCAATGAATTTGTTCTATCAGCTCTACAGTTTCCATCAGCTGAACAATGTGAAATTTTTTCTATATGTACTTCTCTTGTTGTATGTGTAGCATTATCTGCTTCCATAATTACGAAGTCGTCAAGCCCAACCTTTGTTCTTAAAACTTCCGCTATCCTTTCATAAACAGTATTTATATCCTCGTCATGTTCTATGGTTTTTCTAAAATTATAAATATCTGACAATCTTGTTACAGTTTTAT
The DNA here is from genome assembly GCA_002421845.1 of Epsilonproteobacteria bacterium UBA6211. Classification (GTDB taxonomy): domain Bacteria; phylum Campylobacterota; class Campylobacteria; order Campylobacterales; family Arcobacteraceae; genus UBA6211. Next base: position 1,025 of record DISL01000091.1, on the reverse strand, counting down.
TTACTTCCATTAAAGGATCAGGTTTTTCATTTTTTTCATGTTCTTGCTTAGTTATAAACACTTGTATTTTAGCTTCTATATCATCAAGTGTAGTTTGTAGTTTTTCCAAAAGACCATTAATCCAATTTGCAACTTCTTTACTCTCTTTTTGATTTTCTGTCATAACTCTATGGGAATAATCGCCATCTTGAGCTGAACTCATAACTTCTTTGATAGAATCAAACACATTAATATATGGTCCGATAAGTCTTGTAACAAACACTAATATAACTATCATCAGTACAAATAAAATTAAAATAGCGTAAGCGATTGACGTAACTCCGTAAGTTTTGAAGTCATCTATATTTACAACCATAGATATAGCACCTAGCGTATCACCGACTTGAGCATTATGACAGCTCAAACAATCAATAGGACCGGTACTTGTGGCAATATAAGGTATTGTGACTCTTAATGTACTAGAACCAAGTATGGATTCATGTAGTTCATTTTGTCCTTTCCCAACTTTTAAAACGTTAGCATCTATGTCATCTCTTACACCTTCATTGAATAATCCGCTACCATACTGATTGATTACATTTTCGCCTCTTACCAGCCATAAAGCTTCAAGACCTTGAAGATTTTCAATCTCTTTCAAGAATACTTCTCTATTGTCCATTATTCCGTTTATCATATGTGCCGTTAAACCGTGCTTGACGCTCTGGGCTATTGTTTCGGCTTTGTTTATAGCAGTATTTATAGAGTAGTTTCTAAAGTTGTATATTAAGTTTGCCAACATAATAATAAACATAACTACCATTATACTGAATAATGATAACGCAATCTTAGACTTAGTATTCATGAATCAATCCTTTTTTGTTGTTATTAATTAAAAGTAGTCCCACCGTCGATAACTATAGTTTGTCCCGTAAGCCAACTACATTCATCCGTACATAAAAAGTATGCCATACCTGCAAGGTCATGAGCTTCACCCATTCTTGAAAGAGGGCTTCTTTTTACTACTTCAGATTTTACTTCTTCGTAAT
>DISL01000085.1 GCA_002421845.1 Epsilonproteobacteria bacterium UBA6211 | reverse complement strand
ACCCTTCTAAGACTAGCTTCAATACCACCTAAAACTATAGGAACGGTATTTTTGTAAAACTTCCTAATAAGTCCCGTATATACGATACTAGCCCTATCAGGACGGCGGTTATTGACTCCATTTGGTGTAAAATCATCGTTATTTCTTCTTTTTTTACTTGCAGTGTAGTTGGCTACCATACTATCAACCAACCCTGCACTAACTCCCCAAAAAAGTCTAGGCTCGCCAAGGCGTGTAATCTCATCACTGTTTATATCTGGTTGAGCTATAATACCGACTTTGTAACCGTAAGAGTTCAAAATACGCCCTATTATAGCCATACCGCTGTACGGTGAGTCTATATAGGTATCTCCGCTTACGAGTATTACGTCAAGTTGTTTCCAGTGTAAATTATTTAATTCTTCTTTGGTTGTAGGTAAAAACAAAACTTATCCTATTAATTAAGCTAACAATTATTATTAGTATTATACAATTAATTAATAAAAACTAACGAAAACCACATTTTAGGATACCCTCATGTCTGTCACAAATATTATGCAGCAAATTGATTCTTTGCCACCGTTACCGCAGACTATTATAGAACTAGAAAAGTTCAAAAAAAGTGCATCTACGGATGTAGGTGAACTTATTAAAATTATAGAAAAAGACCCTTTAATAGTATCGACGTTACTCAAAGTATCAAATTCTGCAATGTTTGGATTTGTTAGCAAAATAGAGACTCCTAGCCGTGCCGTAAATCTTTTGGGTATAAACTTTACACTGTCTATCGCTCTTGCTAGTAATATGTCAAAAGTAATAAATCCAAATTTGGAGAGTTACGGTAAAACAAGTGATGATTTTTTGCGAATTGCCAATATGCAATCCAATTTTGTTACACTTTGGATTGGCAAAATAGATAGAAACTTAAGAGACGATTTGATACTTCCGGCATTTTTGCAAGAAAGCGGTAAATTTCTTATAAGTAATGAAATAAAACAACAAAATAAAACAGCAGAATTTTTAGAACAACTTAACAATAGATTTGATGACATAGCAGGTATTGAGAAAGAGTTCACGGGTGTAAGTGCATCAGAAGTAACCTCTGCCATATTTAAACATTGGGGACTAAACGAAAATCTTGTAAATGATATTTTATATTCCGATTATCCAAATGATGCAACTCTAAAGTCGAAAGAGTATGCTCAAATACTGTATGTGACTAAACTCGTATGCAATCTTGTCAAACCTCTTGATGAGAAATGTATAGATAAAGGGCGTGAACTAATCAAAAATTACGGTTTTGATACTAAATATTTTAATGATGCCATAGATAAACTACAAGACAGGCTCCTAGACGAAGAAAATTAATCTTTATTTTTAATATCTTGTATGCTACAATTAGGCATAAAAAGAATAAAGGTTTTTTATGACTTATATTGAACTATTAAAAAGGGTTGATTCTCTAGCCCCTTTACCAAAAACTTTACTTGAAATTGAAGAATTCAAAAAGAGTGATAACTACGATATTTCTGATTTAGCAAAGATTGTAGAACAAGACCCGTTGATGGTATCTACGATACTCAAAACTGCCAACTCGGCTATGTTCGGATTTGTTAGTAAAATAGATACTCTAAGTAGAGCGATAAATCTTTTGGGTGTTAATTTTACTATCTCAATAGCACTAGATAGCGGTGTTAAAAGAGCATTAAATAGTGATTTGGATGGATATGGACTACCGAGTGACGAGTTTTTAAGAATTGCTAATATGCAATCCAACTTTATCAATATTTGGGTTGGTAGAATTGATACTGCACTAAAAGATGAGTTGATTCTACCTGCATTTTTACAAGAAAGCGGTAAGTTTTTAATCAGCGATGCAGTAAAAGAAGAGAAAAAACAAAGTGATTTTATCCCTGCGGTTAATTCTAAATACGAAGATTTATCATCGGTTGAAAAAGAGTTTGTCGGCATGACTTGTGCTGAAGTAACGTCTGCAATATTTAAACACTGGAACTTAACACAAAATATAATCAACTGTATCAAGTATAGTGATGACCCTTCAAAAGCATCACCGATGTTTAAAAAACAATCTCAAATACTTCATATCTCAAAAATTATATGTAATATCATAAAGCCGTTTGATGATAAAGTGGTACAAATAGCACTTGCAAAAGCAAAAGAGTTCGGTTTTGAAGAAAAACCGTTATTACTTGCAATAGAAAAAATGCAAGATAGGCTATTAGAAGAAAAGTAGTTATTTGACGGTAACTACTTGATTTCTGCCGTTTTCTTTGGCTTTATATAAAGCCTCATCGGCTCTATGAAATATAGTTTTTTCTACATCCCCTGCCTTATATTCACTAATACCGAAACTTGCCGTTACTGATTCAACATCAACCAAAGAGAGTGTTTCAATAAGCTTTCTTAAATTTTGAGCTAATACCTCAGCTTTATCAATAGGGGTATTTGGTAATAATATCACAAATTCTTCACCGCCCCATCTTGCAAAAATATCTGTCTTTCTTATATTGAGTTTTACTATATCGCAAACTGCTACCAAAACCTCATCACCTTTTAAATGCCCAAAAGTGTCATTAAATCTCTTAAAATGGTCAATATCAAATATTACTATAGAAAAAGGGACTTGGTATCTTGATGAATAGGTCAATTCATCATCCAATTTATCTAAAAAAAACGACCTATTATAAATCTTAGTCAAAGTATCGTGGGTAGCGTGGTAATAATGCCTCTGTGATTCTAACTTAATATCTGTAATATCGGTAAGCGTTATAACATATCGCGTACTATTCGGTAATAAATGATTTATTTGTACGGAGAATGCTTTTGGCTCAATTGTTTTTACATTTAATATTGATACTACTCTATCTTTTTCCGGAAGCTCTATGATTTTTGAGATCCAACGCTCATTTTTATCTTCTAAATGAAAAAATGAAGGGTGAGATATAAATGTATCACATACACATCTATATTTTTCGTGAAATTCTTCCGGTGATTTTACATCATAAAAATCTAAAAAACTCTGATTGACAAACTCTATCCTGTCAGCATTACTTAC
>DISL01000017.1 GCA_002421845.1 Epsilonproteobacteria bacterium UBA6211 | reverse complement strand
GGGTGATTTCGGTCTTCCCCTCATATATAATATCAATATAATCTTTGGTATTGATAATAATATCGTTCAGTCCGTCCCTTGCTATATCAAAAATCGTACTAATAGGACCATACCCTATGACATTATTTATAATAAATGTTTTAATATCATCCAATGTCTCTTTTTTCAGAGCCTTTGCATCTGGGAAATTCATAATAAACTCAGGCAAAACCTCTTCTAAAGAGTCCCTTGTGATTTTTTTATCAGATTTTAGATTGGACATAAAACTATCGTTGATTTTATATGCAATATCTAACAACCTTTTGTTGGTGTACATCTCTGGAAAACTCAACCTATAATTGAAATTTTTTTGTTTAATACTCTCTACTTTTGAAGTTATATCCTTGTCGGGTTGGATATCTTCTTCTTTCTTAAACATATAATTATCACGTTCAAGCTTTTTCTCTTGATCTTCTATAAGTGAGCGTAAATTTCTCATTTGTCACCTTTTCCCAAAAATGAAAATAGACCCTTTGACGGTTGTGTTGATTGTTCCTCATCTATCGTATAAAACTGTTTTGTTGTTAAAATATGTTCTAAACTTTTTACAAACACTGAATCCCGTGACACTTCCGATGCAAGTTCACAGTAGTTCCATGCACGTCCTAGGGTTTTATAGTCATTTTTAATTTTAAAATCGAAGAAAAATTTATCATCCTCTTCCATATTTAAAATGGATAAAATATCATCTATCGATATGGCACACTCTGAGTCATATCTATTTATCAAAAATGATGTTTTTTCTTTTAATCCTGCTCTTTTTAATAGGTTGTAAAATGTTTTTAACTTAGAGATATGAGGTAGTGTCATCTCCGTAACAAGCCAAATCTCATTTACAAGGTCGTATATGGTAGTTTTTAGGTGGGAAGCATCAGCCGTACCTATATCTATCAAGATATAATTGAAATGCTCACTCATGTGCTTGATATAATCTAACAACTTCCCTATAAAGGTATCTTTTTCAAGTAACTCTTTATCAATTTGTTTTTGGATACCGGTCACTGCGTAAAAATTCTCCCTAACCTCAACCAAACCGTTTTCTAAGTTTTTAGCTATATCATATTCACCTGAATTGATAAGGTCAATGATGGTCTTTTCCGGTACCGGATTTTGCTCTAAGAAAAGATTGCTTATTGCTTTTGTGCTTGATAAATCTATATATAAAATATTTTTGTCAAACATATTGTTTGATAGCATATTTGCTACATTCATAGCTATAGTAGTAGTCCCTATACCACCACTTATTCCACAAAAAGAGATGATTTTATTGTTGAATTTATTTTTATTTATCAAACTTTTTCTAGTTTTTAAAATAATAGGTTTTAGATTTTCTACTTTAAATTCATTGATAGGGATATAAGTCTCAATACCCAGCTTACCGCATAACATTGATAGTTTATGGTCATCAGGACCAACAACTATGATAAGTTCATTAAGCTTTTGGATAAGGGCTTTATCGTTAAGTATTGTATCTTCATCACTTACAAGATATATGACTATATGTTTTTTATATCTTTGTCTTTTATAATAAGTAAATTTTCCGATAAAGATGTCTCCAAAAAAATATCCACCTTAAATAAACCTTTAAGTCCACTTTGAAGCCCCTCTGCAAACTCTTTTAGAACTCTATCGTGTATTATATGGATATTAAACATAGATTGAGAACCAAAAAGCTCTTTTTCTACTTCATAAAGCTTGAATAAATCCCTTTTTATTTTTGCATAAGTCTTACGTAAAACAGCACATTGACTTTGAAGTTTATTTGAGATTTCGAGCTTCCCTAAAACCAAACCGTTTTTTCTAATAAGAAAACTTATAGGGTATCTGTTGGAATACAAATCCTCATCTATTACGGTAACACCTTGATTATTCACGGTATATTGATATAAAAAGTCGTTGTACTCATAATTGTATTTATAAAAAGTTAAATATTCAAGATTTGATAGTGTACAAAACAACTCCAACATCTCTTGGATATTCTCTTCTAGGGATATTTTTGATATTCTTAGAGTTAATTGACTATGATAATTTTTTAGTGTCATATTTATCCTTTAAACTATTATTGAGTTATATCCACATCTTTTTGCAAAATTGTTAAATCCATTCTAAACAAACCGCTACCGGAACAATCTTTACTTTCAACCCAGTCAACCCAGCTTATACTAGAAAATATTTGTCCCGTATCATCCATAAAAGCAGATTCTATCTGCGCATCCGTGGTTTTTTTATCACCGCAAAATATTTTATCCATAGTGACCGGTATAAGATTTACCACATTCAACGCACCGTCTTTATCGTTATCACATCCAAGTAGTGCAATACTTATATGCCATGGTGCTTGGGCAGAGTCATTGAATTTATGTACTTCCAAAGCAGAAGCCAACTGTTGAGCATCATTGAATATAACTTTCGTAAAATCACCATCCGCATCATATAAATTTGAATCTACCAAATATACATCTTGATTTACACTATTAAAATCGGTAACTTCATTTTTAAAATGGGCAAAACCACTTTGAGCACTATCCGTTCTATCTGGGTTAGTGTAATCCAAACCATAAAAACCAAACTCTTCATTAGGGTGGTAAATATCATACGGTTTATACAAAAAAGATAACTCTTGCTCGAAATAAAACTCATCTCTACCGCATAAATTGATAGCAAAAGGGACAAAATCTCCAACATCTTCTCTTATATTGATATTTGCTACCGACTGTGCATCTAGTGTAAATTCCATCAAATCAAAAAATCTATACCAAAATGTATTTTGTTTATATCCCGTTATTGTAGCTGTTACGGTTTTTTGAGGACTAACCAAATCCCAAGTGTAAGTTATAAGAGGTTTTGCTTCAAGACCGAGTTTGGTCTGATCAAGCATATTGTTTGATATAAGTTCAGCTTCGGATTTTACGGTATCTTGCCCACCTGAAGTTTTTGTAGCTCCTTCATAGTGTTTATCAACATAGTAACTACCAAGAGTATATGCGGCGGTATCAGTTAGTTTTTTTAATTGATAGTATTTGTTTCTAGCTTCCATTTCATCGGCAACCGTGGCACCAAGACCGACAAGTGCTATAATTACGAAGAGTCCAAGTAGTATCTGATCTATTAAGGCTTTTTTCATCATAATGGATATACTCCAATCTTATATGCTATCTCACTCAATGCTACAGCCAAAACCATAGCAGGAATCATAGGAGCAAAACGCCTTTTTTTAATCTTCTTATAGAAAACTAAAAAAAGAAGTTGTAAAACACCGCTAAGCACCAAAAAAAGTGCAAATACCAACGGTTCGAGATAAATAGCCGTCACTAAAAGGTATTTTATATCACCGCCACCCACATAACCCAGTCGAGTCATGGAAACAAGCCAAAATACCAAAACTAAGAAAACAGGCAAAACCAAGCTAGACAAACCCAAACTTGAATCAAGCAACCCAAACACTACAACAAACAATAACAGTACCATAACCAACTCATTAGGTACGGTATATCGTTTACAATCAAAATAAACCAAAAAAGCAGAAACTATATAAAAAGCTATACCGACAAACAATTATTGTCCAGCCTCGTTTAATACCTGCTGAGTAACAGCCGATGCTCTTGTTTGTACACTCTCTTTTTGCTCATTGAAATATGTAAGTAAACCTATAAGTAAACTAGCACCTATTACAACCAAAAGTAAAGTCACAAGGATAGAATCCATAGCACCTTTTTGATTCTTTATCAAAAGAAATAATTTCTTCATATGAAGCCTTTTTTCTTTATTATCCGGTACCTACACCGTAAGTACCGGATATAATTTATACGGTTGGATTAACCGTTGATTGCGCTTTGGATTTTACCCTCTGCTTGAGTTTTTACAGTATCCATTTCATCAGTCATCCAAGTATTTAGACCCACTACAAGACCAACACCGATAACAACTAATAAAAGTGTAACTAAGATTTTATCCATCGCACCTTTTGTATTTTTTACCATTGATTTAATAAATTTCATCATAACGTACTCCTTAATATGATTTATGAAATTATAACATATTTTTCAGCCCAACGCTACCATATTGCTACACTCATAAATTTAATAATCTTTATATTATCGTTTTTATTGATTTTTTGATGTCGTTTTTTGTTCACTATGGAAGAAATAATATTCCTAAGAAGCCTATTAATCGGCTTTAAAATAGTATAAAATTATTAAAGTCTTAATAATTACTATCATTTAAGTATTTTAAGGCTTTTTTATAAAATATTTGTTGTTTTATGTCGTACTCTGATATACTTACCTTGAAAAATTTAATTTTTTGGAAAATAAATGAAAATTGTAAAATACTTTTTTGTAGGTGGGGTTGCTGCCGTTGTAGATATATCCTTATTTACCGTATTCGCAAAATTCTT
>DISL01000092.1 GCA_002421845.1 Epsilonproteobacteria bacterium UBA6211 | reverse complement strand
ATTATAACAAGACATGATATTTTAAAATCAATCCAAAGCAAAAAAATAGAGCTATTATCTCAAACGGTAAAACAGAAAAACTACGAACTTGAAATAATAAAAAAACAAGATGAAGAGTTGAGACTCCTTGATATTGCTCTTCGTTCATCCGCAAATGCTGTCGTGATAACTGATATTTATGCCATAATAAAATGGTGTAATCACGCTTTTGAAGACCTCACAGGATATGAGATAAAAGAGATAATAGGTAAAAAGCCTAAAGATTTAATAGGTTCAGGACTTCAGACAAAAGAGTTTTACGAGATTTTATGGAATACAATCCTATCTAAAAAAAGTTTCAAAGGTGAGATAGTCAATAAGAAAAAAGACGGAACACTTTATAATGAACGACTTACAATTACCCCTATTATAGATGAAACAGATGAGATAACACACTTTGTTGCTATAAAAGAGGATATTACAGCCCTTAAAAATATGCAAAAATCAATTATTGAAAATGAAGCAAGGTTTAAAAATCTTTTTGACAATGCCCCTTTGCCATATCAAAGTCTTGATGAACACGGTAATATCATAGAGGTAAATAGAGCTTGGATAGCATTTAGCGGTTATGAGAAAGATGAAGTATTCGGTAAATTTATAGGCGATTATCTCAATCCTGAACACTATAAAATGTTACATGAAAGTTTCAATAAATTCTTACTAGACGGTGAAGTTAAGCATAAAGTATTTGAATTTGTTACAAAACACAACGGCATTAAAACAATAGAAGTAAACGGAAAAACATCTTACGACCCTCTTTCAAAAAAGATATTTACACATTGTCTTCTCACTGATATTACGGAAAAAAAAGCGATGCAAGACAAAATCCACTATATCGCCCATCACGATATATTGACAGGATTGCCTAATAAAATATCACTTCAAGACCAGATAGGTCAAGCTATTTCAAAAGCAAATAGAAAACATCAAAAAACTGCCTTACTTGTTTTGGGTCTTGATAGATTTAAAGATATAAATGATAGCTTTGGGCATAGTATAGGTGATGAAATTTTGATTTTAATAGCAAATCATCTAAAAGAGATAGTAAAAGAGTCTGATTTTATAGCTAGACTTAGCGGTGATGAGTTTGGTATTTTACTAGAAGATATTGAGCATCAAGAAGATTGTGCTTTGATAGCAGATAACCTACTAGCAAGAATAAATACATCTTATGTATTAAGCAATAACGTAACGGTATATTTAAGTGCATCTATAGGTATTGCAACCTATCCAAATAATGCAACTGATGCTCAAACACTACTTCAACACGCAGATGCTGCACTATATCTTGCAAAACGTGAAGGAAAAGGTAAATTTAGATTTTATAACAACGAACTTACACTTATGGCAAGACAAAATCTTGCTTTTTCGTCAAATCTTCAAGAATCTATTTTAAAAGATGAATTTGTTGTACTATATCAACCCCAAATAGATATAAACACAGGCAAAATAATAGGTGCAGAAAGTTTGGTAAGATGGCATTATGAATCAAAACTTATATCACCGAAAGACTTTATACCGTTAGCAGAAGAAAGAGGTCTAATAACAGGTATTAGTCAATTTGTAATAAAACAAAGCTGTAAAGATTTAGGGAAATTCTTAACTTTATGCGATAATAGATTTAAACTTTCGGTAAATATCTCAAGTTTAGAACTAGGCGATTTAACATTTAAAGAAAATCTTTTAGATACTCTTCGTATGTTTAACATACACCCAAAAAATCTAGGGATAGAGGTAACTGAGTCGATTTTTATTAAAGACATTAAAGATGCTATAAATATACTCAATTCAGTAAAAGATAGCGGTTTTATGATTTCACTTGATGATTTCGGTACAGGGTATTCATCTTTGTCTTATCTCAAAAAACTACCCCTTGATATACTAAAAATCGATCAAAGTTTCATTGAAGGCGTTACTCAAAATAGTGACGATAGACAAATCACCAAAGCAATAATATCGATGGCAAAAACCCTAAATCTCAAAGTTTTAGCTGAAGGCGTAGAGACAAAAGAACAATTAGAATTTTTAAGAAACGAAGGGTGTGATTATTATCAGGGGTATTACTTCTCAAAACCGGTAAGTGCAATAGAATTTATAGAGCTATTAAAAAAGGATAACGAATGTGTGGCATAGTAGGATATATAGGGCAAAAAGATACAAAAAAGTTTTTAATAGACGGTCTTAAAGAGCTTGAATACAGAGGTTACGATAGTGCCGGCATAGCACTTTTGGGTAGTGAAAATATCGAAGTATATAAAGCAGTAGGTAAACTAGTAAATCTTGAAGAAAAAGTAAATCAAAACTGTACTAATTGTCAACTTACACCTGTAGGTATCGGTCATACAAGATGGGCAACACACGGTAAACCGACAGAGATAAACGCTCACCCACACTTAGGGCAATACTCTTTTGTAGTTCACAACGGTATCATAGAAAATTATAAAGAATTAAAAGAGTCTTTGATGGCTGAAGGTGTTGAGTTTTTAAGCCAAACTGATACTGAAGTAATCGTACATACTTTTGAAAAACACTACAATATCTCCAACAATGCAAAAGATGCTTTTGAAAAAACCATAGATGAGCTAGAAGGTGCTTATGCAATACTTCTTATAACAAAAAGTGAACAAAACAAAATCTTCTTCGCAAAACACGGCTCACCTATGATAATAGGTAAAAGTAACGACGAGATGTTTTTTGCTAGTAGTGATGCTCCTTTGATAGGGTATGCGGGGGAAGTTGCTTATCTTGAAGACGGTGATTTCGGTGAAGTAAGTTCAAGCGGAGTTATATTTTACAACCAAAGAAAACCTATATGGGCAAAACTACAAACATCAAAACAACTTGCTCAAAAAAACGGTTTTAGATTTTTTATGGAAAAAGAGATTTACGAACAAAGCGATGTTGCAAGTGATTGTATGCTAGGGCGTATAAAAGACTCTACTACCTCTTTTGATGAGATAAATGCAAATTTCTTTGAAGGTATTAGCGACATCAAAATTTGTGCATGTGGTACAAGCTACCATGCAGGACTTACGGGAAGCTACCTTATAGAGCGTCTTGGAAAAATGAGATGTTCCGTTGAGATAGCAAGTGAATTTAGATACAAAGAGCCTTTACTTGAGAAAAACACTCTATTTGTAGTTATATCTCAAAGCGGTGAAACGGCAGATACCCTAGAAGCATTAAAAATGGCAAAAAATGCAGGACTAAAAACTCTAGCGGTTTGTAACGTAGATAATAGCTCAATCACAAGACTTGCAGATGTCACACTTCTAACTCGTGCAGGTATTGAAAAAGGGGTTGCAAGTACAAAAGCATTTACTACCCAAACGTTGGTTCTTTGGATGTTGGCACTTTATATCGGAAAAACAAGAAATACAATTAGTGAAGAATTGATGCAAAAAGAACTTTTAACACTAAGAAGCGTACCTAAAATCCTAAAAGTACCTAGTTCATTGCATGAAAAATGTAAGCGTCTATCAAAAAGATACTTACACGGTCACGGATTTTTCTTTATAGGTCGTGACGTATTTTATCCACTTGCTCTAGAGGGTGCTTTGAAACTAAAAGAGATAAGCTATCTTCACGCAGAAGGGTATCCAGCAGGTGAAATGAAACATGGTCCTATAGCTCTAGCCGACCCTGAGCTTTTTACTATTGCACTTATGCCTCAAAATCTTCTTTATGATAAAATAAAATCAAACGTGGAAGAACTAAGTGCAAGGGATAGTACGATTTGTTCTATAAGTGCATTACCTTTTGATCTTGCGGACGATTTTATACAAATAAGTAAAACAGACCATTATATGCTTGAGTTTTTTGAGATGTTGGTAGCTTTACAGCTTCTATCGCAAGAAATTAGTATAAGATTAGGCAATGATGTGGATATGCCTAGAAACCTAGCCAAATCAGTTACGGTAGAGTAACTGATTTAATCTTTTTTAGCTTTAATCTCACATACTATATCACGGTCTTCTTTGGAGATTGTGATATTTAATCCTCTTAGATTTACGTTTGCTCCGACTACTATATAATCAAATTCATTTTTTGCAATTTCTTTATATTTATCCACATAAAGTATATCGATAAAATTACCCAGATATTTTTTCAATTTCTCTTTATCTTGTGATACAAGTCTAATTTTATTATCATCTATAAGAACTCTCACATTATCTATTTCATAGCTATTTGGGGTATATAAAAATGCTTTTTCATCATAAAAACCCCTATATCTTGCAGCTATCTCTTTAGTAAATTTACCGTTTTTAACAACTTCATCCAAAAAGAACTTAGACATATCAAGGGAATAAACCTTGGAATCATTTACCAAAATATCTGCTGCATCATTATCCCCAGCCAAAGCTGACACTGCAAAGAAATATCTCCCTTTTTCGTAATTCTTCATTGTATCTACGTAATATATCCCTAAATTGTATGTTATTTCAGATGTAAAATGTTGTTCATGCTCTTTATAAAGATGATATGCCTCCAACCAAAGCTCCCCGCCCCTTCTTGTATCTTTTAGTTTTTCGATAATGCCGTTGTAGTAATAAGTGCCTAGTTGATGGGTAGCATGTCTATCTTTTTTGCTATAACCTTGCTTTAAAATATCCAATGCCTTTTGATAATCACCCAACCCCTCGTAAGCTAAAGCAAGATTTACGTTATAAATATCACCGTCTAACTCTTTTACTTTCTCATACCAATATACCGATTGCATATAATCCTTTTGTACATAATACAAATATGCAATATTTTCATACAATGCCCATTTAGCAACCTCTTGAGAATTAAGTTCCAAAGCCATTTTATAATATTTTATAGACAATTCAGGGTTAATATTTTCCAAATCTTTTGCAAGGTAATAAACTTTTGATTCTTTACCCTTATCCTTACAATATACTTTATGTTCAGGTGTTGCATACTTATCAAATAGTTCATCAAAGCTAAGTTCAACACTCCTTTGGACTATCATTTCATAAATCTTATCAAGCTCTTGTTTGGCACTTTCATTCCAAGCCGTATCAGTTTCATCTTGGTCTATAACCGATTTAATATTATCTATTCTTTGTTTATATTTAGGCAATATTTCTGAGGTAATAGTAGTAGTATTAATATCCTCAAGCAAAGAATTAAACTCAAGTGAAATATATAGAATCCTTGCCATATCATCAGTTGCTTTTTTCTCTTCATCGATTATATTTATTTTCTTTTCTTGAGCTACACTAGGCTGTTCATTACCTGTAAAAATATTCAAAATAATCCCAAAACTAACCAATCCCAAAACCAACATAAAAATCTTTTTCAATTCATTAACACCAAACATAATCATAAACCCTTAATTCAAAAAATCTCTTATATCTTCAAAATACCTATCAATACCTTCAAAAGCATGATTACCGCCTTCTTCTATCACTATTTTGGCATTTTTTAACTTTCCTACCGCATGGGTATAATCCAAAAGTTCATCACCCTTTTGAACCAAAAGAAATACTTTGTTTATATCAATCTTATCTACTATATATTTTTTAAGTATTTCAAGATGGGACTCACACCATGCAAAAGTACTTTCATCATAAAAATTAGGAGCAAGACCCTTTGCCCTTTGCAATGTATCCCAAGGGGTAATAGATGGATTTATCAAAACTACTTTTTTTACACTCTTTTTTTGAGAAAGATAGATAGAATAAAATCCACCGAGTGATGAGCCGATAAGATAAACATCTTCTTTATAAGAATCTATAAGTTCATCAAGTGTTGTAATAGCAAGTTCAGGATTATATGGTAACGAAGGTGCAATAAATCCTATATTTAATGATTTAAAATAGTTTCTAAACTCCTTTGCTTTATTTCCTTGTCCGCTTCCACCAAAGCCGTGAATATAAATTATCATTCCAATCCTCTTAAAAGTTACTAATTTAATCAGTATTATATCAAATCATTTTAAGATTAACGACATTTAAGGATAAATTAAATATAATCCCTTCCAATTTAAAAAAAGGATGGAAAACAAATCAATGGAAAACAATGCCGTGAATAGTTATTTATTTACAAGTGAAGTAGTAAGTCCGGGTCACCCTGACAAATGTGCAGATATAATTGCAGACAGTATAGTTGATGCTCTTTTGATACAAGATAGCAAAAGTAGAATCGCAAGTGAAGTTTTTGTTGCAGGTAAGCACGTAGTTATCGGCGGTGAAGTTACTACCAAAGCAAACGTAAGCGTAGAAGATTATAAAAATATAGCTCTAAACGCTCTCAAAAAAATAGGTTATAATGGAAATCAATATTTTACAAGAGATGAGTGTTTACACCCTGAAGATGTACAAATTCAAGTATTATTAAATAGACAAAGCCCTGATATTAATCAAGGTGTTGACCAAGAAGACGGAGAAACAGGTGCAGGAGACCAAGGGATTATGTTTGGTTATGCAGATTGTGAAACTGCTGATTATATGCCAAGTGCTATCACTTATGCAAGACTTTTGGCAGATAAAGTTTATGAATATGCCCTAAAAAATCCAAATGAACTAGGTGTTGATATAAAAACACAAGTTACTATGGATTATTATACAAAAGAGAATTTTGACCTTGCATTACCGCAAAAAATACACACTATCGTAGTATCTGCTCCTTGTGTAGCGAGTATGGATATTGTTACAGTTAGAAAACTAATAAAAGGTTTGATAGACTCTGCCGGATTACCGAAAGAACTTTATAATCCAAATGATTGTATAATCCACATAAACCCAACAGGTAAATATGTAAGTCATTCTAGTTTACATGACAGCGGTTTGACGGGAAGAAAACTTATCGTTGATAGCTTTGGAGGATATGCACCTATCGGTGGTGGAGCTCAAAGTAGTAAAGACTATACCAAAGTTGATAGAAGCGGACTTTATGCAGCTAGATATATAGCTAAAAATATCGTTGCTGCAGGTCTTGCAAAAAAAGCGATAGTTCAAATATCTTATGCTATAGGTGTTGCAAAACCGGTATCAGTTACCGTTAATACAAACCATACGGCTATAGATGGAATAAGCGATGAAAAATTATCTCAATTCGTAATGGAAAACTTCCCTCTTACACCGAATTGGATAACAAAAAAATTCGGTCTTGATACACCGTCAAGCGATACGTTTTTATACGCAGATGTTGCTGCAAACGGTCAAGTCGGAAGAAGTAGCTATCCTTGGGAAAAACTAGATAGCGTTGATATGTTTAAAAGTTTGAGCCGATAAGCTACTTAAGTGCGAAAGATTTGACTTAGCACCTCAGTACCTTAGTACCTCAGTATCTATTGGAGAAATAAAATGGATTTAAAAAGTTTATTTAATAAGTTAAAATTTGAAAGAGAAGAGCAACCTGCTATTACAAAAAAAGAAGAAACTGCTAGTCACTGGGTAAAATGTCCTAGTTGTGAAGGTTTGATGTTTTTCAAAGAGGTTGAAAACCAGAATAATGTTTGTCCTAAATGTAACTTTCATATGAGAATAGGTGCTAAAAAAAGGATAGAACTTATTTGTGACGAAAATAGTTTCGTTGAATGTGACGGTGATTTAGTACCTACAGATCCACTTAACTTCGTAGATAAAAAAAGCTACAAAAAAAGACTTGAAGAGGCTTATCAAAAAAGCGGAAGAACAAGCTCGGTAGTAAGCGGTGAATGTACTATAAACAAGCTTCCTACTCAACTTGTAGTGTTTGATTTTGCTTTTATGGGTGGGAGTTTAGGCTCTGTAGAGGGTGAAAAAATAGTTCGTGCAGTAAATAGATCTTTAGAAAAAAGAGAACCGCTTATTATAGTAAGTGCAAGTGGTGGAGCTAGAATGCAAGAGAGTACGTTTTCACTAATGCAAATGGCAAAAACGTCTGCAGCACTCAAAAAACTAGATTCTGCAAAGATACCTTATATCTCTGTTCTAACAGACCCTACAATGGGTGGAGTTAGTGCATCTTTTGCATTTTTAGGAGATATTATCATAGCTGAACCGGGAGCACTTGTAGGTTTTGCCGGAGCTAGGGTTATAAAACAAACTATCGGCGGTAACTTACCTGATGGATTCCAAACTGCCGAGTTTTTATTGAAACACGGTTCTATAGATATGATTGTAGATAGAAATGAGATGAAAAAAACTTTATCTGATTTATTAAGAATTATGCAAAACGACAAGGTTGCATGAGACTTTACGCACTTTGTGATTATGAAACTTTGATAAAGAAGGATATATCTTTATCGAAGTTTGTAGAGATTTTAAATCTTCATCAAGCCAAGATAGTACAATACCGTGATAAAACGAATTCTTTAGACGTACAAAAACAAAATCTAATCTTTCTCAAACAAAGTCTCAATATCCCAATAATCATAAATGACAATATTGAACTTATAGAATTTTGTGACGGTGTCCATCTAGGACAAGAAGATTTGGATAAAATAAATACAAATCACGATTTGGCTATAAAACTTATTAGAAAAAAAATAGGCTCAAAGATACTAGGACTCTCTACCCACAACGAACTCGAAATTCTTGAAGCTAATAAACTTCCATTGGATTATATAGGACTCGGTGCATATAGAGGTACAAGTACTAAAGACGTATCAAATATTTTAGGTGACAAACTCCCTTATCTAGCAAAAATATCAAAACACAAAGTTGCTGCGATAGGTGGAATTAAACTAGATGATAATATACAAAATGTCTATTATCACGTTATAGGGAGCGGATTATTATGAAAATCAACGTTTTTTCGATACAAAAAAAATCAAATGACTCATACGATAAACTGATAGATGATTTTATAAAAATGTCAAAAAAATATGCCGATGTAAAAGATATACAAATTTTTAATAACACCATAGGCAAAGCTCAAAGTTCTAATAACGAAAATGAAGCAAAACAAAGCTATAGTACCGTTTATGAGCCTTATTTGAAAAACGGATTCAATATAGCATTAGATGTGCAAGGCAAAAGCGTGGATAGTTTTGAACTTGCCAAACTATTATCCAACCACACAAACTATAACTTTTTTATAGGCGGTGCTTACGGTTTTGAAAGAGAATTCCTAAAAAAATGTGATACAACTATAAGTTTAAGTAATCTTACAATGGCTCATAAAATAGCCCATATTGTATTATTTGAACAAATATTTAGAAGCCTTTGTATCAACAACAACCACCCATACCATAAGAATTAGGTAAAAAGTAAAAGGTAAAATCTAAAAATCTACCACCTGCTCTCTAGCACCTAAAAACTAATTTATCTTTCTTTTAGTAATTTTTAAATATAATGTTCCAATTTTTTAATAAGGGAAATGTTGTGCCAAATAAAAAACAAATAGAAGAAATGAAAGGGATATTATTAGAGAGAAAGGCTCTAATAGAATCAAATATCCAAAACGGAAAACAAAATATTGATTCATTGAAAAATCAAGAAGTAAACGATGAGTTTGATTATGCTGAAGTAAGTAGTGATAG
>DISL01000090.1 GCA_002421845.1 Epsilonproteobacteria bacterium UBA6211 | reverse complement strand
TATTTGAGAGTTTGGCAAGGAAAAAAGATTTGTTTTTGGTTGATGAGGAGTATCATGCAAGTGGGATACTAGCTTCTAAACTTTCCAATGCTAAAGTGTTGTTTTTCAGACACAACGATATTGCTCATTTACAAGAACTAATATCTGCAAATCAAGGCTTTAATAGGCTTCTTATTGCAATAGAGGGTGTTTATTCTATGAGTGGTAATCTAGCGGATAAACAAATATTTGATATAGCTGATACGAATAATGCAATATTGATAGTAGATGAGGCACATAGTAGTGGAGTACTCGGTGATAGGTTACTTGGTATTTTTGATTATTATGCAATTTCTCCTAAACCAAATCATATAAAAATGGGAACATTAGGGAAAGCTTACGGAAGTTACGGCGCTTATATACTCGCTTCAAATGAGATTATAGAGTTTTTACAAAACAGAGCAAAGCCTATAATATACAGTACGGCACCATCCGTATTTGATACGGCTTTGGCTTATCACGTATTGAAATTTATACAAAAAAATAGTCAAAAACTCAAAAAAAGAGTAGATAAAAGAATCAAATTATTCAATGAAATACTTGCTAAAAACAATAATTCTTTGATATTTACGGTGGATGTGACTTCAAATAAAAAAGCTTTAGAAATTCAAAGAGTCTTATTAGAAAAAGGTTTTTTAATAGGTGCCATAAGACAACCGACCGTAAAAACACCTATACTTAGAATAATACCTAACTTAGGGGTAAAAATAAGAGATTTAAGAAGTTTGTGTGATTTATTGAAAGGTCTATTTTAAGTTTTCTATGTAAGTTGCGACATCTTCGATACTTTTCTCATCCATTCTGGCAACTATGACTTTCATAACACCTTTTTTGGTCGAACCGTAACTGTGGTCTTTATAGCCATGAAGAGCTTGTAATGTTTTATCTATTTGCCATCCTTGTATAACGGCTGAAGTTTCAAAAACACTTTGTTCACCCTTTAAACCATGACAATGGGAACATTTTTGCATATATAAACGTTCACCGACATGGCTAGCCAATAAACTAGCTCCAGAGCAACAAAAAAAGCAAAGTGAGAAAAATACTTTTTGATTCATAAAATTTAGTACAGATAGTACCAAAAGGTACTACCTATAAATTTAATTATTTTAAAGTACTAATGTATTTTGCTAATTCTTCGATTTGAGCATCATCAAGTTTAGCAACTTGACCTTTCATAACTCCACCCATACCGTATTTGTTTGTTGTACCAGCTTTGTAACCTTTTAAAGATTCAACAGTTTTAGCTACATCCCAACCAGCAATGATTTCAGATTTACCAAGACCTTTTTTCTCAGCTTTTGCACCATGACATGCTACACATGGCTTATAAAGATCAGTTGCACTCGCACTTACAGCTACTAAAGACGCTGCAACAACACTTAAAATTACTTTTTTCATTTTATTCTCCTTAAAATTGTTTCAATCGCAATTTTAACAAATCTAAGTTTAAACAAAGTTGTGTTTTTTAATAAGCTTAAGTTTTTAATTAATTATGTTACAATTTTACAGATTTTTTTAAAGGAATAGTATGCCGTTTATAAATGTAAAAGTTGCAGGAAGCTTAACAATAGAACAAAAAAGAGAGATAGCAAATGATATTAGTGAAACAATGCTTAGGGTTTGCGGTAAGCCAAAGCCTAGTTGTTATATAGTGTTTGATGAGGTGAGTCGCGAGAATTGGGCAAAGGGCGAAGATATATTAAGTGATGTAGATAAGAAAAACGCAGAACAAAAATAGAGACTAATGATACCGGTTCTTGAAATAGAAAATCTGAGTTTTGGATATAATAAAACAAAACTTATATATGATAACTTTTCTTTAACTTTAAACAAGGGTGATGTTGTCTCTATAGTGGGAGAGAGCGGTAGCGGTAAGAGTACACTGTTTGAGTTAATTACAGACAACCTAAAACCGATCAGCGGTACCATAAACAAGAAAAAAACAGCTACCATTTATCAAGACCCCTATACAAGTTTCCACCCTACTTATAGTATAATAGAACAAATAAAAGATGTAGTAGGACAAAAAAAGCTTGATGCTGATTTGGATTTTTATCTTGAGAAACTAATGGTAGATAAAGAGTTATTATACAAACAGCCCAAAAGTCTTTCCGGTGGACAACTACAAAGGTGTTCTATCTTAAGAGCTTTGTTATTGGAGCCTGAATTGCTTTTGGCAGATGAGCCAACAAGTGCTTTGGACAATATAACTACGTTGGAGGTTATGAAATTATTAATCTCATTTTTAGATAAGTTTGCTATACTTTTGATAACACACGATAATGATTTGGCATCTTGGTGTAGCGATAAAATAATAGATATTACTAAGGAGTAATGTTATGGATAGAGCTTTGGTTCTTTTGAATATGGGTGGGCCTCGAAACAAAGAAGAGTTTGAAATGTTTTTGAGGAATATGTTTAATGACCCGAATATATTGACTATAAAAAACAGTTTTTTACGCTCTTTGGTTGCTTCACTAATAGTGATGATGAGAAAAAACAAAGCTTGGGAAAATTATCTGGAAATAGGTGGAAGTTCACCTATCAATACATTGACTCAAAAACTTGTGGAAAAATTATCATACCATATGCCTGATTATTATGTAACATGGGCTATGAGATATACCCCTCCTTTTGCCTCTACAGTAATCAAAGAGATAGAAGCAAAGGGGATTCAAGATATAGTTTTACTACCTATGTATCCGCAATATTCTACAACAACTACAAAATCAAGTGTTGAAGATTTTATAAGTGCTTGTGAAGGTAAAGATTTTAACATAAAAGTTATAGATGAATTTTATAGAAATGAGTTTGTAAATTTAAGTATTGTGTACAGTATTAGAGATACTTTGCTAGAAGTTCAAAGTTATGAATATAATCTTGTTTTTTCTGCTCACGGTTTGCCGCAAAAAATAGTGGATAACGGTGACCCTTATCAAGATCAGGTGCAAGAGCACGTTAGGATTTTATCAGAGGTACTTGAGTATTGTAGAATACCGTTTAAATCAATCCACCTTGCATATCAATCAAAAGTAGGTCCTATGAAATGGCTTACCCCTTCTTTGGAAGATAAACTAAAAGAGTTTAAGGGGCAAAAAGTTTTGATTTATCCTATAAGTTTTACCGTTGATAATAGTGAAACGGTTTTTGAACTTTCTATAGAGTACAAAGAGATAGCACATAAATTGGGGATTACTGATTATAAAGTGTGCAAGTGTGAAAATGATTCACAAAGATTTGTTGAGGCTATTATAGAGCTTGTAAGAGGTTATAAACAATGAATAAATTGTTGCTTGATATTGTAAGAATAGCAATTTTAAGTGAATTTGATTCTAGCATCAAAATTAATGTAAATGAACTTTTACAAAAATATCCTGTTTTACAAGAACTTCGGGCAACATTCGTTACTTTGACTATCAACGGTCATTTGCGAGGTTGTATAGGTTCACTCATAGCCCATAGAACTTTGCTCGATGATTTGATACACAATGCAAAATCAGCAGCCTTTGGTGACCCTAGATTTCCTCCTCTTTCAAAGGAGGAGTTTTCTCTTGTAGGGATAGAAATATCACTTTTAAGCACTCCGGTAGAGGTAAATTATACCGATAAAAATGATTTGAAAACAAAAATCCAACAAGGTTTAGATGGGATTATATTAAAAAGCGGTTATCATCAAGCTACTTTTTTGCCTCAAGTTTGGGAAAGTTTAAGTGATTTTGATGATTTCTTCAGTGCTTTAT
>DISL01000049.1 GCA_002421845.1 Epsilonproteobacteria bacterium UBA6211 | reverse complement strand
AACTCACATTCCATTATTTCTCCTTGGCAAGATTGTCTAATTTAGCTTGAAAAAAGTTTTTAACATCTTCATAATAAATAGTCTCTTTAAAATCTTCAAATTTACACCCGGCAGCATTCTTATGTCCACCGCCACCTGCAAGTTTTGCCGCCAACTCACTTACGTCAATATTACCTTTTGCTCTAAAAGATGCAATACCTCGTTTTCCAATATCTACAAAGAAATCAAAATCACTGTTTTGTTTCAAAAATTGATTTGCTACTATAGAAATAGAACCCAACGTATATGTCAACAAACCTTTGTGTCCTTTGTAAGAGATGCTTAAATAATCTTTTTGAGCACTTAACATTGATACTAGTTTAATAGCTATAAGATTATCTATGGTATCATCAATCTCTGTTATTCTTAAGTAATCTTTTTTAATTTTATGGAAATCATTGTCCAAGAGTATATGACCGTTTTCAAGAGGTATATATTGTGATGCTTTTTTTAACAGATAGTGTCTAAAGTTTCTACTTTCATCTGCAAATAAAAATTGATTTATCTCATTGCACTCTTTCATAAGACGCATACAAACTTTACCGAATTCAAAATTATTTGTTTCATTTTCAAGCCAAATATCTACGGCATTGACTGCATCTACCAAAGGTTCAAGCCAATTTCTAGTCTCGCCTTCAAAACCGTAATTTTCACTAAAATAATCAAAAACTATTTTAGTAGCAGAACGTTTTATATCTAAAAAATACCACTCAAACTCATCGGCACTTTTTTGACCTGATATATGATGGTCCAACAACTGCAATTTTATTTCAAAACCATCATTATTTAAGGAATTCACGGTTCTATTCAACCATTTTGATTCATCATAAGTGAGATTTAAATCACTTATCACGAAAAGTATTTTTTCCTCTTTACATTCACTGATTTTTGTAATTACATACTCCAAAGCTAGTTTTACTTCCAAACCGTAATTTGCATTTAGATAAGTACCTTCGGGGAAGAACTCTTTTGCAATAAGTTGGCATGTATAACCATCCAAATCCGTATGAGATATATGAAAATATTTCATTCTACTAATTCCTTCAAGGTTAAATCATCTAAAAAACCGTTAATCTTATTTTGAAGTTTATTTAAAGTCGGCCATATAGTACAACAAGTACCGTTATTACTAGGGCAATGAAATACCGATGATGAACACTCAAATACAGCCGGTATCTTCTCCTCTGCCGCTTTTGTAATTTCTAAAATAGTTATTTTATCACTGCTTTTAGAAAGTACGAATCCACCGTTAGCCCCTTTATATGATTGAACTATACCGTTCTTTGCTAAGCTTTGTAATATTTTTGCCAAAAAAGATTTTGATATATTAAGCTCACTAGAAAGCACATCAACATTTTTAGGTTCTTCACTTTTGGCAATAACGATAAGAGATAAAAGTGCATATTCACTTTTTTTTGTCAATAACATATGACTCCTAAGAAGAGTTTTTTATTATTTTACTATAAAATGTTTAAATTTGAGTTTAAATAGGATAGATATAGTCTTATTTGTAAGAATAGCCTAAGCCGGACGCTTAGGCTAAGAATTATTTTGCTCTTATTCCAAGTTCGCTTACAAGAGTTGTAAACTTACTGTAATCTTTAGCTTTTAGGTAGTTTAGAAGTCTTTTTCTTTTTCCTACCATTTTTAAAAGACCTAATCTTGATGAGTGATCTTTGTGATTTGTTTTTAAGTGCTCAGTTAATGTTGCAATTTGTGTTGTTAAAAGCGCGATTTGAACTTCCGCAGAACCTGTATCTTTTTCATTTCTTTGATGTTTAGTAATAATCTGTGATTTTACTTCCTGATCTAAAGCCATGGTGACCTCCTGATTGGTATATATCATTTTTTCAAATGAGTTGCGAATTGTAGCCAAAACAATCTTAAACTATCTTTAAGAATACCTTAGCTATAATCACACACTTTTTTCAGAAATTCTTTTCTGGATTGGGTAGTATTGATAAGCGTAAATCACTTATCACAAGAGAAGACAAATGACCAAAAGGTCGTTTAACTCATATAACAAGAAAGGAAAAATATGCCTACAATTAATCAGCTCGTAAGAAAAGAAAGAGCAAAAGTGGTGAAAAAATCAAAATCACCAGCACTTGTTAAATGTCCTCAAAGAAGAGGTGTTTGTACAAGAGTTTATACTACGACTCCAAAAAAACCTAACTCGGCTTTAAGAAAAGTTGCTAAAGTTAGATTAACATCAGGTTTTGAGGTTATTTCATATATCGGTGGTGAGGGTCACAACCTTCAAGAGCACTCAATCGTACTTGTAAGAGGCGGTAGGGTAAAAGACTTACCAGGGGTTAAATACCACATCGTTAGAGGTGCTTTAGATACTGCAGGTGTTGCTAATAGAAGAGTTTCAAGATCTAAATATGGTACTAAGAGACCAAAACCAGGTCAAGCTGCTGCACCAGTCGGTAAAAACGGTAAAAAGAAATAAAGGATAGACAATGAGAAGAAGAAGAGCCATAGTTAGAGAGGTTATGCCTGATCCTATATATAACAGCAAAGTTATAACAAAATTTATCAACACACTTATGTTAGATGGTAAAAAATCTGTTGCAGAAAAAATTATGTACGGTGCTATCGAAGCATTAGATAAAAAAGGTGAAGCAAAAGGTATCGAACTATTTGAAAAAGCTATCGAAAACATCAAACCTTTAGTTGAAGTTAAATCTAGAAGAGTTGGTGGAGCTACATACCAAGTACCTGTTGAAGTTAGAGCTTCAAGAAGACAAACACTAGCACTTAGATGGTTAGTTGACGTTTCTAGAAAAAGAAATGAAAGAACAATGGTAGATAGACTTGCAAACGAGCTTTTTGATGCAGCTAACGAAAGAGGAACTGCGTTCAAGAAAAAAGAAGATATGCATAGAATGGCTGAAGCTAATAAAGCTTTTGCACATTATAGATGGTAAGAAGCCGTCTAAAATCGTGAACTGCTTCACGATTTTAGGCTTCGCACCGAACTTGTTGTATGCTTAAGCACCACAAGTCGGAAACCTTTAAATAAAAAAATATTAAATATAAATCATAGAAGGTTATAAAATGGCAAGAAAAACTCCACTAAACCGTGTTAGAAATATTGGTATTGCTGCTCACATAGATGCTGGTAAAACAACAACAACTGAAAGAATTTTGTTTTACACAGGTGTATCACACAAAATAGGTGAGGTACATGATGGTGCTGCAACAATGGACTGGATGGAGCAAGAGCAAGAAAGAGGTATTACAATTACTTCTGCTGCTACAACTTGTTCTTGGAAAAATAGACAAAACGAAGAAATTCAAATCAACATCATAGACACTCCGGGTCACGTTGACTTCACAATCGAAGTTGAGAGATCAATGAGGGTTCTTGACGGTGCTGTTGCTGTATTTTGTTCAGTAGGTGGGGTTCAACCACAATCTGAAACTGTTTGGAGACAAGCAAACAAATACGGTGTTCCAAGAATTATTTTCGTAAATAAAATGGATAGAACAGGTGCAGATTTTTACAATGTTGAAACGCAAGTTGCTTCAAGATTAATGGCTAGACCGGTTCCACTTCAAATACCAATCGGTGCTGAAGAAAATTTCAAAGGTGTAATTGACCTAATCACTATGAAAGCTATCGTATGGAATGACGAATCTATGGGTGCAATGTACGATGTAGAAGAAATTCCTGCTAATTTAGTTGATAAAGCAAATGAATATAGAGAAAAAATGATTGAAGCTGCTGCTGAGCAAATCGAAGAGTTAATGGAAAAATACCTAGAAGGTGAAGAGTTAACTATAGATGAAATCAGAGCAGGTATAAAAGCTGGTTGTTTAGCAATGAACATCACTCCAATGGTATGTGGTTCATCATTTAAAAACAAAGGTGTTCAAACTATGCTTGACGCTGTTGTTGATTTCTTACCGGCTCCAACTGAAGTTACAAATATCAAAGGTGAAGATATGGATGGAAATCCAATATCAGTAGAATCAACTGATGATGGTGCTTTAGCTGGTCTTGCATTCAAAATTATGACTGACCCGTTCGTTGGACAATTAACATTTACAAGAATCTATAGAGGTAAACTTGAAGGTGGTACTTACGTATTAAATACTACTAAAGGTAAAAAAGAGAGAATCGGTAGAATTCTTAAAATGCACGCAAACAAAAGAGAAGAGATAAAAGAACTATATGCCGGTGAAATCGGTGCAGTTGTTGGTCTTAAGTCAACAACTACAGGTGATACTCTTTGTGATGAGAAAGTTCAAGTAATCCTTGAAAGAATGGAATTCCCAGAGCCGGTTATCTCTGTTGCGGTTGAACCAAAAACAAAAGCTGACCAAGAAAAAATGGGTATTGCATTAGGTAAACTTGCTGAAGAAGATCCATCTTTCAGAGTAAATACTGACGAAGAATCTGGACAAACTATTATTTCAGGTATGGGTGAGCTTCACTTAGAAATCCTTGTAGATAGAATGAAAAGAGAGTTTAAAGTAGAAGCTGTTGTTGGTGCACCTCAAGTTGCTTATAGAGAAACTATTAGAGCAAGTGTAAACCAAGAGTACAAATACGCAAAACAATCTGGTGGTAGAGGACAATTTGGTCACGTTCATATCAAAGTTGAGCCACAAGAAGCCGGAAAAGGTTATGAATTCGTAAACGAAATCAAAGGTGGGGTAATTCCAAAAGAGTATATTC
>DISL01000040.1 GCA_002421845.1 Epsilonproteobacteria bacterium UBA6211 | reverse complement strand
GTAATTCCTGAACATCCCCAACTTTTTGCCATTTCAGGTGATATAACACCTACGTTTTCAAGTCTCATTTTCCAGATTCTATTTTCTGTTAAAAGACCTTCGTACATAGCAACTTGAGGTACTAAAATATCAAGATATTTAGCTAAATCTTCAATCCAACCCTTTGGAAGGTCAAGAGGAACACCGCCTATTCTAACGGCAGAGTGAGTAAGTCTAGCTCCACAATAGTCCTCCATCAAGTCCATTGCAAATTCTCTTTCTCTAAAACAGTATAAGAATACCGACATAGCTCCAACGTCAAGTGCGTGAGTTGCAAGCCAGAAAAGGTGAGAAATGATTCTGTTTAGCTCTACTAGCATAGTTCTTATAACTTCTGCACGTCTAGGTGCTTCAATACCTAGTAATTGCTCAACTGCAAGTGCAAAACCGTAGTTGTTTGAAGTTGCAGCGATATAATCCATCCTGTCCGTTGTAGGCAAGAATTCGTTATAGATCATATTTTCAGCCATTTTTTCCATACCACGGTGTAGGTATCCAATATCAGGAACGGCTTTTTTGACCTCTTCACCTTGAAGCTCTAGTATAAGTCTTAACTGACCGTGAGCTGAAGGGTGTTGCGGACCAAAGTTTACGATCATCGTATTGTCATCTCTCTCAAAAGAGATATTTTCAAAGAATGGTCTTAGTTTATTTACGTGTTGCATCTAGTGATCCTTACTTTCTTTTCTCAAGCACTTTGCTTTCATTCTCATCAAACTTAGTAACAAGTCTTGCACCAAATAATCTTACGCCGTTTTCTTCTTGATATGCAAGAGGAGTATGCTCAGGCTCACCGTTTGTAACAATGTCTGTACCGTATGGAACTTCATGACCAAGTCTAGCAAATCTTGTAGTATCATATCTATCTACGGCAGCAGCGTCTCTTATCTCAGGTCCTATAACCGAACGTGCGTCTTTACCGAAGATTTTATCTACTTCATACCATTGTGCAGCTTCGTCACCTTGTAATGGATAAGTCTTTCTAAGTGGGTAATCATACCAATCATCAGGCATAAGGATTCTTTTTGGATATGGGTGGTTGTTTAGTTTGATACCGAACATATCAAACATCTCTCTCTCACTCCAATCTGCACATCTAAATATAGACTCTACGGATTCTATAGCATCACCCTCTTTGATAAAGCATTTGATTCTCATTCTTTTGTGTTTTGATGTTGAAAGCATTTCGTAAAATACTTCAAACCCTCCACATGTTGCCATATAGTCTAATGCACTTAGCTCCATCAAGAAATCATAGCCAAGAGTCTCTTTTGCAAATTTGATTACGTTCTTGTTGTCTTTTACGTTGATAACAACTACCAAATGACCTTTTTGAATGTAAGCATCTTTAACTTCAAAACTAGCTTTTAGATACTCTAAATCTTTGCTAAATACTTCATCGGTATCTACATCAACTTTTGGAATATGCGGAGTTACATAAAATCTATCGTTGTAATAAGATTTTCTTTGTACATCATTTTTTGGAGTATATGCTCTCATTATACCAACCTTTTTGGCTTTTGTGATTTGAAAATCGTGCCACGTCTAATCTTTTTTTGTAATAGCATTACCGCATATTGCAGTGTTTCAGGTCTAGGTGCACACCCTGGAAGATAAATATCTACAGGTATTACCCTATCGGCACCTTGAACAGTTGCATAAGTATTAAACATACCGCCGGTATTAGCACAGCTTCCCATACTGATAACCCATTTAGGTTCAGGCATTTGGTCGTATAGTCTTCTTAAAAACTCTGCATGTTTTTTTGTCAATGTTCCGGCAATAACCAACACGTCAGCTTGTCTAGGAGATGCTCTAAAAATAGTACCGAATCTATCGAAGTCGTATCTACTTGCACCACTTGCCATCATCTCGATAGCACAACATGCCAAACCGTAAGTAAGTGGCCAAAGAGAGTTACTTCTTCCGAAGTTTACTAGTTTATCAACAGTAGTTAGAGCTATAGGAGCTCCACCGTCTGCTAAATAATTTACCTTATGCTGTGCCATTCTAGTGCTCCTTTTCTCCACTCATATATAAATCCTATTGTCAGTAACAAGAGGAAGAAAATCATTGCGACAAATCCAAACCATCCTAAAACTTTGAAGTTGATAGCCCACGGAAACATAAATATGATTTCCACATCAAACAAAATAAATAGCAACGCCAACATATAAAATTGTGTTGAAATTTTGTTTGGTTGTTTTGTAACCTCAGGTCC
Organism: Epsilonproteobacteria bacterium UBA6211; assembly: GCA_002421845.1. GTDB lineage: Bacteria > Campylobacterota > Campylobacteria > Campylobacterales > Arcobacteraceae > UBA6211. Next base: position 836 of record DISL01000040.1, on the reverse strand, counting down.
ACACTCATAAATTGCACATTTTAGCTTCTCTTCGCTAAGACTTGATAGTTTTCTACTTACAAATCTAGCAAGCATAGTCGTGGCAATAAACGCACCGAATGTGAGTAAAAACATCACAAAAGCCCCGAAATAAGGGTGTGCAAAATCCATATGACTCATCTAATCCCCTTTAAAGATTTTTATTTTAAACAAAATTTAGTTTTGAGCTGACAAAACTTTGCTAAATCATAACAAAAATTCATTAAAGTAAAACTTAGTTGATTTAACAAATATAGGATATATGGATGGTTGATACTAAATGAAACAAGAAATTTTATCGGGTGCTAAAAAAAGGAACATATATAAGCATTAGAAATGCTTATATGTTGGTTTTATATGTTTGAGAGGAGTTCGTTTATCATAGTTTGTGCTGTTGCTTCAGTTTCGACTATTACGGTTGACAAATTTAGGTCTTTTAACATCTCTTTTTCTTCAAAAGTATTTACTTTGACTATGGTTTTTGCAGTAGAACTAAGTGAACTTACAGCTTCGCAAATCAAAAAAAGTTTTTGTGAGTTTCCTACGGAAATAAATACCGAACCTGCATTTTTGATATTTACCGATTCTAATATATTCTTTTGTGTTGCATTACCGAATATTATAGGTTCACCCTCTTTTTTTGCTTTTTTTACGTTGTGGTTGTCACCTTCCAAAATAACATAAGGCATATCATTTTGTTTAAGAAGTCTTACTATATTTTTACCAAGTCTTCCATACCCTATAACAATAGTATGCCCCTCAAGATTTTCTATATGTTCTTGGGATAGTAGGTCATCTGTTGATTGTTTTTTGAGCTT
>DISL01000078.1 GCA_002421845.1 Epsilonproteobacteria bacterium UBA6211 | reverse complement strand
AAAGACCTTTGGGATACGGTAAAAAAAGGGCAAGTGTGGACAGGATATGTAAAAAATGCTACCAAATCAGGTGGATATTATTGGGTATATGCTACGGTTTATCCATTTGAAAGTTGTGACGGCTCACGTGGTTATATGAGCTGTAGAAGAAAGGCAAGTCGAGAAGAAATTGAAGAACATGAAGCACTTTATAGACAATTAAAAGCCAAAGAGTAATAAAAAATATAGTATAATATACCAAGAAATAAAAAGGAGTTAGTTGATGGCATCACAAAACAAACCAAAAGTAAATACAATAAGTGAATATATGACATTTGAATTGGGTCATATGCAATATGCTATAGAGTTGCCTAAGATTAGAGAAATTTTGACATACCCTGAGATTATAACAACATTACCTAATACTAGTAAATGGGTCAAGGGTCTTATAAACCTAAGGGGAGAGGTTGTTCCAATCCTTGATGTTAGAATCAAATTTAACACAGGTCCTATAGAGTACAACGAACATACTGCCGTTATTGCAGTAATTACCGATGATAAAAGAATGATTGGTATCGTAGTAGATAAAGTGGATGACGTACAAAAACTTGATATTTCACATCTAGCACCGGTTAGCGATATGGGTTCAGCTATACCTTCTAAATATTTAAAAGGTTATGTAAGACTTGAAAACAATGAAATGTTAGTTATTATGGATGTTGAAAGTGTCGTAAGTAAAGAAGAGTTACAAGACTCTTAAACATTATTTAAATATTCAAAAGGATTTTTTTAAATGCAGGATAAAATCGTCAAACTCAGAAATCTAAAACTTTTATTTGTAGAAGATGAAGAGGATTTAATTTCTATAATCTCTGATACATTGAACAAACTTGGTGCAAACTTTCTTATAGCAAAAAACGGCAAAGACGGATTGGCTGTTTTTGAAGCGAATCAAGATATAGATTTAGTTATAACGGATATTAATATGCCTATTATGAACGGTCTTGATATGATAAAAGAGATAAAAAAAATTTCACCTGTAGAAATAGTAATAATGTCTGCTCACACGGAGTCTGAATATATTGATAAATCTAAAGAGTTGGGAGTAAAACATTATCTATTGAAACCTTTTGATTTCTTAAAATTTATAGATTTAGTAGTATCTTTGGATTTAGGGAAAAATGATACAAACTAATCAAATCCCAAATCTAAAAGGTTTACTTAAAAAAGTAAATATCTTATATGTTGAAGATGATGAAAATATCAGAGGTGAACTGACATCATTGCTAAAAAACTTTGTAGGTGAAGTTTTTACTGCTTATGATGGACAAAACGGCTATGAGGTATTTACACAAAATAGTTCTAAAATAGACCTTATACTAAGCGACATCAATATGCCAAGGCTCACAGGTATAGAGATGATGCAAAATATTAGAAAAATCAGTAATGTACCTGTTATATTTGCCACTGCATATTCCGATAGTGCTTTTTTAACGGAAGCAATAAAAATAAAAGTATATGACTACATAATAAAACCTATCAATATAAGAAACCTTCTTACAATACTAAATGAACTTGCCTATTCACTATATCAAGAGTCACTAATAAAAACTCAAAGTTTAGATTTACAAAGATACAAAGATGTAATAGACGCAAATAATATAGTTCTGAAAATAGACACTAGCGGAAATATTCAATACGCAAATAAAAACTTTGTGGAGATAAGCGGGTATAGCGAAGAAGAGATAACGACCCTAAACCTTATTGATGTGACCCATCAAGAAAATAAAGGGTATATCCAAAATATTATTGAAAATATAAATCTTAATGCTTCTTGGCAAGGAAATATAAAAAGCAAAACAAAATTTGATGATGAGTACATAGTTGAATGTTATGCTTTACCTAATACCACGGAAGATGGAGAGATAATAGGAGCTATAATTGTCCAAAAGGATATAACTACTCAGGTAAATCAAAAAAGAGAGATACAAGCAGCTTTGATGAAAGCAAAAAGTAAAGTTTACTTAGAGGGTAAAGAGACTATAACGGAACTAAATGCTATTATAAGTGACCAATCTAAACAAATATCGGAACTTTCGTCTCTTTTACAGCAAACAGAACTTGATAAATCAAAACTTATTACTTTGTATAATAGAACCCAATTAGAGACAAAAGCTCTTAAAAATGAGTTAACGGAACTTAGAAATCAGCCAAAACCTACGGACTTCCAAGCTGCTTCACTACTAAAACTAAACAAAGAAAATGTAGAACTAAAAAACACTATCAAAAAACTTGAAGTTGAAAAAGCAAAAATGACAAAAGATTTGCAAAAAGATATTTTCAGGGAAAAAGTTACCCTTGAAGTAATGGTAGATGACTTAGAACATGAACTAGCAGAGTGTAAACAAAAACTTGAAATGTTAAACGACAAAGACCTTTTTGAAGAGACCATAGAGGCATACAAACAAAAAGCCAAAAACGACGATAAAAAACTAAAACTTCTTGAAGCAAAAGTCCTTAGACTATGTGATAAAGAGACTGCAAAACAAATATTCACAGACGACAGAAAAGAAGAAAGAACAGAAAATCAAGAGTAAGTTAAAGCTTAGTTAAGCTTTAACATTCTTATATTTCGAGAACTTATCATCAAACGGTAATTTACCGTCATTAATTTTTCTTTCTTCTTTGTATATATAAATTCCTAAAACACTAGCTATTATTAACGCTGTTGATACAATTTCGAAGTCAATTTCCATTTTATTTAAAGTACCTTATCAAGATTTTATGGAATTTTATTATTTTTTTCTTTAGAAAAAGTTTAGTTATGCTAATTTTCTGGAGATTTTAACTAAATTTAATATAAATTCGTGATTCTAAATATTTAAACATAAGAAATTATTGATTGCATATGAGTGAAAGATTATATAAAATAAGATTTTGTGGAAGATATAGGAAAGTATAAAATTTAGTTTTGGTGGAAGTGACGGGGGTCGAACCCGTGTCTTGAAACAACTCAAATCAGCGTCTACATGTTTAGAAAGATTGTTTATTTTCACTTTAAAAGTCGTACAATCCCCGGAAAACTACTCTCAAGCTAAGATCTTTAATGTCTCCCTACGACCGATCAATCGCAAAGATAATCTACCTAATATTAGCCACAACTCCACCTAGATAGAATCAGTAGTATGCAGCCTCCAAAGTTATTTAAACTTACGCAGCTTTTGCGTAAGCTGGAGCGTAATTTGTATTGTTTGCGTTTAAAAACGTTTGAATAGTTTTACGATATATTCAGATCGACATGCAACTAACCCTTGCTGCTCCAATCGAAGCCAAATCACTCCCTAACAATACACTATAAAAGAACATTACATTTAAGTAATCTAAATTTAATAGACATTATACCATAAATTTGATACAATAGCAATATATTTTTAAATAAAGGATTGAAATGAACAAAGGTGTTCTTATCATTGGTGCAGGTGGGGTTGGACGTGTTGTTGCCCACAAATGTGCTAAAAACCTAGATACGTTTGAGCATGTATCACTAGCTAGTAGAACAAAAAGCAAGTGCGATATGATAGCAAAAGAGATTTTGGATATGCAAGGTATCACAATAGATACTTATAGTGTAGATGCTGATAGTGTGGAAGAACTTATTAAACTTTTAGAAACTATTAAACCAAGAGTTGTTATCAACGTTGCATTACCTTATCAAGATTTGACTATCATGGATGCTTGTGTAGCTTGTAAGATAGATTACCTTGATACTGCAAACTACGAACACCCAGATGAAGCTAAATTTGAATACAAATTACAATGGGAAAGAGACGGCAAGTTCAAAGATGCCGGTATTACTGCACTTCTTGGAAGCGGTTTTGACCCAGGTGTTACAGGTGTATTTTGTGCATATGCACAACAAAATCTTTTTGATGAGATACACTACATAGATATAATGGATTGTAATGCAGGTGACCATGGATACGCTTTTGCAACCAACTTCAACCCTGAAATAAACCTAAGAGAGGTATCTGCAAACGGTAGATATTGGGAAAATGGACAATGGATAGAGACTAAACCTCTTGAAATAAGAGTTGATTGGGAATATCCTGAAGTAGGTGTAAAACCTAGCTACCTTTTATACCATGAAGAGTTAGAGAGTCTATCAAAAAACATCAAAGGTCTTAAAAGAATTAGATTTTTTATGACATTTGGAGATAGCTATATCCAACATATGAACTGCTTACAAAATGTAGGTATGCTTGGTATCAAACCTGTTATGCATAACGGTGTTGAGATAGTTCCTATAGAATTTTTGAAAACTCTTCTACCTGACCCTGCATCTTTAGGACCAAGAACAAAAGGTGTTACAAACATCGGTTGTGTAATGGAAGGTATCAAAGACGGTAAGAAAAAAACAATTTATATCTACAACATTTGTGACCACCAAGAAGCATTCAAAGAAGTTTGTGCTCAATGTGTAAGTTATACTACTGGAGTTCCGGCAGTTATCGGAGCAAAACTACTTTATAACAAAACTTGGGATAGAGACGGTGTTTATAATATAGAGGAGTTTGAAGCAAAACCTTTTATGGATGAGCTTATGACTCAAGGTCTTCCTTGGAAGATTATCGAACTATAAAAATAGGTTTAGGATTTAGGGTGAAGTACTCTCACCCCTAAACCCTAAAAAATAGGTTTTATTTTATCTACGTTTTCTTTTGTAATCTCTTCACTTTTTAAAATTATATCTTTTGGTACTTTTTTACCGGCTAGTATATCAAGAGCTATTTGTGCACCCTCTTTACCACCTGTCGGGTATATATACGTAGCTTTTATTTTATCTTCTTTAATCAGTTTTTGTGCTTCTGATATATAATCAATACCTGTAATTACAATATTCTTTGGGTCTATTTTATTGAGTTCCAAAGCCATAACGGCACCTACCGCCATAGAATCACTTTGGGCATATATAGCATCAAATTTTAAACCGCTTTTTATAGCATCTTCCGTAACTAAAATAGCCTTTTGTCTTAAAGAATCGGCTACTTTCATATCCACGACTTTTATATCAGGATATTGTTTGATGGTATCAAAAAAACCGTTAGTTCTACCTATTGCCGGAGTAGTGGTAGGGATATGTTGCAATACAAAAACTTTCCCTTTACCTTTTAACGATTTTGCTATAAATTCAGCTGCACTAACTCCTATATCATAGTTTTGAGGTCTTATAAAAGTAGTATAATCGTCACTTTCAATACCTCTTGAAATAAGAATAAGTGGAATCCACGCTTCTTTTACTTTTTTTGCCACAAAAACGCTAAGTTTTGAATCTCTAGGACTTGTAATAATAACATCAACTTTTTGGGCAATAAACTCCTCTATATGAGAAATCTGTAAAGCAGTATCACCGTTTGCATCTTTATATACAAATTTAACTCCATCTATACCATTGAGAGCCTCTTGCATCTGTTTTACCTGAGCCACACGCCAATCATTTGCCATCGTATCTTGAGCAAAAGCGATAACTCTATCTTTAGCATACAAAGAACACACAAATACCATAAAAATAAATACAACTTTCAAACTATCCCCCAACTATAATAACTAATTTATAACCATAAGTCTGCTATAATATCATAAAATTTAAGTTTTATCAAGGAAAATTATTATGGGTAGAGCGTTTGAATATAGAAGAGCCTCAAAAGAAGCAAGATGGGATAAAATGTCAAAAGTATTCCCAAAACTTGCAAAAGCTATAACCGTAGCTGCAAAACAAGGAGTTCCTGATCCTGAAATGAACTCAAAACTAAGAAGTGCAATAGCAAATGCAAGAGCACAAAATATGCCAAATACAAATATCGAAGCGGCTATTAAAAGAGCTAGTGGTAAAGATGCCGATGACATCAAAGAGATAAGCTATGAGGGTAAAGCACCTTATGGCGTTTTACTTTTTGTAGAGTGTGCTACAGACAATCCCACAAGAACGATTGCAAATATTAAATTATATTTTTCTAAAGGTGGCGGTACTGTAGTACCAAACGGCTCTTTAGAGTTTATGTTCTCAAGAAAAGCAGTTTTTGAACTTCCTAAAACAGCGGATATGGATTTGGAAGAACTTGAACTGAGCCTTATAGACGGTGGTTTGGAAGAGCTTAGCGTTGAAGGTGATACGGTATATCTTTATGCAGATTATACCGATTTCGGTAACCTAGCAGAAGCTATAGAAGCACTTGGACTTGAAGTTACAAAGTCGTCATTACAAAGAATACCTACTCAACCGATTGAACTAACGGAAGAGCAAATGATAGAAATAGAAAAAATCATAGATAAACTTGAAGATGATGATGATGTTCAAGCCGTTTATTCAAATATAGCTTAATTAGACGGTAGGTTGTAGGTGGTAGCAACATAATAACCACTTACATAGATTTTAAAATATATATCAAAAGGTAAAGTGTGATAGATAGCAGAGAAGATTTAAGAGCTTTTTTTGATAAAGTCCAATTTTCTTTGTCATTATCTATTACAAAATTTTTTATCTCTTTTATACTTGGCTTGGTTATTGCATTTTATCCTGACCATCAAGGTTTATCGGAAGTTGCAAGGCTTATGCTATTTATTTTGGTATTTGGTGCTGGACTTTGGATAACAGAAGCAATCCCTGCATTTTCGGTATCGCTTCTTATCATAGGACTCGAAATACTGCTACTTGGATTTTACGATATTCCTTTTAGTTCAGGCTCAAAAGAGTGGGAAACATATCTTGCTCCTTGGTCAAGTCCTTTGATATTTCTATTCTTAGCCGGTTTTATATTAGCAAGTGCAGCTTCAAAAACAAAACTTGATTTGTGGATTGCAAAAAAAGTACTTTTTTATGTGGGAAACAAACCTGAAGATATCCTTACGGGACTTATGGCAATAACATTTTGCCTCTCTATGTTTGTATCCAACACCGCAACAACTGCTATGATGCTAACTATTCTTTTACCGATACTAAAAAATATCAATGATACGAATCCTTACCAAAAAGCTGTTTTACTCGGTGTTGTAGTCGCTGCAAATATCGGTGGTATGAGTACCATCATAGGCACTCCTCCAAATGCAATAGCAGTGGGTGTTTTAGGTGATAAAGCACCTAGCTTTGTAGGATGGATGTTTATGGCTATGCCACCTGCCGTTGCGATTACGGTTGGAGCAAGATACCTTCTTCTTAAGATTTATCCGTCAAATCAAGATTTTATCAGTTTTAGGGAGCTAAAAAACGTAGAACATTACGATGATTCAACCACTGACTTTACAAAAATACCAACCGTACCTAGTTGGAAAAAAATGGTAGTTATAGTAGGTTTTTCTATCACTGTTTTAATGTGGCTCACAGGTCCGTTGCATCATATACCTACTACTATTATCTCTTTTATCCCTATAGTTTTATTTACACTTTTCGGTATCATCAATAGCGATGATATAAGAAGTATCAGATGGGATGTAATAATCCTTATTATCGGTGGTTTGACTCTTGGTCTTGGTGTGACAAAAACAGGGCTTGATTTATGGTTTGCCACCCTTTTACCTGATGGTTTAAACTCTATATTTTTATTGCTTGTTATATTTTCTTATTTGGTGGTACTAGTATCAAACTTTATGAGCAACACGGCAGCTGCTAATATTATGCTACCTATCGTAATAGCACTAAGTGTTGCTTTGAGTGCTGATTCTTTGGTACTTTCTGCTATTGCGATAGCTCTTAGTGCCTCTTTTGCAATGGCACTACCCGTATCTACGCCTCCAAATGCCATAATGTACTCAAGCGGAAAGCTAGAATCTAAAGATTTCCTAACTATTGGATTGGCTATAGGGCTACTAGCACCCATTGTTGTTCTTGTTTGGCTATTTTTAGTTTTATAACAGTAAAATAAGGTTATAATAAAACATGAGAACATTTTATAATATACGACATCTTATTTTAGTTCCTTTATTTTTGTTATTAGCTGCTTTGGTTTTTACAATTTTATACAGAGATAAAACGTCACGTATAGAATTATATCTCAACCAACAATCTTCCCTCGCTCTTAGTCAGTATAAAAGTGTCTATAACTCCTATGATATGGTTGCAAAATCAATTTTTATCCTTGTTGGAAGTAGTGAGCTTGTCAAGGATGTATATCGAAAAACTTATGCTACCGAGGATTTAGAACTACACAATCAGTACAGAAAAGAACTATATGATTTACTATACCAAAGATACGGTAAATTTAGGGAACTAGGGCTTGAACAACTCCATTTTCATACAAAAACAAATCATAGTTTCTTGAGATTTCATAAACCTGACTGGTACGGTGATGATTTAACAGATATAAGATATAGCATTAAATTCACAAATCAATACCAAAAGTTCATCTCAGGTTTTGAACTTGGGCGTGTGGTACACGGATTTAG
>DISL01000107.1 GCA_002421845.1 Epsilonproteobacteria bacterium UBA6211 | reverse complement strand
GCTAGTGTTGAGTTTTTTTATTGCCAAAAAAAAAGCTACTGAGGTACTAAGTGCTTAGGTACTGAGCTTCTAACTAACATCTAATCTTTAATCTAAAATCACTAATATACTAATTACTAATACACTAATTACCAATAACTATTAACTATTAACTATTATTCCTAAAATAAATATTCACATCAAATATTACACTGTTTAATAATACTTTTAAGTTATATTAAGATAAAATATTGTTTAATTGAAAATTTTCTTAAAAAAAGGATTTTATTGGATAAAATTGGTCTTAAAAGTGGTGGCAATATTTATGATTTACAAACTGCTGCCGAATTAGGAATTGATGGTGAAGCTATCGTTGCGGATAGTTCAAATGAAGCTTTAGAAATACTAAGACACTCAACTGCTCATCTTATGGCTCAAGCGATAAAAGAACTTTATCCTGAAGCTAAATTCTTCGTGGGTCCCGTAGTTAAAGAGGGATTTTATTATGACTTCAAAGTAAACTCAAAAATTAGTGAAGACGATTTACCTACTATAGAAAAGAAGATGGAAGAACTAGCTTCCAAAAAGCAAGAAATTACAAAATATGAAGCAACTCGTGCTGAAATAGAAGCAAAATTTTCTAATGATGAACTAAAACAAGCCGTGCTTAAAAACATAGTAAGTGATAAGTTNNGTGATTTTGAAGATTTATGTCGTGGTCCTCATTTACCGAATACAAAATATATTAGAAACTTTAAACTAACAAGAATAGCAGGTGCTTATCTTGGCGGTGATGAAGAAAATGAGATGATTACAAGNNGCTTTTTTTGATAAAGGTGAACTTAAAAACTATGTAACAATGCTTGAAGAGGCTAAAAAAAGAGATCATAGAAAACTGGGAACTGAGCTTGAACTTTTTACATTCAACGAAGAAATAGGTGCAGGTCTTCCCCTATGGCTACCAAACGGTGCAAGACTCAGAGGTAAATTAGAAAAACTGCTTTATAAAGCTCACAGAATAAGAGATTATGAACCTGTTCGCGGTCCTGAGATATTAAAAGCAAACCAATGGCAAACAAGCGGACATTATCAAAACTATAAAGAGAATATGTATTTTACCGAAATTGACGGACAAGAGTACGGCATAAAACCTATGAACTGTGTAGGTCATATTCAAATATTTAAAAATTCTCTAGTTTCATATAGAGATTTACCTATGAAATTTTTTGAATACGGTGTAGTACATCGTCATGAAAAATCAGGCGTTATGCATGGACTTTTTAGGGTAAGAGAATTTACGCAAGATGATGCACATATATTTTGTACGCCTGCACAAGTAAAAGGTGTTATTATTGAAGTTCTTGAGTTTGTAGATAAATTGATGAAGAAATTTGATTTTACATACGAAATGGAAGTATCTACAAAACCTAAAAAAGCTATCGGTGATGATGCATTTTGGGAAGCAACAACAAAAGGTATAATGGATGCTCTTGATGAAAACGGATATTCTTACGGAATAGACGAAGGTGGAGGAGCATTTTACGGTCCAAAGATAGATATTAAAATTCTTGATGCAATAGGTAGAAAATGGCAGTGTGGAACAGTTCAAGTTGATATGAATTTACCTTCAAGATTCGGCGTAGAGTATATTACGGAAGAAAATACAAAAGCTCAACCTGTTATGATTCACAGAGCAATACTTGGATCATTTGAGAGATTTATAGGAATACTTACAGAGCATTATGCAGGTGAGTTTCCGTTTGTTATAGCCCCTACTCAAGTTATTTTTATCCCTATCGCAGAATCTCACGTAGCTTATGCTAAAGAGTTAAGACGTGAGCTACTTGCACTTGAAATTGATAGTGAGATATTTGACAAAAATGATAGCTTAAATAAACGTATTAGGACTGCAGAGAAACAAAGAGTTCCTATGATAGTCGTAATAGGTGATAATGAAGTAGAAAATCAAATGATTGCCCTTAGAGATAGAAGAAAAAGAGAACAAAGTAATTTGACTAAAGATGAGTTTATAAGTATGTTGAAACAAATAAAAAGCGAGGATGAAATTTGAGTAATAACAGAGATAAAGACGAAGTATTGATGAATGAAGACATCAACTTCAAAGAGGTTAGATGTATAGGTGATGACGGCACGCAGTATGGCGTTATTAGTTCCGCAGAAGCTCAAAAAATAGCTGATGGGTTGAGTTTAGATTTGGTTTGTATTGCACCTGAAGCAACACCACCCGTATGTAAAATAATGAACTACGGGAAATTTAAATACCAACAAGAGAAAAAGAAAAAAGAGGCTAAGAAAAAGCAAAAAGTTATAGTTATAAAAGAGATTAAACTTTCTGTTAAAATTGCCGACAACGATATTTCTTACAAAGTTAAACATGCTAGAGAGTTCCTTGAAGAGGGAAATCACGTAAAATTTAGAGTTTTTCTAAAAGGGCGTGAAATGGCTCAACCTGAATCTGCAGTAGAAGTATTAAATAAAATATGGCCTATGATGGAAGATATAGGTGTTATGGATAAAGAACCGAAAGTTGAAGGTAGATACGTTAATATGATGATTTTACCTAAGGCTAAATAGTTTTTGGTTAATGGTTGATAGTTGATTGTAGAATATAAGTTTCTATTTAATCAACTTTTAAGTAAAATTTAAGTAAAATNNGCGCTTTAAAGAGATTTAAAGTGAAAAAAAATGGTTCAATCAAAAGAGGATCAGCTTTTAGAAGTCATATTTTAACAAAAATGACTAGAAAAAGAAAAAGAAACCTTAGAGGACCAAAAACTGTTGCATCTGTAGATGTGAACAGAGTTAAAAGTTTATTTGCTTAATTTAAAGCAAATACAGTCTATAGTAACTCCACGATATTTTGTGGAAAAGTTCAGCAATGCTGACACCTAAATAAGAAAGATAAGGGTAAAGGAGAAAAAATGCCTAGAGTAAAAACAGGGATCGTTAGAAGAAGAAGACATAAAAAGGTTTTAAAACTTGCTAGAGGTTTTTATAGCGGTAGAAGAAAACACTTCAGAAAAGCTAAAGAACAATTAGAAANNGAGACAGAAGACAGAAAAAAAGAGACATGAGAAGTCTTTGGATTGTTAGAATAAATGCTGCTTGTAGGTTAAATGACATAAATTACTCAAGATTTATGAACGGTTTAAAACTTGCGGGTATCGAACTTGATAGAAAAATATTAGCAGATATGGCGATGAATGACGCTGCAGCATTCACTGCTTTAGTAGCACAAGCTAAAAAAGCTATAGCGTAATTTTTTATTTTAGTTACTAAAATATTGAAAAGGGATTGGAGATATGTTCTCCAATCCCTTTTTTTATTGCTCTTTTTTCTTGCTAAAGAGTTTTATAATACCTCTAGGTATCCAAACAAGTAAATAAATCACTAGTGTGAATACGATAGGATGAATAGCTCCTACTCCATAAGCACCGGCATTTGGCAAATGCATAAGATGTTCTATAGGGTGAGAAAACCACTCTTTATGATGCATACCGAGCGTTGCAATAAGAAAAACTATACCGAATATAATCAATTCTTTTTTCACACAATTTCCTTTAAATTTTTAAATAAAAAAGCCCCAAGTTTTATAACTTGAGGCTTGATTATACAATAAAGTTTATAAAACTATATTATGCTCTACCAGATAGCATACCGTAAACAGTCATTGGTTTAAGCATATAAGCTTTTAATAACCACATTAACCATCTTTCTTGAGCTGGATCAAGTGGGAATGATGGAGC
>DISL01000095.1 GCA_002421845.1 Epsilonproteobacteria bacterium UBA6211 | reverse complement strand
CAAGACAATGAACTATATATATCAATCCAAGACAGCGGTCACGGTATTGATGAAGAATATTTACCGAAAGTATTTGAACCTTATTTTACGACAAAACATCAAAGTCAAGGGGTTGGTTTGGGATTATATGTCACTTACCAAATTGTAACGGAACAGTTAAAAGGTAATGTAACGGTTACCAACAAACATTTTATGCATAATGGTAATGAACTTTACGGTGCTGAGTTTATTATATCAATACCATTAAAAAATACAAATTAGTTACATATATAAACTTTTAGTTAAAAAACAGTACAATAACTGAAATCTAAAAAGGAGTCTATTATGTCGATGGTAAAAACATTTTTAACATTATGTCTCTTGTATGTCTCTATCTTAAATGCACAGACAATAAATGATAACAAAAAACTAGCATATATAGTGTCTGATATACAAATACCTTTTTGGGATATAATGGCAAGAGGTATCAAAAATAAAGCCGGTACATTAGGTTATCAAATTGATATATATAGTGCAGGTAATGACAAAAAAACAGAATTAGAAGCGGTAACAAAAGCTATTAATGATAAGGTTGCCGGTATTATAGTATCCCCTACTACGTCTTCAGCGTGTGTTACTATTCTAAAACTTGCCAAAAATGCAAAAATACCGGTGATAATATCAGATATTGGTACCGATGATGGAGAATATATCTCATATATCTCTTCAGATAATGAAAAAGGGGCGTATGATATAGGGCAAGTTTTGGCAAATGAAATGATTAAAAAAGGTTATGATAAAGGTACTGTAGGTATCATAGCAATACCTCAGCAAAGAGCAAACGGTAAAGCTAGAACTACAGGTTTTATAAAAGCCATTAGCGAACATAATATAAAAAGTGCAGATATAAAACAACAAGTAAATTTTTCTTATCAAGAAACTTATGATTTTGCAAAAGAACTTATATCAAAATATAGTAATTTAAAAGCTATATGGCTACAAGGTTCCGACAAATATAAAGGTGCTTTGGATGCTATTGAACATACGGGTAAAAAAGACAAAATACTTCTTATCACATTTGATGCGGAGCCTGAGTTTTTGGATATGATTCCAACAGGTGTTTTAGTGGGTGCAGCTATGCAACAACCCTATCTTATGGGTCAATATGCCGTAGATAGTATGCACAATCACTTAAACGGTAAAAAAGTAGAAAAAAATATTCAACTACCTATACTTGCGGTATCATCTAATAATATACAAAAGATGCTCCCAACAATTAAAAGGAATGTTTTAGGTATAGAGTCAACTAAAGAACAAAAATGAGAAACAGATACTCTTTATATACTTTTTTAACACTTAGTATTATTGTGGCGGTAGGGATTATAATGTCCATCTTTGCCACATATAGATATATAGATACTAAAGAACGTATAATAAAAGATATGAAGGATATATCTCATCTTACTATAGATGCTTTAAAAAACAATGTTCAAACATATATAGAAGCCTACTCTCCGAATGAATATGAAAAACTAATTCACCATCAAATGTCAAACAAAAATATATTAGCTATTGTGGTAGAAGATTATAATATGGGGAGAATTCTTGGTCAAGAAGCTTACATAAGCGGTAAAATAATAGATTCCAAACAAAACATAGTAGATTATAACAACGATTCAACACAACAAAAACTATTATCTAACTCTTTTTATATCATTGAAAAAGATATAGAAAATTCAGACAAAATAAAACTAGGTAAGATTAGTTTGTATTTATCGGACTATTATATGAAATTAGCATTGGAAAATGTTATTATAGAAAATATTATAAGTTCCATAGCCATATCTTTAATTCTTATTATTACCTTGTTTGTAGTTATTAGATTTTTGATTTTGGAACCGGTATCAAAAATAGTATCAACTCTCCATGAAAATTCTAGTGAAGACGGAATACCTACCGTTGATATACCGACACATGGTTCAAAAGAGATATATATACTATCTACTACTATGAATAATATGATAAATACTATAAGAAGTTCACGACAAACATTAGAAGAGAGTGAAAAAAGATATATTTCCTTACTTGATTCTATGATGGAATTTGTTTTTATAAAAGATACAGACTTAAGATATATTGTAGTTAACAAAGCATTAAAAGATTTCTTTCACTTAGATTATAAAGATATTATAGGCAAAACAGACTTGGAATTAATGGATAATGAAAACTCCAAAGCTTGTCTGAAAAGTGACCAAGATGTACTACACGACGGCAAACTAATAACAAGTGAAGAGCTTATAGGTGACCAAATTTATGAAACCCATAAATTCCCTGTACCTTTAGACTCAAATAGAATTGGTATAGGTGGATTTATAGTCAATATTACAGAAAAGAAAGCCCAAGAATCTCAAATACTTGAAGCAAAAAACAAACTTGAAGTCACTATAGCAGCTTCAAAAATAGGTATTTGGGAATGGGATTTAAGGAATGATTTGATAATGTGGGATAAAAACTGTTATGAAATGCTTGGATATAAAAGCGATGAATTCCCTCTAAACTTCAAAAAATGGTCATCATTGGTTCATCCTGATGATTTAGATAGTTCAAATAAAAGTATGAGACTACAACTAATTGAAAAAGATGTATTTAGTATAGAATTAAGATATAAAAAAGCTGACGATAGTTGGATATGGGTAGAAGGCAGAGGTAAAGTAGTCGCAAAAGATTCCAATGGCAATGTAGTTAAAATTGTAGGGACACACCTTGATATTACAAAAATAAAAGAGTATGAAAATATACTCAAAGAAGAAGTAGCTAGAACGACAAAAGAACTCAATGACCTCAATATAAATCTCCAAGAAAGAGTAGCTTTTGAAGTAGAAAAAAATAGAAAACAAGATGCTATGCTACAACAACAATCAAGACTTGCAGCAATGGGCGAGATGATGGGTAATATTGCACATCAATGGAGACAACCGCTTAGTGCAATAACAACTGCCATAAGTAGTTTAAAACTAAAAGAAGAATTTGGGATACTTGAACCAAACGATATAAAAGATGCCAATGATTATATTCTAAATCAAGCAGAATTTTTATCTAAAACTATCGAAAACTTTAGAAACTTTTTTAGAAAAGACCAACCTAAAAAGAAATTTGCACTAAGTGAAGCCATCAATAATACTCTTGGTATAATAAAAGCCTCTTATGACAATAACTTTGTTATATTAGATACCCAACTTGACGACTCTTTGTATTATATAGGAAGTGAGAATCTACTCTCCCAAGTTCTTTTAAATATTTTATCCAATGCAAAAGACGCCCTTGTATCTAACAACATAGAGGATAAACACGTATGTATAACTTTAATAAAAAAAGATGAAGACACTTGTAAAATAACTATAAAAGACAATGCAGGAGGGGTAAACGATGATATAAAAGATAGAATCTTTGACCCTTATTTTACTACAAAACACCCTTCACAAGGTACAGGTCTTGGACTTTATATGAGTTCACAAATTTTACACAATCACTTCAACGGAACGGTTAAGGTAAAAAATACCACAGATGATTTTGGTACAGGTGCTTGTTTTACTATAGAATTCCCACTAATTAATGAGGAAAATCCCGAAGACAATGTCCTAAATCCTAAATCCTAAATCCTAACTCCTAAATCCTAAACCCTAACTTCTTCCATAGTATTTTTTCTATCTCTACAACCAAAACACTAAATATACCATACACTATCAACACTATCCAACCCTCTAATTTAATAGGTGCACTTTGAAAAATAGTGTTCATAAAAGGGTTATAGATAAACAAAACTTGAACCGTAAACATCAAAACAATCCCTATTAAAATCCATTTATTTGAAAATAAATCAACCCT
>DISL01000019.1 GCA_002421845.1 Epsilonproteobacteria bacterium UBA6211 | reverse complement strand
TTAAAGATTTGATCATCATATCTCACACCTACACTTGCGAAACCTTTTTTGATAGCATCTTCTATTTTAAATGCACGAAATTCCTCTTTGCTTCCATCACGTTTATAGATATATTGCATACTGACTCTCTTAATTTTTGTTTGGTGTATGGTATCAAAAAGTTGGGATTTAAACTTTGACTTTTGTCAAATTTTGAGTCAGCCCAAGCATTAGCTTGGGCTTAAAAATTTAGGATTTTAGATTATGAGTCTGTCATGCTGAACTTGATTCAGTATCACGATGACACGAAAGAAGTCACTCCGAGCTTGACTCGGAGTCTTGACATTATTTTTGAGCAGGTATTATAATACCTTTATAAGGTCCGAATTTATGTTGAGTCGTTGTTTTATCATCCAAATAAGGTCCTATATCACTATCAGGAACTTTTACTTTTACATCAGGAAAATCGTTTTCTCTACCTTTTTTAACAGGTCTTTTTTTGTCATAATCATTGATATATGCAGCTACGTCATAAGCTTCAGCATCCGTCAAAACTCTATGGTCGTTACTAGCACCTAAAGGCATATTAGCCACTATCCAATCAGCTGCACGAAGTACTCTATACATCCCTGCTCCGGTATTGTAGCTATCATCACCCCATAGTGCAGGATACGTATAGCCGTTTGCAAGACCTTCATTTTTTAGACCTTGTCCATTGTCACCGTGACAAGATGCACAATGTGTTTGATACACTTTTTCACCTGCTTTTGGGTCAGCTGCTCTGCTCATTACCATTTTTCTATCTACTTGAGGAAATTCAGCCCCTTTTACTTTTGCCCCTACAGGGATACCTTGACTTAGCCAGTGCATATAAGTCACGATAGCTCTCATCTCTTTACTGTTTTCAGGAAGTTCTTTACCGTTCATACTTCTTCCCATACATCCATTGATTCTCTCTTCAATAGAACCTATACTTTCATCCCTATTTCTATATTGAGGAAAGCTTATCGCCGTAGTCATAAACGGTGCAGAGTATTTTTTCGTTCCTGCTTCTTGGTGACAACTTGCACAGGCGAAGTTATTACCTGCATATCTCATTTTAGGGTCAGCCACTTCAGGACCTATGTATTTATATGTATGTTCAACTAGTTCTTTACCGTATTTTACATATTCACCAAAAAGATTATTAGGGATTGTACTTTCATCAGGAGCTTCCCAATTTTCTATCACAGGTTGATTTTTGAAACCTTTATTAGCTCTTTTATTCAATTCGCCTACATCCAAAGCAAAAAGTGTTGTTACACATACCGCAGCTGCAGTTGAAATTAAAACTACTTTTCTCATTTTTTGACTCTCCTTTTTATGGTTTATCAAATTATATATTTGTAAAGTAAATTGAAAGTAATTTTTAAGAAGTTTGATTTAAGCTATTTTAAAGATATAAGAAAACTCCGAGCCCTCACCGTATTTTGTATCAAGCTTGATTTCAACGCCGTTTTTATCGCATATTGCCTTGACGATACTAAGACCTATCCCAAAGCCCCCTTTGATACTATCCTCTTTTATGTATCGTTTAAAAACTGCAACTTTATCTTTGATACCTATACCAAAATCTTTGACCCTAAACAACAACCCATTTTCGATATTTCCCAAAGAGATTATCACTTTTTGGTTCTTATGGGAATATTTTATCGCATTTGATATGGTGTTGTCTATTATCCTTTGAAGTTCTATTTTATTAAAGTTTACGTACATATCATCTTTTATATACGTCTCAAAAACAATCCCTTTAGTGACGGCAATATCATCAAAAAAGTCTATCCTTTGTCGTAAAAACAAAGAAAAATCAAGATATTCTTTCGTATATTCAACCCTTTTGTGTTTGATAAGATACTCTATATCGTCATATATGGTATTTAGCCCTTTAAGTCCGTTTAAAGCCCTTTGTATCTCTTTGGTTTTTCCTATTTTTTCTTCAAGCATTTCAAGATTTATACTTATTACTCCAAGTGGAGTTTTTAGCTCGTGCATTGCATCATTGAAAAACCTATCAAGATAGACATTTGCCTTTTGCAAAGGCTCTATAGCAGATTTAAACACAAAGTACAAAGATATAAATACAAATAAAACCAAAGTCAATGTAATAATAGCCATCTTTACAAGTATCTCATCGTCTCTAAACTCTTTTGATAACACCAAAAAAGCCCCACCCAAATCATTCATATCAAGATGTGAGATTTGATAAAACTTCCCATCTTTAAAATATTCAAACTTCTCAAAACTTATTACCTCATGTTTTTTCGTACCGAATATCAACTTTTTATTTGCATCATAGATAAAATAATCATACAAAAAAGACAAAGGCAATTCATAAAGTTCATCATGTTTTATATTTGATATTTTCTTTTCAAGCATCAGCATATAGTTATTAAGCTCTAGTTTTTGAGTATTCTCAAATTTTTCATATTCACTTTGTAGATAAAAATAGGTAGGAACACCTATCAGTATCAAGATAAACAAAGAGTATAAAAATGTAGTTCGTAAAATATAATTATTAGCCTTTAACAACCCTATACCCTACCCCTCTAAGTGAACATATAAAATCCTTAGATGTCTTTTTTCTTATATTTTTTATGCACATTCTTACATCTACGTCATTTACATAGCTATCATTCCAAACCTCATCTTTGATACGTTCTATTGACACATAATTATTAACGTTTGAAACCAAAAGCAGTACAAGCTGTTTTTCTTTGTTTGTGAGTTCTACCGCATGATCTTTTGTATCGAATAAGGCTTCGTTTTTAACATCATATTTATACCCGTCACAAAGGGATATTTTATCACTGTTAGTATGAAAAT
>DISL01000023.1 GCA_002421845.1 Epsilonproteobacteria bacterium UBA6211 | reverse complement strand
AAGTCGAACCTCTTACGGTACACTCTATGGATGAAATGGGTGAAATGGTAGTTGCCGTAAGTGAAAATATAAGCAAAACCGTAAAGGGATTAGAACAAGATAAAGAGGCAATAAAAGAGAGTGCATTAATTTGTCAAAAAGCCTCAAAGGGTCAAATAGCAGTGGCAATTCAAGCTACCGGAGCAAACCCTGAAATAAACAACCTCATAGAAATAGTAAATAATATGCTATCTGCAATGCAATATAACGTAACAAGAGTTTTAAAAATACTAGAATTATTTAGCAATGATGACTATGAAAGTAAACTCATCACAAAAGGTAATACTACAGGTGAGATAAAAGAGCTTTTTGATAGGGTAAATATGCTAGGTGATACTCTTATGAAATTAAGTAGTCAAAACCTCAAAAACGGTCTTGCTTTGCAACAAGACTCACAAATACTCGCTGCCAATGTTGAAAAACTTACTATCTCTTCAAAAGACCAAGCTGAGTCACTAAAATATGTATCAACGTTAATAGACGATATGTCAAAATCAGTATCTTATGCTACTACAAATGCTACAAAAATGGCATCTTTGGCAAATGAGGTAACAAAATCATCAAATAGCGGTTTGAAACTTGCAAATGATACGACAAGCTCAATGGATGAAATAAATAAAAAAATCCAATCCATCAGTGAAGCCATAACAGTCATAGAGCAAATTGCATTCCAAACAAATATATTATCACTTAATGCTGCTGTTGAAGCTGCTACTGCAGGAGAAGCTGGTAAAGGATTTGCGGTAGTTGCAGGAGAAGTGCGTAATCTAGCGTCAAGAAGTGCAGAGGCCGCAAAAGAGATTAAAGACTTGGTTGAAAGTGCTACATCAACGGCAAATAACGGTAAAGATATGGCAAACAATATGATTAGCGGTTATCATAAACTAAATGAAAATATCAACTCTACTATTAAAATCATAGAAGAAGTTTCAAATGATAGCAAAGAACAACAATCTAAAATAAATGTTATAAACAATGCCATCATAGAAATCGATAATAAAACTCAAGAAAATGCGAAAATTGCCATAGAAACGAATATCGTAGCTCAACAAACAAATGATATAGCAGGTCTTATAGTGGAGGATGCTAGGGGGAAAAAGTTTGACGGCAAAGATGATATTAAAGTGAGGCGAGATATTATCAATCCAGACTATCAAGGACATGAAAAAAGACGAATCGAGCGTCTTATAAAAGACGGTGTTTTGGATAGACCTGTTTAATTAAATAGATATATTTAAAAGGAACAAAATTTGTATAACCTCTTGAAAAAAGGGTTATACAATGATGCAACAAAGAGACCGCTACATAACGTTTTCCAATATTGATTGTTACACCAATGCCATAGCTGTATTGGATGCTATGAATGAGCTTTTTGACGACATACCTGAATCCAAAAATGATTTTTGGCAAAGGTTTATGAGCTTCATACCTGATGATTATCAAACTATATTTTCAAAAGAGGGTGACAAGAAAGATATTTTATATTATGTTTGTGCAAATGTTTTTTATATATCAGACTTATTTGATGAGTATGAATTTGAAAAGGGGATAGAAATCCTCGAACAAGCGGAGCTAGAGTGCTGTTAAATACAAACCCTATCTCTACCATCGTGCTTAGCTTTATACAACTTTTCATCAGCTAGTGTATAAATTGCATTTTCACTTTGTATGGCATCACCAAATTGGACGACAACACCAAATGATGCCGTTACAAATTGACTAGCACTATTTTTAGAGTGTTCTATTTTCAAATCCTCTATGTTTTTTCTTAATTTATCTGCAAAAATAAAAGATTTTTCTTCATCAATACCTTTTAAAATAATACCAAACTCTTCACCACCTATTCTAAAAACATAATCACTACCTCTATTTAAATTATTTTGTAGTGAATGTGCCACTTGAATGAGTACGTTATCCCCATCTTTGTGTCCATATGTATCATTATACTGTTTGAAAAAATCCACATCAAGAATGATAAATGTCAAATAATCATTTTCTCTTTTGCAAGTATTAATCATTCTTGGGAAAATCTCATTAAAATACCTTCTATTGTAAATACCGGTCATAGAGTCCGTAATAGCTATTTGCTCAATTCGTTTTTTATCGGTAATATCTTCCCTTATTGATGTATAACCTATTTTAGTACCTTTTTTGTCAAAAACAGGTGATACCGTAGCAAATACCCAATACTCTTCACCGTTTTTCTTTGTATTTTTTATCTCTCCATACCATGTATTACCACCCGTTATCGCTTCCCAAATATCACGATGTTTTGTAGGTAAATATTTCGTCCCTATAAGCTCCTCTTTTGAATGACCGCTGATTTTTAAAAATGCTTTTGAAACGTATGTTACTTTACCTTCCAAATCATAAGAGATATTTATCACGTTGTTATCAACTATATTTGTAAATCTTTTTAGTTCATCATAAGAATTTTCAAGCTTTGAAATAAGATTCTCAAAACCGTAATTAATAATCAAGAATACAAAAATTCCTGATAATATAAAAATAAAAAATAGAGTATTCCTACTAGTAATAAAAAACTTATACTCACTAGTAAGATCATTTAGAAAAACAAATTCTCCGAGTTTTTTGTTATTAATATCTAAAATATAAAATGAATAAGCACAAAACATCTCACCGTTTTTGACTATCTCGGTATGAGCATGGTGACCAAAATCACGTTGTAAAAGTTGAAGTATCTTAGCATCTGTTATATTAGTGTACTGAACAGCTTTTGAATTTTCAAGTAACCTATCTTTTTCTATGGATAAAACACCTTGAAGATTATTGAAATATACTACAATATCTAGTATTTTCTTTGGAGAAATACCAAATTCCAAAGCACCTATATACTCACCGTTTAGAAATGCCGGTACAAAAATCCTATAAGACAAAGCATGAAGCCCCATTTCATAGCCGAATAAAACCTCTTTTTCCTTGTGTACACGTGCAACCATAGGTCTAAGTTCGGCTATAGTCTCACCATATATCTCAGGCTTATGAACCCTTAGCAAAGACGTACCATCGGAAAGATGAAAATGCATCTGCTCAAAATATGGGTCTCTAATTTTGAAATTATTATATCTCTCTTTTATTAATTCATAAAGTGCTTCTCTATCTTTTGCTTGAAATGCCTCTAAAACATCTTCATTAAGGATACTTTTTGCATTGAGGACATATATCTCTTGTAAATTTTTAATTATATTTTTTGTGTAGGAATCTTCTATTTTTTGGAAGTAACTTAGCTGTATCTCGTGAAGTCTCTTTGATTGGAAGTAATGAATAGTATAAACAACAATACTAAAAGTAATAATTAAAATAATAAATATAAATAATAAAGTCTTATTTTTTGTGGACATACTATATAACATTGCGATTTTCTCCTTATTGAAGAACACTTTTCATATGTTATATTTTTTTAGCTTAATTTTTGCTATAATTCTTCTATAATATTTAAGGATACATCATAAAACTAAAAAAAGTATATATAGAAATAACAAATATTTGTGGATTAAACTGTTTTTTCTGTCCTCCGAGTGATAAAAAATCACAAATTATGCCCATTGATTTCTTTGATAAAGTATGTTATCAAGTAAAAGATGTAACAAAAGAGATTTATTTACATCTTATGGGAGACCCCCTTGTACTGTCAAATATAGCCGAATATTTGGATATTGCAAATAAATATGAACTAAAGGTAAATATTACAACGAGCGGTTTTTATATAGAACCTTCAAAATATGAACTCTTAACACATAAAGCCGTCAAACAATTAAATATATCATTAAACAGTTTCAACGCAAATGTTACAAATAAATCTTTTGATGAATATATCTCTAATATATTAAATTTTTGCATATTTAAAATAAAAAGCACTAACAATATCTTTGTGAACTTACGGCTTTGGAATATGGACGAACAAAATAGTGCCAAAGAGTATAATAGCAAAATATTTGCATATCTTCAAAATTTCTTCAAGATAAACAAGCTTGATAGTAATGAGAATAATATTAGATTGGATAATAAAGTGAAACTATGCTTTGATGAATATTTTGATTGGCCAAGTTTGGATAGTGGGTATTCTGAGCCAAAAGGTTTTTGCCTTGGACTTAGCTCACAAATAGGGATTACTTGTGAGGCTGACGTGGTTCCTTGTTGTTTAGATAAAGATGCAGTTATCAACTTAGGAAATTTGCATACACAAAGTCTAATTGATATTTTAAACTCACCAAGGGCAAAAAATATAGTAAAAAGTTTTAAAAACAACCATGCTATAGAGGAGTTATGTCAAAAATGCTCTTATAAAAAACGATTTACCTATTCTGATCCGATAAAAGTTTAATAAGAGTATTGTTTTTTGAATCTATTGCAAAATCTATAGGCATAAGTCCATATATATTTTTGGTGTCGTGTTTTGCACCGTATTTTATCAATATATTAAACATTTCAGCCCTATCTTTTCGTGCCACTTGGTGCATAGGAGTATTTCCTATATTATTTTGGGTATTTACATCTGCCCCTTTGTTTAACAGAAATTCTACCGTATCAAAGTCATTCATAACAACAGCATAATACAAAGAGGTAAACCCCTTGTTGTCTTTTGCCTCTATATCCGCATTATTTTCTAACAACAACGTAATAGCGTTCTTGTCTCTTTTTTTTACGGCAATATGAAGAGGAGATAAACCTGCAGTTGTTGTAGAATGAATATCATAAATTTTTAATTGAGTCGTAATATTTTCTACATCACCTTCATACACTGCATAATGTAGTGGATTCCATCCGTTGTTATCGCTATTTGCAAAACTATAAGATATAAAAAACAAGACAGATATAAAAGCTTTTCTAACCATTTTAAACCTTTTTTTAATGTACTGAAAATTTACCATAATAAAATTAAAATAAATTGAAAAAAACTATTTTAAAATTGGATTATAAGACAGACTTATGAAAATAAAAATAATTTCTTATTAATTATATTTCATAAACTTTTTTTAAGACTTTTGGAGTAGAATTCCGTGCGAATTTTGGCTATCATAAGTCAAAAGATTATATTAATATGGAGAAATAAAATGAAAAAAGTTGCTAGTTTAGCTCTTGGTATGATGTTGGCGTTTGGTTTAGTTGGTTGTGATAAAAAAGTAGAAGAAA
>DISL01000104.1:2282-5430 GCA_002421845.1 Epsilonproteobacteria bacterium UBA6211 | reverse complement strand
CAAAAAGAGGTGCTTCAATGACTGCTTATAACAGAATTGATGATAAGCCTATTTTAAACCATGAGAAATATATGAGACCTGATTATGTGTTGATTATAGATCCGGGTCTTGCCTTTACGGACAATATTACGGCAAATGAAAAAGAGACTACTAAATATATTATTACAAGTCATATGAAAAAAGAAGAACTTGTTCCTTTGATACCTGCACTAAAAGGGAGAGAGGATAGAGTTTATGTTGTGGATTGTTTTACAATCGCTACAGAAACTATAGGTAGACCTATTCCAAATACGCCTATGCTTGGTGCTTTGATGAAAGTTGATGGTATGTTTGATATTGAGTACTTCAAACAAGCTATGCAAAAAGAGCTTAAAAAACTACCTCAAAAAGTAAAAGATGCAAATATGATTGCTATTCAGCGTGCATACGATGAAGTTAGATAGGGGTTGATGATGAGTACAAAAAGTATAAAAGAAATGGGTTGGAATGAGTTAGTAATCGGTGCAGCCGTATATTCATTTGAAGGAAATATAAACTACAATGTATCAGAAGTTTTACCTGAAGATAGACACTATGCTGAAACAAACTCAAAAATGGCTTATGTTGGTGACTGGAGGGTTTTTAAACCTGTTTGGAATAGTGAGCTTTGTATAGATTGTCAAAATTGTTGGCTTTACTGTCCTGATACATCAATAATATCAAGAGATAAAAAAATGGTTGGTGTTGATTATGATCACTGTAAAGGGTGTGGGATTTGTGTGGAAGTTTGTCCTACTAATCCAAAATCACTTCTAATGTTTGCAGAACAAATCAAAAACGAAGAGGCCCTGACACAATGGCCAGAAAAAACTAAAGGTGAGTAACAATGAATAAGAAAATTATGGATATCGATAGTGTAGAGGTTTGGGATGGCAATATGGCTGCAGCTCAGGCTCTTAGACAAGCTGATGTTGATGTAGTTGCAGCTTATCCTATTACTCCATCAACTCCAACTGTTGAGAACTATGCAGGATTTCATGCAAACGGCTATGTAGATGGTGAGTTTGTTATGGTTGAGAGTGAACATGCGGCAATGTCTGCTTGTGTTGGTGCAGCAGCAGCGGGTGGAAGGGTTGCAACTGCGACTTCAAGTCAAGGTTTTGCTCTTATGATAGAGGTTTTATACCAAGCAAGTGGTATGAGATTACCGATAACGTTAATACAAGTAAATCGTGCATTGGCTGCACCACTTAACGTAAACGGTGACCATTCTGATATGTATCTTGGAAGAGATAGTGGATGGGTAAATACTTGTGCATTTTCTCCGCAAGAAGTTTATGACTTAACATTGTGTTCATTTAAAGTAGGTGAGCATTTAGACGTAAGACTTCCTGTAATAGTGAACTTTGATGGATTTATGACATCTCATACTGCACAAAATGTTATGACTATCGATGATGAGACAGCTTGTAAGTTTGTTGGAGAATACAAACAAGTAAATGCAATGCTTGATTTTAGTAAACCTGTAACACACGGTGTTCAAACAGAAGAAAATTGGCATTTTGAGCACAAAGCAAAACAACATGCTGCACTTATGGGATCTACTAAAGTAATAGATGAAGTTTTTGCAGAGTTTGAAAAACTAACCGGTAGAAAATATAACAGATTAGAAAAATACAAAATGGAAGATGCAGAGGTTGCTATAGTTGCACTTGGAACTACTTATGAATCAGCTCAAATTGCAGCTGATAAAATGAGAGAGCAAGGTATAAAAGCAGGTGTTGTTGCACCAAGAATTTTAAGACCTTTCCCACTTGAAGAACTAGCATCTGCGTTACAAAACGTAAAAGCAATAGCTTGTATGGATAGAAGTGCACCTGGTGGAACTGTTGGAGCATTGTATAATGAAGTTTGTGGAGCGTTATTTAATACTTCAGCACGTCCGGTAGTAAGTAATATTATTTATGGACTAGGTGGTAGAGATATGACAATAGCACAACTTTGTGAGATTTATGCAGAACTAGAAAAAGATGCAAAAAGCGGTAAGAGAAATGGCGCACTACAAAGATTTGTAGGTGTAAGAGGGCCAGANNAAGAGATTAAAAATTTAAAATCGTTTTCAACAGCTGCTGAGAGATTTGAAGGTGCCCATGTTTTATGTCCAGGGTGTGCACACTCTATTATCGTAAGAGAGATTTTAAATGCAACAAATGACAATCTTGTAGTATCTGCATCAACAGGATGTCTTGAAGTATGTACTGCGATTTATCCACATACTTCATGGGATTGTTCTTGGATTCACATTGGATTTGAAAACTCTTCAACTGCAGTTGCTGGTGCAGAGTCTATGTACAATGCTTTAAAAAACAAGGGAAGACTACCGGCAGATTATAAAGCTCCAAAATTCGTAGCTTTCGGTGGTGACGGTGCTACTTATGATATTGGTTTCCAATGGTTAAGTGGATGTTTTGAAAGAGGTCATAATATGATGTATGTTTGTTTGGATAATGAAGTTTATGCNNGGTGGACAAAGAAGTAGTTCTACTCCAATAGGTGCTAGTGCAACTACATCTCCAGCTGGTAGTACATCATACGGTGAAAAGAAAAATAAAAAAGATATGCTTTCTATCATGGCTGCTCATGGTGCACCTTATGTTGCACAAGTTGCTCCAAATAAATGGAAAGATATGGTTAAAAAAATTCAAACTGGATTTGAGACTGAAGGTCCGGTATTTATCAATGCAATGAGTGCTTGTACTACAGAGTGGAAGTTCCCAATGCACAAAACTATTGAAGCAAGTGATTTGGCAGTTGACTCTTTAGTATTTCCTTTATATGAAATAATTAACGGAAAAGAATTAAATATTACTTACAGACCTAAAAATGTAGTTCCTGTAAGAGATTATCTTGCATTCCAACCAAGATTTAAACACTTATTTACACCTCAATATGAGTATATCATAGATGAGTGGCAAAAAAGAGTAGATGCTCAATGGGAGTATTTACAAAGAAGAGAAGAAGCAAGAGTTTAACAAAAAGCCCCGAAAGGGGCTTTTTTTAATTAATAATTAACAACTAATAATTAATAAGTGATGTGTGACTTCGTCACAAATATTTTATGATTATGAGCGTAGCGAATACTATAGTTGTTAGTTATTCATTATTAGTT
>DISL01000104.1:0-2234 GCA_002421845.1 Epsilonproteobacteria bacterium UBA6211 | reverse complement strand
TGATTTGAGATTTTGTAAACCAAATATTGATAAAATGAGTAACAAAGGTATCCATACTTTAGAACACCTTTTTGCAGGTTTTATGAGAAATCATCTAAACGGAAAAGACGTAGAGATAATAGATATATCGCCTATGGGTTGTAAGACTGGTTTTTATATGAGTTTAATAGGTAGTCCTAGCGGTGAGATGGTTGCAGAGGCTTGGAGAAATTCTATGGTGGATATACTAGCCGTCAAAAGTAAAAAAGAGATACCTGAACTAAATGTATATCAGTGCGGAACTTATGCAATGCATTCACTAAAAAAAGCACATAAAATTGCTAAAAAAGTTTTAAAAGATGGTATTAGCGTAGCAAGTAATGAAGAGTTAAAGCTTGATGATGCACTTTTGTGTGGATGTGATGAGTAATAAATCTACAGAGTTTTTCTTATCATTATTCGATAAAACACCTGAACTTAGAGTTTTGGTTTTTTATCGCAATAATAAATATTTCTTAGATATATTACAAGAGAGTCTTTCTTCAACAAATCCAAGGATAAAAGCTGTAGAATTGACGGATGACTTTGCTCAAAAAACATTAAAATTAACCCCTAGAGCTTATGAATATGTGGTACTTGTGGATATTTTGGACGGTACAAATTCAGAATATTTAAAAGAGTTGTATCACTCATTGGAAAATTCAGCACATATTATCGTATTATCAAAAAAATCAAATCTTATAGATGCTTATTATATAAAAGAGTTATTAGACTCAAATGATTTTAGGGCGGCAAATGAGATAGATATTTTTGATGACTACTATTTGGTAACTGCAAAAAAACTACATATGTGGGGAGCCGGGCTATAAAGCTAGTTCAAACAAAAGACGGTTCAAATACACTCTTTAGTGAGGAATATTCGCAATGTTATCACAGCGTAAAAGACGGTGCTATAAATGAATCGCTGTACAAACATATATTTCCTGCACTAAAGCATCATCAAAATAAGCAAACTCTTAGAGTCCTTGATATATGTTTTGGGTTGGGTTATAACACATTCTTAACAATACTAGAAAATTTAAAATCACCAAATTCTAAAAAAATAGAGTTTTTTTCTCCTGAATTGGACTTAGATTTATTGAAAAGTCTTAAAAACTTTACATACCCCAAAGAGTTTGACTCTATACGACATATTATACAATCAGTATCAGACAATTTGTATTATGAAGATGAATTGCATAAAATAGAGGTTTTTTGCGGAGATGCTAGGGAGTATATTAAAACTTTAAAAGATATAGATATTGTATATCAAGATGCTTTTAGTTCTGACGTAAATAGCGAATTATGGAATTTGTCTTATTTTAAGGATATTTGTTCTATTTTGAATGAGCAAGGGATTATTACAACATATTCTATATCTACAAACGTAAGACTTAGTATGAGTGAAAACGGCTTATTTATTTATCAAATAGAATCAAATAATACTCGTAAAAGTACACTGGCTTTTAAAAGAAAACAGACGGAATATAAATATATAGATATGGAATTGAAAAAATTAAGGAATCCAGACGCAAAACCTTTGATATGACAAACTTCACTTTTTGGTGATTTTTGGTATAATCCCGAAATGAATAATATAATCAACATTACTAACTTAACTTTCGGCTATGATAAAACAACAGTTTTAGAAAATATCAACCTAAATATAAACGATAAAGATTTTTTGGCTATTATAGGTCCAAACGGCGGTGGGAAATCTACTCTTTTTAAACTGATTCTAGGGATATTAAATATCCAAAAAGGGGAGATTTCACATAAATATGATTTGCAAGAGATTGGTTACGTTCCACAAAATACAAATTTAAATCTTGACTTTCCTATTACGGCTATTGAAGTAGTGCTTATGGGCTATAGAAATAAAATATCTTTTATGGGGTATTCAAAAGAACAAATAGAGGGTGCGAATAAAGCCTTGAAACTTGTTGGTATGGATGCTTTTATGGATAACAAAATAGGCTCATTATCGGGTGGACAAAGACAAAGGGTTTTTATAGCAAGAGCTTTGGTAGAAAAACCGAAACTCATTCTTTTGGATGAGCCAACCGCAAATATTGACGTACAAGGGCAAAAAGAGGTATATGAACTATTGAAAGAGTTAAATAAAGATATTGCAATAGTCGTGATAAGCCATGATTTATCCGTCACTCTTGGATATGCAAGTAAGGTAGCCTATATAAATAAAACTTTGGTGTATC
>DISL01000035.1 GCA_002421845.1 Epsilonproteobacteria bacterium UBA6211 | reverse complement strand
ATCAGAAATGAAAAAAGAATGCTTCAAGAGGCTGTTGATGCGTTATTTGATAACGGTAAAACGGCAAATGCTGTAAAAGGTGCAAACAAAAGACCATTGAAATCTTTAAGTGAGATTATCAAAGGTAAACAAGGGCGTTTCAGACAAAACCTACTAGGTAAAAGGGTTGACTTCTCGGGAAGATCTGTTATCGTTGTTGGACCAAGTTTAAATATGGACCAATGTGGTATTCCTAAAAAAATGGCTCTAGAGTTATTTAAACCACACTTGATGGCAAAACTTGAAGAGAAAGGGTATGCGACTACTTTGAAATCTGCAAAAAGATTGATAGAGTCACAAACAAACGAAGTATGGGAATGTTTAAGTGAGATAGTTTCTGATTATCCTGTATTATTAAACAGAGCTCCAACTCTACACAAACTTTCTATTCAAGCGTTTCATCCGGTATTGATTGACGGAAAAGCTATTCAACTTCACCCGTTAGTGTGTGCGGCGTTCAATGCGGACTTCGACGGTGACCAAATGGCTGTTCACGTTCCACTATCACAAGAGGCTATTGCTGAAGCAAAAATCTTGATGATGAGTTCAATGAATATTCTTTTACCTGCTTCAGGAAGAGCTATAGCGGTTCCTTCACAAGATATGGTCCTTGGGGTATATTATCTATCACTAGAAAAAGAGGGTGTAAAAGGTGAGCATAAATTACTTGCTAACTTCAATGAAGCTAAACTTGCACTTGATTTAGATACTGTAGATATTCACGCAAAAATAAGAACTATGATAGACGGAAGAATTATTACTACTACTATCGGAAGACTTATTATTAAAAACATTTTACCTGATTTTGTTCCTGTTGAATTATGGAATAGAGTATTGAAGAAAAAAGATATAGGTAACTTGGTTGACTATATTTATAAACACGGTGGATATGATGTAACTCCAAGATTCTTGGATAACTTGAAAAACTTAGGTTTCAAATATGCGACATACGCAGGTATCTCTATATCTATAGATGATATTATCGTTCCTGAAAGTAAAGTTGATCATATAGCAAAAGCTAAAAAAGATGTTATTGAAGTTCAAAAACAATTTAGCCAAGGTTTATTGACTGAACAAGAAAGATATAACAAAATTATCGATATTTGGACTGTAGTAAACAACAAACTAGGTTCTGAGATGATGAGTCTTGTTCAAACGGATAAAGATGGATTTAACTCTATTTATATGATGGCTGACTCAGGTGCTAGGGGTAGTTCGGCTCAGATAAGACAGCTTTCAGGTATGAGGGGTCTTATGGCAAAACCGGATGGTTCTATTATTGAGACACCGATTATTTCTAACTTCCGTGAAGGTCTAAACGTACTAGAGTACTTTATTTCAACACACGGTGCTAGAAAAGGTCTTGCCGATACAGCTCTTAAAACAGCAAATGCGGGTTACTTGACAAGAAAGCTTATCGACGTATCACAAAACGTGAGAATTACGACTGAAGATTGCGGTACTCACGAAGGTATCGAAATAACAGACATCGTAAGCGGAAATGAACTAATCGAGTCTTTAGAAGAGAGAATCACTGGTAGAGTTATAGCTGAAGATATTATCGACCCTATCTCAAATGAGATACTATTTAACGAAGGTTCGTTAATAAGTGACGAAGATGCAAAAGTAATAGCTGAAGCAGGTATCAAATCAGTAGTTATTAGAAATCCGTTAACTTGTAAAGAGCAAAACGGTCTTTGTGCAAAATGTTACGGTCTAAATCTTGGTGAGCAAAGAAAAGTAAATCCGGGTGAGGCTGTGGGTGTTGTTGCTGCTCAGTCAATCGGTGAGCCGGGAACTCAGCTTACACTTAGAACATTCCACGTTGGGGGAACTGCGAGTGCAACTCAAACAGAAAGAGAATTAAAAGCTGATAAAGAAGGTTTCATTAGATACTATAACCTTAAAGTTTATCAAAACAAAGACGGTCAATCTATAGTTGCAAACAGAAGAAATGCAGCTGTGTTATTGGTTGAGCCAAAAATCAAAGCTCCGTTTAAAGGTAGCGTAAAAGTTGAAACTTTACACGAAGAGGTAGTATTAACTGTAACTTCAGATAAAGAGACTAAAAAATACTATTTCAGAAAAAATGACGTTGCAAAAGCAAACGAACTTGCAGGTGTAAGCGGTAAAATAGAGGGTAAATTATATCTTCCTTATAGTAGCGGTGAAGAGGTAAACGAAGACGAGTCAATCGTTGAGATTATCAAAGATGGCTGGAATGTACCAAATAGGATTCCTTATGCAAGTACACTTCTAGTATCTGACGGTACACCTGTAACAAGAGAGATAACAAGCGGTGCTAAAGGTCAAGTTAAATACTATAAACTAAAAGGTGACTATCTTGAAAGAAGATATGATGTAAAAGCCGGTGATGTAGTATCTGAAAAAGGTTTATTTGCAGTTGTTGTTGATAAATCTGATAGAGAAGCTGCTAGACATTATATTGCTAGAGAGTCTGTAGTTGAAGTAAGTGACGACAGTGTAGTAGAAAATAGTACTATATTGGCTAAACCTGCAACACAAGAACACACGGTAATAGCTACTTGGGATCCGTATTCAAATCCTATTATAGCTCAAGAAGAGGGTGTTATTGCGTTTGAAGATATTATCCCTGGTGTTACTGTTTCTGAGCAATACGATGAGCTAACAGGTACAAGTAAACTTGTTGTTAATGAGTATGTAGCAAGTGGTTATAAACCTGCTATGATTATCTCAACAAGTGACGGTAAACTTGTAAGATACCCACTTGACCCTAAAACGTCATTAAACGTTGCTGAAGGTGCAAGAGTTGTTGTAGCTGATATTTTAGCTAGAACTCCAAAAGCTTTAGCAAAATCTAAAGATATTACAGGGGGTCTTCCAAGAGTTAGTGAACTTTTCGAGGGAAGACGTCCTAAAGTTTTAGCAATACTAGCGTCATTTGACGGTGTTGTAAGTATCGGTAAACCTATAAGAAATAAAATTAGAATCGCAATTACTGATGATAATGGAAACAAAATAGAGCATTTAGTGGAAAAAGGTAGAAATATTCTTGTTCACGACGGTGAGTTTGTTCATGCCGGTGAGGCATTGACTGACGGTCAAACAGCAAGTCATGACGTATTAAAAGTTCTTGGTGAAAAAGCTTTACATTACTTTATAGTAAGTGAAATACAAAAAGTTTATAGAAGCCAAGGTGTTAATATTGCCGATAAACATATCGAAGTTATCTTATCACAAATGTTAAGACAAGTAACTGTTGTAGATAGCGGTGATACTAAGTTTATATCAGGTGATATGGTATCTAAGAAAAGATTCCAAATAGAAAATGAGAAAATCGTAAGACTAGGTGGAGAACCTGCAATAGCAGAGCCTTTATTACTAGGTATTACAAGAGCTGCGGTTACAAGTGACTCTATCATTTCAGCTGCATCATTCCAAGAGACTACAAAAGTTCTAACGGAAGCTGCAATAAGCTCTAAAATGGACTTATTGGAAGACTTAAAAGAAAACGTTGTTATAGGTAGAACTATTCCGGTTGGAACAGGTCTATACAGAAATAAAAAAATCAAACTTTCTACTTCACAGGAGTAGTAGCCAAGAGTAATCTTGGCTATTGCCCAAAATGGAAAATC
The DNA here is from genome assembly GCA_002421845.1 of Epsilonproteobacteria bacterium UBA6211. Lineage (GTDB taxonomy): Bacteria > Campylobacterota > Campylobacteria > Campylobacterales > Arcobacteraceae > UBA6211. The sequence continues at coordinate 334 of DISL01000035.1, read as the reverse complement.
TTTTTATATTATTAGTTGTTTTTATAGCTTTAGAGCTTTATGAGACTAATTGGCAAAAATCAAAGACTTTTTTTGGATTAATAGAGAAAAATTTTTATTTTTATAAAAAAGGGATTTTTACATATCTTAGTATGAATCCTACATTTTTTTACACTATTTTCTTGATTTTCGGTATGGGATATAATGAATTTTGGATGTTGAGTATCCTTGTACTTAAATTTGTAGATATTCTTTTTAGACTCTATATTATGCAAAAAATAGCGAATAATGAGGATTTAGAGCTATTGCTTAACAGTGATATGCAGATGAATCTATTTTTGAGATACTTTAATGT
>DISL01000076.1 GCA_002421845.1 Epsilonproteobacteria bacterium UBA6211 | reverse complement strand
TTCTATCTACCGCCAATCCAAGTTCGATAAGTCTTGCAGTTAAAGCTAAATAATCCCTATCTTTTCTTGCTAATTTATATTTACCTTCCACCTTAGCAAAAACATCGCTTGTTAAAGATACTATATACAAAATCTCATCAAGTAATGTTCTATCGTCTTTATCTTTTTGATTAAGTCTTGCACCGTTTTGGATTAATAATTCTATAACCTCTATATTCTTAGCACCCAAAACCACGGCATTAAAAAGTGGGTTTTGTCTATTGTTATCACTTATAGTTACGTCAAGTCCTTGATTTATCATGTATTTCGGGATTTCCGTATTTTCACTCAAAACAGCTTCAAATACTACACTTTGCCCGTTATGATTGATTGCATTTGCATTTGGTGTTCTATCAAGTGCATCTTTGACCAAGTCTAAGCTTCCACCCATTACTGCATCAAACAAAACAGTTCTTCCGTATTTATCGACTATACTTAAATCCGGGTCGAAGGCAAGAAGTATTTTAAATATTCTGTGATTTCCCTCTATTGCGACATCTTGCAATAAAGTTCTGCCGGATTCATTTATCCTATTAACACAAGCACCGTTTGATAACAAAAACCTAACCATCAAACTATCTTCTTTATTGATAGCTTCGTTAAGTACTGTTTTACCGTATTTATCTTCTTTATTTAAGTCAGCGCCGTTTTGTAGAAGGATTTTTATTGATTCAAGTCTTTTTTTTCTAGCAAGTTCAAATAACAAAGTCCTACCGTTGTGGTCGGTTTGATTTATATCGGCACCACTTTTTATAAGTTTTTGTATTTTGCCTTCATCTATAATATCTTTTAAAAGTTCTTTCTTTAGAGCTTCATCTTTGTCCACTTTCAAAAAACTTAACATTTATACCTTCTTTGGATTATTAAATAGCTATTATTATACCTAAGGATAAATTAAAATGTTCTTTTAGCTCTTGTTTTGCTTCTTCTTGGAGGAGTTCTTTTTTTATCGGTTTCTTTAGGAAATTTTTTTTGTTCATTAAACTCTTTTTTACGTTTAATCCCCAACGACAAAGAGTTCTCTATAAATTTATTTATTAGTATTCTATAATTTGTCGCTTTTTGCGTATCAGTAAAAATATTAGGAAACTTGTAGCTAAGCCATAAATACAAACTAATCTTTCGTATCTCATCTTCAGCTCTTAGAAGTTCGTCTTCATCTTTTGCACTTTTTGAGAGAGTTATGGTAGATTTATAGTCTATCGCCTTTTGTTTTTTTATAGAATCTATAAAAAGCATATACGCACTTTTCACCAAGGGTGACTTAGATGACATAGGGGCTTGTGCTAATATATACTTTGTTTCCAAAGGTAAATTAGATGCAATACTTTCTATAATCTTTGTATTATCGAGCATTGAAGATATATTGGTAGCCACAAAAGGACCTGAGAATTTCATATGTTTTGCATAATAATTTGTAATTTCAAACAAATTTTTCGTCTTTATATACGAAGAAAGAGATTCTATTTGTGAGGTAGTAGCTTTGACCTTAAAAGGAGGCTTAATAGTTTTTATTGGCTCATTCATCATATGAGTTACGTGTTCTAAAGTATTTTTATCGGTAGCCCCTATGAAACCATATTCATGATGCCCGTATCTTCCGGCACGTCCTGCAATTTGTACTATCTCGTTTGTAGTTATCCCTCGTCGCTCTTTACCGTCAAATTTTTGTGCAGTGGTAAAAAGTATAGTTTTTATAGGTAGGTTCAATCCCATAGCTATAGCATCTGTCGCTATCAAAATCTGAGTTTCACCTTCTCTAAATTTTCTAGCCTCTTCTCTTCGTACTTCAGGGCTTAAGTTGCCGTATATAACAGAGACCGAGTATCTTTTTGATAGGTGGTTTTTAAGAGACAACACATCGTTTCTACTAAAAGCTATAAGTGCCGTTTGAGGTTCTAACTTCTTCAAAGGAGTATAACTACTATGTAGTATTAGCTCATTTTTTCTTGTAAACTTTTTCACTATCAACTCTTCACCCAAATATGAGGCTATTTTTTTAACTGCTTCTAGTGCATTGACGCTTCCGGTCATATATACGTTATAAGCAGGTGCCCCAAGGATTGCATTTACCCACGCCCAACCTCTATCATCATCTTCAAGCATCTGAACTTCATCTATCACACACACATCTACTACAAGCTCATAGCTAATCATCTCAATAGTCGAGCTTATATGTGTTCCGTCCTCGTCAAAAAGTTCCTCTTCTCCGGTAATAAGCGAAGCCCTAACACCGGACTTTTTTAAATCCTCATACCCTTCTAACGCTAATAATCTAAGAGGTGCCAGATAAGTACCGCAATCAGCTTTTTTTAGGTGAGTCATCGCCTCATAAGTTTTACCGCTATTTGTAGGTCCTACAAAAAAGTGCAATTTTCTATTTAGCTTTCTAGCTACGGGATACATCTGTGCTAAGTCACAGTTTAACAGTTTTTTTAGTTCTTCTTGCCATTTATTAATCATATGGTATAATAACACAAAGTAGGTAAAAGGTAATAGGTAAAAAGTAAAATGCATCAACACAATAACTCAGTTTCTCAATCTCTTAATTTCTCAGGCTCTTCTTCTAACCCTTGTGTATATATAGGAATATGCGGAAGCTGTCAGCTTGGCAGTATGAACTACGAAGAACAATTAAACAGTAAGACAAAACATCATATAGAAAACTTCTCCAACCTTTACAAAGGGGAGTTTGAATTTTTCACATCACCTCCACTTGGTTTTAGGTCACGTGCAGAGTTTAAACTATACCATCATGACGGTGGATTGTCCTATGCCATGGTAGATATAAACAAAAATTACCTTCAAATTGATAGTTGCCAAATAGTAAACATTCAAATCCAAAATATTATGCCGCAACTACTAGAAAAATTAAATAGTGACGAAATCTTGAAACGTAAAGTATTTATGGCGGAGTTTATAACAAGTGAAGATGAGATACTAGTCACCCTAGCCTATCATAAAAAACTAGATGACCAATGGATAGCAAAAGCCAAAACCGTATCAGATGACCTAAATATCAAAATAATAGGTAGAAGTAGAGGTCAAAAGATAGTATTGAGTGAAGATTTTATTACCCACAAATTTACAATTAACGACAATCAATTCAAAATTATCCAAAAAGAGGCAGCATTTTCTCAACCGAATAGATATATGAATACAAAAATGGTATCTTGGATAATAAATAACGTTGAAGCAAAAGGTGATTTGTGTGAACTTTATTGTGGAGGCGGTAACTTCACCCTACCCCTTAGTACCAAATTTGATAAGGTTTTGGCAACGGAAATTTCAAAAGCATCAATAGCAAGTGCAAAAGAGAGTTGTGAGCTAAATAATATTAACAATATTGAATTTATTAGAATGAGTAGCGAAGAGTTTACGTCGGCACTTAAAGGGGAGAGAGAATTTAATAGACTAAAAGATGTTGACCTATCNNGTTGATCCACCAAGAGCAGGACTAGACACAGGAACTACGGAACTGGTTAGAAATTTTGATGTTATAGCTTACATTTCGTGTAATCCGGAAACACTTTATAGAGATTTACAAAGTTTATCAACAACACACAAAATAGTAAAATTTGCCTTTTTTGACCAGTTTGTCTGGAGTGAACATATAGAAAGCGGTGCTATTTTAATAAGAAAATAGATATTTTTATAAACTTTACTTAAGAATTGTATATTATTAAGCTAATTTTAAGAAATGTTGTGTTACCATTTCGAAATTATTGGTTAATTTTGCACTTAACTTTAAGCTATTATTAAGATATATTTAGTTACCCTTTTATTATAATTTTAAAATGACTAAAAATTGAAGGTAACCAAATGAGAATCAACACGAACGTTAGTGCACTTACAGCTCAAGAAAGCAACACTCAAATCAACACAAATCTAAGAAACTCTTTAGAGAAACTTAGTTCAGGTCTTAGAATCAACAAAGCATCTGACGATGCTTCAGGTCTTGCTATAGCAGACAAACTTAGAACTCAAGCTAGTTCAATAGGTCAAGCTATATCAAACGGTAACTCTGCTGTTGCATTGTTGCAAATTGCAGACAAAGCGATGGCTGAACAATCAAACATCTTAGATATAGTGAAACAAAAACTTATCCAAGCTTCAACTGCTACTACAAGTAGTGCAGGTAGAGAGGCTATAGCAAAAGATATTGACAAACTTTTAACACAGCTCAATAATATTGCGGTACAAACAAATTACAACGGTATCCAACTTTTACAAAGAGATACAACTGTCAATTCAAGCGGTTCCGTACAACTTACTTTCCAAATGGGTGAGACAAGTGCAAATACTATTACATCTAGCTCAGGGGTTCAAGCTAATATTAGTGGACTTTCACTATCAGCATTAAAAACTGCTGTAGCATCAGGTGGAGATATAAGAGGAGCTGGTGGTGCTTCATCGGCTAGAGGTTTCTTATCAGCTATCGATGATGCTATCAATAAGCTAAACGGATGGAGATCTGATTTCGGTTCTACTCAAAATCAATTAGAATCAGCTATCAGAAACCTTGCAACACAACAAACAAATATTAAAGCAGCTGAGTCTGTGATAAGAGATGTTGATTATGCAGCAGAGAGTGCAAACTTCAATAAACAAAATATCATTTCTCAAGCTGGAACTTTCGCGATGAGTCAAGCTAACCAAGTTCAACAGAACATTTTGAGATTGCTACAATAGTAGAATGATATTTCCTTGAAAATATCATTTCTCAAGCTGGAACGTTTGCAATGAGTCAAGCAAATCAGGTTCAACAGAACATTTTGAGATTGCTACAATAGTAGAATGATATTTCCTTGAAAATATCATTTCTCAAGCTGGAACATTTGCAATGAGTCAAGCTAACCAAGTTCAGCAGAATATATTGAGATTACTACAATAGTAAGTATATATTTATTCTTTTTAAAGCCCAAGCCTCATGGTTTGGGCTTTTTTATTTTAGTTAAAAAATCTTTTCTCATTTTATACTACATTAAGCTAATATTAAGAAATGTTGTGTCATAATTCTCATAGTTAAATAAATCAATACAAAGGATTGAGGATGAGAATTAATACAAACGTGAGCTCACTTAATGCTCAAGAGAGTGCTAATATAACTAATGCTAATCTAAAAAACTCTTTAGAAAAACTTAGTTCAGGTCTTAGAATAAATAAAGCGTCAGATGATGCTTCTGGTTTGGCTATTGCTGATAAACTTAGAACTCAAG
>DISL01000027.1 GCA_002421845.1 Epsilonproteobacteria bacterium UBA6211 | reverse complement strand
AAACTCTTTGCTCTATAGCGTCTTTAGCAACTAATATGTATCTGCCGTTTTTGATATTGTTGCAGTATTGTTGAAATATGGCTTTAAGCCTTCTTCTAGCACTGTTACGTTTTACGGCGTTGCCCACTTTTTTTGAAGCAACAAAACCGTTTTTTAAAGAGTCACCGTCTTGATAAAATAGTATAAAAGACGGAGTATGCCACTTTTTAGCAGCTTTATAGACACGGTCAAACTCTTTTGTAGTTTTTATTCTACAGTTAGAACTTAAACAGTTAATTTTTTTCTACCTTTAGCTCTTCTTCTAGCAAGTACCGCTCTACCGTTTTTTGTAGCCATTCTAGCTCTAAAACCATGTGTTCTCTTCTTAGGAGTATTGTGTGGTTGGTATGTTCTTTTCATGAAAGTCCCTTTTTGACATAAAATTAGTGTGGGATTATATTTAAAATAAGCTTAAAATTGCATAAAGTGTGAATCGTAAATCGTGAGCCGTGAGTCGTAAGTCGTAAAATGTTAGTTATCAGTTGTTTAAACCGACTAAAGTCGGTTTAAACTTGGTGTGGATTTGATTTTTTTCTTAGGTTGTCTTTCATTGACAAATAACTATTCAAAGCACCCAAATACGCTCTTCCACTTGCAAGCATCGTATCAAGACTTAATCCATGCCCTATCATAGGAGGATTATCTGAATTGAAAGTTACTTTACAAACAACCTTTGCCAACGCATCTTTCCCTTCACTTACGGCTTTTACGCTATAATCGTTTAGTTCACCCTTGTACCCTGTGATTCTATCTATCGTTTTAAATATTGCATCAATAGTACCGTCACCGACAGCAGCATCTTGAATCAACTCATCGTTATATTTTATACATACCGCTGCACTTGCCATACCGTTACTACAATCGGCAATTTGTAAAGAGACAAGTTCATAAACTTTATTTTTGTTCAAAGATTCATCAGTTATCAAAATAGAGATATCATCATCTGTTATCTCTTTTTTCTTATCTGCCAATATTTTAAATTTATCAAATGCAGTTTGTAAATCCTCATCACTAATATCATCAAAACCTAATTGTTTTATTTTGTCTTTAAATGCTGCACGACCTGAGTGTTTACCTAAGACTATAGAGTTGTTTTTATCCAAACCTATATCGCTTGGTTTCATAATCTCATAAGTCTCTTGGCATTTCAATACACCGTCTTGGTGAATTCCGCTTTCATGTGCAAAGGCATTTTTACCAACTATTGCTTTGTTTGGTTGAGGCTCTATACCAGTAATCGTAGCTACCAATTTACTTGTAGTGTATATCTCTTTTGTATTGATAGATGTATATAAACCGTCAAATAAATCTTTTCTAGTTTTGATAGCCATAACTATCTCTTCCATAGCCGCATTTCCGGCTCTTTCACCCAAACCGTTTATCGTACACTCCACCTGTCTAGCACCTGCCGTTATACCTGCTAAAGTATTAGCTACACCCAATCCTAAGTCATTGTGGTTATGCAAAGATATTACCGCTCTGCCATTGATAAATTTATGCAACTCAGCAACCATTGCTTTTATCTCATCTGGAAATCTATATCCTACAGTATCTGGTAAGTTGATAGTTTTTGCACCTGCACCTATTACTGCATCAACCACTTCTTTCATAAAAGACATCTCACTTCTTCCAGCATCTTCCAAGCTAAACTCTACATCATCCACAAAAGTTTTTGCATAAGTTACTGCTTCGATAGCTTTTTGGACTACTTTATCAGGAGCCATTTTCAACTTATGCTCCATGTGGATAGGACTTGTTGCTATAAAAGTATGTATTCTTTTTCGTTTTGCTTTAGCAATTGCAAGTCCAGCTTGTTTGATATCATTTTCAGTAGCTCTTGCTAATGAGCATATAGTACTTTTGTCTATAGCACTTGCAATTTGGCTTATGGCATCAAAGTCACCTGGACTAGCTGCTGCAAAACCAGCTTCTATTACATCAACTCCTAATTTTTGCAACTGAATAGCTATTTTTATTTTCTCTTCAGTATTCATAGAAGCACCAGGAGATTGCTCCCCATCTCTCAATGTTGTATCAAATATTATTATTCTATTATTATCTATATTATTCATTTTTTCTCCAATATTAGATAATAGTTGGTAGATGATAGATGGTAGATAGTAGGTAAAATTCAAAATCCCTAACTACAAACTACCGTCTAAGACCTATAAACTATTATTGTTTTATAGCTATAACACTCTCTCCAGCTAACAGTTTATCACCAATCTTAACTGGAATTTTTATATTATCATTAACCTCAATTTTTGCAACACCTTGCAAAAAGAAACCAAATCTCTTACCTTTTGGAATATCTCCAATATTATTAATTATTATATCAAATCTGCACACTCCACTAAGGAGATGGAGTTTGAGGTTTTCAAATGAAAGTGTAAGTTCTCTATTTAAAAGCTTGCCTTTTTTTGTATTTGGATTTAAGTGTAAACCATTTCTTTGTGATTCGATACTCACTTTTCCATCATCTGGCATTCTTAATAAATGTGTGTCTAATAGTGATACATCTACATAGATATAGTTTTTGCCTTTTTTATTATCAATAGCAACTACTTTTCCATCTATAGGCGATATTATTTCATTTACACTTCCATATATTTCTCTTTCAGGATTTCTAAATATATATAACATAAATACAAAAAGAAGTAATGTCAAATTACCTAGTAAATCAAAAGATAAAATAAACTTTAATACAAACCAAACACCAGCAGTAATAGCTAATGGTTTAAATCCTTCTTGTGCTATGATAAATTTATTTGACATTTTTCAATTCCTTTTATTTCAACGCTTCAGTATGAAGATCTTCATCTTCAAAAACTTTCCCACCATTTTCTTTAATTATTTCTCTAACTCTTGCACCAGTAATTACTTCTATATCAAGAAGTTCTTGTGTCATTTGTTCAATAGCTTCTTTATTATCACTTAGTATTTTTTTAACTTCATTATATCTATCTGTTAATGTGTTTTTGATAAATTCATCAAGTTTTTGTGACATTCCATCACTATAATCTTTTGAACTCATTCCACCACCTAAGAATCCACTTTGTCTTTTTTCTAGTACCATAAGTCCTGCAAAATCGCTCATACCATATACACTAGCCATTGATTTTATTATATCTGTAGCTCGCTCTAAGTCATTTCCTGCACCTGTACTTATTTCACCTATAAATACTTCCTCAGCTGCTCTTCCACCTAGTAATACATCAACTTCAGCTATAAGCTCATGTCTTTGCATTAGGTATTTGTTCTCTTCAGGTGTATTTAAAGTATATCCTAAAGCTGCAAGGCCTCTTGGAACTATAGATACTTTATTTACTTTTTTTGCACCTTTTGTAACTTCTGCTATTACAGCATGACCGCTTTCGTGGTAAGCTACTATTTTTCTCTCTTTTGGAGAGATTCTTCTACTTTTTTTCTCTAATCCGGCAATTTGTCTCTCAACTGCCTCTTTGAAATCTGTTTGTTCAACTTCTTCTTTATTGTTTCTACCTGCCAAAAGTGCAGCTTCATTTACTATATTTTTCAAATCAGCCCCTGCAAGTCCTGCCGTCATCCTAGCTACATCTTCTAGATTAACGTCTTTTGCAAGTTTAACATCTTTTATATGAACTTGCAATATCTCTTTTCTTCCTTCAAAGTCAGGTTTATCAACCAAAACTTGTCTATCAAATCTTCCCGGTCTAAGAAGAGCTGGGTCAAGAACTTCCGGTCTATTTGTAGCTGCAAGAACTATAACGGGAGCTGCTTCCGTAGAAAAACCGTCCATTTCAGCCAAAAGCTGATTTAGAGTTTGTTCCCTTTCATCGTTTCCACCCATCATACCGGCACTTGCTCTACTTTTACCGATAGCATCTATCTCATCAATAAATATAATAGCAGGAGCTACTTTTTTTGCTTGTTCAAAAAGGTCTCTTACACGACTTGCTCCAACACCCACGAACATTTCAATAAAGCTAGAACCTGACACGGATAAGAAATGAACATCCGCTTCACCTGCAACTGCTTTAGCTAGAAGTGTTTTACCGGTACCTGGAGGTCCTACTAAAAGCACACCTTTTGGTATTTGAGCACCGAGTTTGATATATCTATCTGGAGATTTTAAAAACTCTACTATCTCTTGAACTTCCTCTTTAGCCTCTTTATTCCCCGCCATATCTTCGAATTTTACTTTAGGTTTTTCAGTATCTATTAGTTTTTTAGAGTTACCCATACCGAGGATTCCTCCGCCACCCATATTTTTTTGCATACGTGATGCCAAAAACATCCATATAGCAAAGAAAATAAATATAGGCAATATCCACCCAAAAAGCATATCGGCAAGTAAATTGTCTTCACTGACACCTGTATAATTAACACCTTTTTCTTCAAGTAGCGGAATTAAAGTATCATCAGGAACTATTCTTCTTGCACTATAAGTAGTTTGTACTCCACCGGTAGCTTTTGTTACAGCTTTGATATTTGCATTTCCTATACTTACGTACTCCACCTGACCTGATTTAATAAGCTCTTTTACATCAGAATATGATGCACTTCTTTGTTTAGTTTGAGCGTATTGTTGCATATTTTGTGAACTTGTATCTTCTGCAAAAAATGTTTTGAATAAAAATATAGTAATAACAGAAAATAAAACAAAAACCATCAAAGGGTTATTATTGAAAAAATTGTTGTTTTTATTGTTAGGGTCTTGATTATCACCGTTATTATTCGGTTTATTTTGATTAAAATGTTTTCTCATATTATAAATTATTCTCCTTTTTTGAATACTAATGTAACCCATTCATTTTTAACTATTTGTTCTGTCAAGGTCAAATCGGTAAATTTAGCCATAACTTTATCACTATATTTATCTAAAATACCTGATAATACTAAAATTGCATTATCTTTTAAGCTTTTTTTCAAATCTGACGCAATCATTACCAAGACGTCTGCTACGATATTAGCCACTACCACATCATATTTTTGAGTCGCTTTTGAAGTACTTCCTATCCAGTTGTTGTTTGGTTTTACTTCATTTATATCAAAATTTATCAATGAGTTTTCTATACATTGTTCATCGGTATCGCAAATATCACATATAGCACCTAGTTTTGTAGCACCTATAGCCAAAATACCGCTACCTGTCCCCACATCCAAAAGTGTATCACCTGATTTTACATATTTGGAAATAGCTTCCAAACAACTACTTGTAGTTTCATGGTGTCCGCTTCCAAAAGCAAGAGCAGGGTCTATTTTTATATTTATTTTATCAATGCTTGGTTGTTCCCAACTTGGATAGATATAAAATTTACCTGCATGAACGGGAGTAATGCTGTTTTTATATTTTGCTATCCAGTCTTCGTTTTGTTTTTGTTCAAGATATACTTCACATTTTATAGTTTCGCCGAATGCACTTGAAAGCTCTTTTTCAAACGCTTCCACACCGTCTATGATATTTTGCGGATGTTCGGTTGAACGGATTATTATTTTACCGTCTATCTCTTCCAACGCATCGTCATTGATGCTAAAAATCAAATCTATAAATAATTCATAGTAACTATTCGGTATAACCGTTAATTCGTAATATTGCTCTTCCATTTTATCTCTCTTGTATTGAAAAAAAATCAACTACCATTTCCCTCATTACTTTAGGATCGGTAATCGTATTTATATTGTGTCTAAATTCACTAGCACCTGCGTAGCCTCTTGAATAATCATGAAGGTGTTTCCTAAATATGATTATTCCATAATCTCCGTAAAATTCTACCATTTTATCAAAATGTTCCAAAATAATTTCTTTTTTTGTAATCTCATCAATATTTTCCATATTGTTTTTGATTTGATGAAATATCCACGGTTTACCGATAGCACCACGTCCTATCATAACACCGTCTGTTTTTGTGTGTTCCAAAACCCATTTTGCTTTTTCGTAGTCGGTTATATCACCGTTTGCAATAACCGGTATTTTGACATTTTCTTTTATCTCTTTTATCGCATCATAATCCACAGGTGCTTTGTATGCACCTTTTCTTGTACGACCGTGAACCCATACTATATCTGCACCGGCATTTTCTACGGCTTTAGCTATATCAACAGGAATTTTTTCATCAACTCCGATTCTTATTTTTGCCGTTGTGTATGTTTTTTTTGAATATAATTTTATTGTACCTAAAATTTCTTCAAGTTTTTTTAAATCACCAAGTAGATTTGAGCCGCTTCCGTGGTTGAAAACTTTAGGTGCAGGACAACCGCAATTCAAATCTATACCGTCTATGCCGTCCATATCATTTAGTATCTCAACAGCCGCTTTTATAATGTCTTTTGAATTTCCTGCTAGTTGCACTATATAAGGGGTTTCGTTTGGTGATTTTTCAACCATTTTGAAGGTTTTTTTTGAATTATATACAAGTGCATTTGAGCTTATCATTTCACTGATAGTTATATC
>DISL01000128.1 GCA_002421845.1 Epsilonproteobacteria bacterium UBA6211 | reverse complement strand
GAGAAGCTTTAGAAAATGTACTAGTCCCTTATAGCGTGGAAGAGAATACAAAGATGATATTAGATGCAGGTTTTAAAAGCTGTGATATACTTTTTAAATGGTATAATTTCGCCACATTTGTAGCTAAAAAATAGATATTAAAAGGAATAAATATGTTAAAAATAAATGATAAAGCACCTGATTTTTGCTTACCGAACCAAGATGAAGTAGAGATTTGTTCAAGAGATTTAGCGGGTAAATGGATAATTTTATATTTTTATCCAAAAGACAACACTCCTGGATGTACGACGGAAGCTTGTGATTTTACGTCGGCTATGCCTGATTTTGAAGATATGGGAGCAGTAATATTAGGTGTTAGCCCTGATAGCCCTAAAAAACACAGAAGTTTTATAGAAAAACAAAATCTAGGTATCACACTACTTGCAGATGAAAGTACCAAAACATCTCAAGATTTCGGCGTATGGCAAATGAAAAAAATGTGTGGCAAAGAGTATATGGGAATAGTAAGAAGCACTTTTATTATAGACCCTGACGGAAACATCAAAGCTATATGGGATAATGTCAAAGTAAAAGGGCATAGCGAAGCTGTAAAAGCTAAGTTGGCGGAGCTTCAATCGTAAGCATCCGTGAGTCGTGAGTGGAACGCTGGATTTATCTGCTAAAAAGCAAGAAAAGCCCGACTTGAAGTCGGGATTCCTTTAATCCAACTCTTTATAAAGTGAATCCCTTCTTATAGGTTCAAATCCACTATTTTTGATAAGTTCTACAAATTCATTCAAAGGCATACCGTTTTTGCTGTTTGCACCGGCTGCACTTTGGATTGATTCTTTTTCTATCGTACCGTCTAAGTCATTTGCCCCAAATTCTTGAGCTATAAGAGCTAATTTCATAGTAGATGTCACCCAGTAAGCTTTTAGACTTGGAATATTATCAAGTACGATTCTACTTATTGCCATAGTTTTTAGAATTTCTTGAGCGGTTAAAGGCTCTTTTACGTTTAGATAGTTGTTTTGCGTTTGATATACAAGTGGGATAAAAGCATTAAAACCACCGCTAATATCTTGAAGCTCACGAAGCCTCATCATATGGTCTATCCTATTTGCCCTACTTTCAATATGTCCAAAAAGCATAGTAGCATTTGATTTTTTACCTTTTTCATGCCAAAGTTTATGGATTTGTAACCACTCATCGCTTTTTACTTTACCGCCACAAATTCTTTTTCGCACAGCCTCGTCAAATATCTCTGCTCCACCTCCAGGCATAGAGTCCACGCCGTATTCACACATAAGTTCTATTATCTCTTCGTATGATTTATTATATTCCGTACTTAAAAAGTGGATTTCGGCAGCCGTCAAAGCTTTTACGTGCAAATGAGGAAATTTATCTTTGATTTTTCTGAAAATCTCCAAATACCACTCTAGTCCAGTACTTGGATTGTGAGCTGATACGATATGAACTTCGTCTATACCGTTTTTTACGGATTTCTCAACCTCACTCAAAATCTCTTCATGGGTCATGGTGTATTGATTTGGGTTTTTTCTACTTGCACTATATGCACAAAACTGACAAACATCTTTACAAACATTGGTCGGGTTGATATGTCTATTTATATTGTAGTATGTTTTTTTACCGAACTTATCGGTTCTTATTTTATTTGCGTATTTCCCTAAAGTAATCAAATCCAAATCATACAAAGCCAAAGCATCATTAAAGTCTAGTCTCTCACCACTATTTAACTTATCTATTACCATAATTCCTCTTTTTTGCACTCAACATCATTTACATATTGACCGTTGTTCAGTATTATAATAAAACCTTTACATAACTCACCGCTATCTAATTTATTGTATCTTACCGTAAATTGATAGCCGTTTACTCCACTTTCATTATGTTTTACGGATGCCGATGTAAATACTTTTAGTTTATCATACTCAATATTCATTGCATCTAGTGCATTTTCAACTTGTCCCTGTTTTGCTACCATATTCATCAAAAAATAAACAACAGCTAATGTAGCCAATATACTTATCCAAAGAATAGTTTTTCTAGGCAATTTTCTAGTTTCAGTCATTTTATATTATCCTAAAGGTTGGAATTTGTGTGTTTTCATATTATACTCCTCAATAGAGCCGTCTTCTATCTTATAATACCATCCATGAAGGGTAAGGAGATTTTCATCTACTTTTCTTTTTACTTCAGGGTAAGTTAAAAGATTTTCTAATTGGTAAACTATTGAGGTTTTTTCTGTTTTTCTATACATCTCTTCTTTGGAGAGGGTTGTACCAAACTCTTTTATTACATATTCTTTTGCTTTATATCCAAGTTCTAACCATTTTCGTACATGGATAAGTCCTATATCATCACCTAGGTCACTATATAGTGCTTGACATGCTCCACAAAAGGAGTGTCCACACACTATGATATGTTTTACATCGAGTACGCTCACTGCGTACTCGATAGCAGCAGCACTTCCATGAAAGTCGTTATCTGCTTTAAATGGAGGTACAAAGTTACCTACGTTTCTAAGTATAAACATATCACCCGGTTTTGAATCTACTATTAAATCAGGCACTACTCTACTATCGCTACACCCTATAAAAAGCACTTCAGGTTTTTGACCCTTTGTCACTAGTGTCTCGAAGTCATCTTCGAAGTGCTT
>DISL01000083.1 GCA_002421845.1 Epsilonproteobacteria bacterium UBA6211 | reverse complement strand
TCTTGATAAAGACAAATGTATTGGTTGTGGATATTGTCTATTCGCTTGTCCTTTTGGTGCTCCGCAATTTCCAAAAAATGGTGCATTTGGAACAAAAGTAAAAATGGATAAATGTACAATGTGTGCAGGTGGTCCTGAAGAGACAAACTCTGAAAAAGAAAGACACTTATATGGACAAAACAGAATTGCAGAAGGTAAAGTTCCTATGTGTGCTGCAATGTGTTCAACTAAAGCACTTTTAGTTGGAGATTCTGAAGACGTTTCAAACATATTCAGACAAAGAGTAGCATCATACGGTAAAGGGGTACAATCTGCACCTTATGGATGGACAAAAGCATATGGAAAATAAACAAAGTTTCATAAGTGAATACAAAACCTATTTAATTATAGGTTTTCTATTTATACTTTTAACATATTGGTATTTTTGGTTGGCGACTATTGCTGATATAAATTATGTTTATCAGTTTATATTGCAAATGTTGCAAGGTAATTTTACCGGTCAACTAGTACCTTTTGAAACTTTAAGTCATTATGAGCAAAGCAAAGTAGGGCTTTTTGGACCTGATTATGAGGCTATGGCACCAGAGGTAATAAGAGCGTTTGAAGAGAGACAACATATATTACCGATAGTGTTTTTTGTAGAATTTTTACTGTTTTTGACTATGTTTATCGTAGCAAAAGGGAGAAAACAAGCAAAAGTAACAAATCCTGATGATTTGGTACAAGTGTATTCTTTATTTCAAAGAGTAGTAATCTTACTGAATATTGCAGTAATGATTTATCTATTTATCACTGGATTTTCAATAACATTTGGAAATGTAACAGGTGGTGGATATATAGCAAGATTGATGAGAGCAACTCACGAAGTTGTAGGGGTTAGTTGGATTCCTGTATGGCTTATTATGACAGTTATCGCTTTTAAAGATCACAAATTCTTCGTAAGACCAAGTGTCAAATGGTGGAATAGTGTATTTTTAAAAGGTAAATATGAGCCTATGAATAGAATTAACTACTATATGTATGTTGCTTTTGGATTTATCTTATGTGTGAGCGGATTTGTTTTGTGGTATATGCACCCTGAAGCTTTAACTCATGCTGAGACTATCCAACTCAAAAGATTTACTTTATTTATGCACTTTATGGGTAGTGCTATTATCTCATTTTTTACATTTGAGACGGTATATTCATATTTTGTATCGGTAAAGGGATATATCCCCGGTGTTTGGAGTGGTAAATTACCAAAAGAGTATTTAGAACAATTAAGACCGGATGTTTTAGACGAGATGAAAAAATAGTAGGTCCTTTTGGACTTACTATTTTTAACTCATAACTAATAGTTAATAAGCAATAATTAATAAGTTGCTTTGCAATTTTAGTTTTGTTATAATACTGTAGTTATGATTTTTTTAATAAACAAATATGCAAATTTAGCATATTAGAAAGAGTGAAAATGGACAAAACTAGATATTTAAAAACCGTAGTAATAGATAAACTTATAGATAATTTAGCAAATGAAGTAGATGATATAACTATTGAAGAAGCAAGACTGAGCGTCTATCTCAATGGAGAAAAAGCAATCTCGATGATGTGTATTCCCATAGATCAAGAAGCTCATGCAGTAGGCTTTTTGATGAGCGAGAATGTTATTTCATCAATAGATGATATAAAAAGTATGAAATTAAGTGATGATGGACTTAGAGTTGATATTGAAGCAGCAATCGATGAAAACTCTTTGCAAAATCTTTACAAAGAAAAAACATTAGTAAGTGGATGTGGCGGAGGAGTGACTGCAAATATAGCTGGAGATGTAAAAATACCATTTAATCAAACAGCTTTTAAAGTCACACCCCACACCATATCAAGTGAAGTTGCAAAGTTTTACGAAGAGAGTGAACTATATAAACTAACAGGATGTGTTCACAAAGCAATGATTTACTTGCTTGATGGAACAACCGTAACTTCTGAAGACATAGGTCGTCACAATGCTATAGACAAAGTAGTGGGAAAATGTAAACTCAAAGGTCATGATACAACCAAATCTATCCTTTTTGTAAGTGGAAGATTGAGTTCTGAAATGGTTGTAAAAGCAGTAATGCATAGAGTTCCTATCATAGTATCAAGAACTGCCCCTACATATCTTGGTGTGCAAACTGCACATATTCATGGTATTACTCTTATAGGGTTTGCAAGGGGTAGAAAAATGAATGTTTATACTCATAGTGGAAGAATTGATGTCCAAAGAGATTGATATAATTTCAAAATATTTGGATGAAAACGGCAAACTACCTTGTATAAAGGGGTTTGTTGTTGCTTCAAAGCTAGGAGTTAGCCCTTGTGAAATAGGTGCAATTACAAAAGAACTAGGTATTAGAGTAACTGATTGTGAACTTGGAGTTTTTGGTAATTTGGAATTTTTGGATAAAGATGAAGAGATTTACAGCCAAATAATAAAAAAAGCAAATGAATCAAAACAAATAGAATGTAAAGCTTTATGGGATGAAGCAAAAAAGAGTAGTCTTAAGATTGTCGGTAGTACGGTAAAAAACTCTGATATAGAGGTAGTTTATTGTCAGTTGGGATGTTTTAGGACTAGAAGTCACAGCGGAAGGAAGCACTAAATGATAACAAAAGTAAAAGTATGGATTGAAGACGGTGATTCAAATTTGGTTTTTGGTAGCGGTAAGAGTGAGATTTTGGAATCTATAGATAAAACAGGCTCTATTTCAGATGCTTCCAAACAAGTGGGGATGAATTATAAAAAAGCGTGGAATCATATAAAAATACTTCAAGATTATATTGAAGATGATTTGACTATCACCACAAAAGGTAGTAGTGGCGGGACAGTCCTTACTCCAAAAGCAAAAGATATAATCCAAAAATTCAAAATCCTTCATGATGATGTAAACAACTATGCAAAACAAAGATTTGATGAGTTGTTTAAAGTGGATGGAAAAGATATACTAAAGGTCAAAAATGATTAGACTTAATGGTTTACAATACAATTTATTACAAAATTTTACCGTAGATGAGAGATACTCTTTAGAGTCATTGAAAGTAAATGAAGAGTTGGATTTATTGCAAATTGCATTTAAAAAAAGATTTGGTTTTGAGTATATGAGGACTTTTAGCTTTACAAAAGAGGGATTTTGTACTTTTATTCTTGAGTTAGAAGGAATTGTAGCTGTAAGTGTCGGTGAATGTGAAGCTATAGTACGAGGTGCAAAACTAGCTCAAAAATACGGCAAAGATATAAAATGGATAGGTTTATCAAGTACAGGTGAGATTGAGTATGACAAGATAGATAAAGGTATCGATTTTATTTTTGTCTCTTCTTATGTGATAGATACTTTTGTAAAAACAGATTTAAGCAGAGTCAAATCTCTAACAAACGCCAAAATTATTTCCAATATCAGTGCAAATTTTGATAAAACTTGTGATATGGCATTACTTGATAGTTATAAATTATCAGGATTTGGTACTTGTGCCGTCTTACTAACCAATCAACCAATCATTCAAAACATAGGAAGTATAGATTTCCTAGGTGCTAAGCTATGTTTTGAAGGGATAACTAGTCAAATATTTGACTATACATCAAAAGAGCTTTTTTTAAAATACTTCCAAGAGATTTTTAGTGATGATTTATTTTTATTTGTCAATCCTGATATTACCCTTGGATATTCTCTTCATATAGGACTCAAAGGGATAAAAGCACGGTATTTGATACGAAGCCTAGCCCTTGATGAGGTATATGTATCCAACGGCGAAGGGTGTAGCCTTGGACTTAGTCTTCCATCAAGAATAAACCAGTCTATGGGCTATAGTGAAGATATGAGCAGATGGGCTTTGGTGCTTAATTTTGATAGAGATTACACCGAGCAAGAAGCTCAAAGAATAGTTAAACTCATACACAAAAACTATAGACAAATAAAGGCTTTACAATAGGTGTAAAGCCTTAAAATTACTCTTTCCTGCTATGAGCATCAGGTGTAAAAAGTTGTTTATCAAGTAGTTTAAAATCTGCTATTGATTGTTGGATTTTTGGTGATACTATCCACTTAATAAAATTTGTAGCACCACTATAGTCAGTTTTTGGGCAATTTTTTGGATTTACTGCCATGATAGAATAATAGTTATTTAGGTTTGTGTCCCCTTCAAGAACTATTACCAAAGGTGGATTTCCTTTGTAGTTTGATTCGTATTTTATGTAAGTACCACGGTCACTTAGTGTAAGACCTCTTTGCTCGTTGGCTATATTGATAGTAGCAATCATCCCCTGACCTGCTTCTATATACCATTTTTCTTTGCTTGGTACATCTCCCATTACAGATTTCCAAACACTCTTTTCCTTACTATGAGTACCTGAATTATCACCTCTACTTACAAATTTAATTTGTTCGTTTTTGATTATTTCAAAAGCATCTTTTATACTTTTGCCTTCAAATTTAGCCTTTAGTTCAGGCGTCCCTAAAATAACAAAGTCATTATACATCACAGGAGTTCTATCCACGCCAAATCCGTCTGCAACAAATTTTTTTTCAAGTTCCGGAGCATGAACGAAAACAACATCAACATCACAGTTTTCACCAAGTTTTAAGGCATTACCCGTTCCTACTGAAATCCATTTTAAATCTACACCAAAATCTTTTTTGTATAAAGGTGCTATTACATCCAACAGACCTGTATTATCGGTACTTGTTGTAGTCGCCATTTTCAGTTCTGCTGAATTTAGGGAAACTGAAAATAGTCCTAAGAGTAAAAAAAACATTACTCTTTGTTTAATTTGTTTTAAAACCATATTTTTCCTCCTTGGTCTCATAGAAATCGAAATATGCTATTCTGGCATATTTGAAATAGTATCATTTTATTTAGAATAAGTCAATAATTTTTTACCGATTAAGGAAAGGTTAATCAAAAAAATATGATAATTCTTTTATTAATATGCAAAATTAGCACATTTACAAAAAAAGGTAATAAATGGAATTTATTTATGAGGGTCTTATAGAGGCGTTTTGGCTTTTATTTAATATGGATGAAGAGACTATTTCAGCTATAAGCGTAACTATCAAGACTTCTACCATATCTATACTTTTAAGTATTATCATAGGATTTCCTTTGGGGTTTGTGTTGGGCTTTTTTGATTTCCCTTTTAGGCGAACACTCCGTTTGATTTCCGATACGCTTCTTGCAACTCCTACTGTTGTAATAGGGCTTGTCGTATATGCCTTTATATCTTATCGCGGACCTTTGGGTGAATATGGGTTGTTGTTTACTATGGAGGGGATTATAATAGGTCAAACAATTTTAGCCTTGCCAATAGTTATATCTTTAAGTGCAGCAGCTATTGAGGGGATGGATAGAAAGCTATTTTTTACATTGAGTTCTTATGGACTTACGAAAACACAGATGGTTTTAAATGTAGTTTGGGAGCTTAGACATTCTCTTCTTGCAGCAGCCGTTACGGCTTATGGTAGAATTATAGCTGAAGTAGGTGTGGCTATGATGATAGGTGGAAATATCAAATACCACACAAGAACTATCACAACGGCAATATCACTAGAGACTAGCAAAGGGATGTTTTCAATGGGCATAGCACTTGGTATAGTACTGATAGGACTAGCATTTTTGGTAAATCTTTCTCTCAATAGTCTAAGAAAAAATGCGAGGCAGTTTTGATGTCTGCTTCTGCAATATATAAAATCAAAGAGTTAGTTAAATCCTATGGTAATAAGCCGGTTTTAAATGTAAAAAATCTTACTATAAATAGCGGTGAAATAGTAGGTGTCGTAGGTTCTAACGGAAGCGGGAAAAGTACGCTTCTTAGGCATTTGGCTTTTTTGGAGTCGCAAGATAGCGGTGATTTGTATTATAAAGATTATCATTCATCACAAGTGCCTTTAGATGTTAAAAGAGATATAAGTATATTATTACCTGAGCCTTATCTTCTAAAAAGAAGCGTAAAAGAGAATTTGACTTTTGGGCTTAAAGTAAGAGGTGAAAAAGAAAATTTAGATGCACGAGTAAACGAAGCTTTGGAACTTGTAGGATTATTACCGAAGAAATTTATAAATCGTTTTTGGCATGAGTTATCAAGCGGTGAAACTCAAAGGGTTGCACTCGCAGCAAGACTGATATTAAAACCAAAAATATTGCTTCTTGATGAACCTACAAATAGTCTTGATATTAGCGGTATTCCTGCATTTACGGAAGCTATTTTATATGCGAATAGAGTTTGGGGAAGCACTATTGTTATTGCAAGTCATGATTTGGATTGGTTGTCAAGTATTGCAACTAGAAAAATAGGACTTCATTTTGGAAGAATGATGGAGTTTTCTACTACAAATCTTATTTTGGGGAAATGGGAAGAAAACGGCGATAAAATGGTCTATTACTTTAGTAATAAAGAGTCTATGTCATTGCCAAAAGTTTGGGGAATAGGTGAGAAAAGAGGGGTAGCTATAAATCCTAGAATGATAAATATCATACAAGAAAAAATAGAGTGTTTTGATGATTATATGATATGTCTTGAAGGTATTGTAAAAGAGATAGTGCACTTAACAAAAACTGATGAAATATCTGTCAAAATCCAAGTCGGCAACCAACTCATAGAAGCAATAGAGCCGTTTATTACATTTAAAAACAATCTTTTATATCCATCCCAAAAAACGTATATTTGTTTTACTCATGATGCTGTAAAAATACCTAGATAATGATGGTAAAAATAAATTTACTTATGTTATAATCTTAAAAAAAGGAGTCAAAAATGTTTATTCAATTAAATGAGAGAGTTTATTTAAATCTTGACAAAATCACAAGAACAAAAATAGACCATGTGGAAGATGGTATTAGAGTTAGATTTTATGAAGGTAAAGACCAAGTTGCAAAATCAAAAAGATTTGATACTGTAGAAGATGCAAATAAATGGTTAGTTGGATTTTTAAATACAAAAGGTAAATAATATTTTACTGATTAGTATTGAAAGTCGATAATTACGAAATATAAGAGGTTAAATTTATTTTAATCTTTTATATTGTACAATTTCTTATTGGTTCGCAGTGCTTAAGGTTTAAGCTACAAAAACTCCTGCAATGAACATCATACTTCATAGAGTTTTTACCAAACAATTTTTGCAACCAAAATCAATTTGTTTGGAGATATAAGATGCAAAGAAGAGACTTCTTAGGTGCTTCGGTTTTAGTCGGTGGGACTTTTTTGATTTCCCCTAGTATTGTTTTTGCAAGTAGCAAAAATCCTTTCGGTATAGATGATAAACCAAGAATTTTTTCGGTTCAAAATAATTATAATATAGCACCGAGTGATGAGATTGCACAGCTTTGGATACCGCTTCCTATGGATACGGACTACCATAAAATGCTCAAACTATCTTACGAAGGTGATTTTGATGAGGCTTATGTTTCTCAAGACAACCCTTATAATACTAGATTGTTATACGTGAAATGGGAAAAAGGTTCAAAAACAAGAGAATTATTTATTAGCTATGATGTGATTATGCAACAAAGAAGCGTCAATCTGTCCAATGCAAAATCCTCTACCGTATATCCTGAAGATGTAAAAGAGTTTTTAAAAGGGACGCCACATACTCCCGTATCTGACTTTTTAAACAAGTTTGCATCTGATATTACAAAAAATTCAAAAACACCTTTGCAAAAAGCAGAGGCTATTTATGACTGGGTAATAAAAAATATGTATAGGGATGAAAGTGTCAAAGGTTGTGGTCTTGGGGATGCTACTAGAATACTTGAAGAAAAAGCATTTGGTGGTAAGTGTACCGATATAAGCTCTGTTTTTGTAGCGTTGCTTAGAAATGCAGGTATTCCTGCTAGAGAGGTATTTGGTATAAGAGCGGGTAAATCTCTTATTTCAAAAGCTTGTGGAAGTGCCGATGAAAGCGGTGTAGCAAATAATACCGGATGGCAACATTGTCGTGCAGAATTTTATATCAACGGCATAGGCTGGGTTCCTACAGACCCTGCAGATGTTACAAAAGTAAGGTTACAAGAAAAACTAACAGACAATGACAAAAAAGTACAAGATGTAAAAAAATACTTCTTTGGAAACTGGGAAATGAATTGGGTGGCTTTTAACTATGCTAGAGATTTTATTTTAAACCCAAAACCGTCACAATATCCTTTAAATATGCTTGGGTATCCATACGGTGAGATAGGTGAAGACGTACTTGATTATTATGAGCCGAAATCTTTTGCATATAGTTATAAATCTACGGAAATAAAATGAAAAAAGAGATTTGGGCGATAGGCGGAGCGTTGGTAGCCTCTTTTTTATCTACACTTTGCTGTTTGCCCCCTTTGTTGTTTCTTCTTTTTGGAGTTAGCGTAGGTTCTGTTGGATTTTTAACGTCATGGGAATTTCTTAGAATTCCTTTGGCGGTACTTAGTATAGTGCTTGTGTTAGTTGCTTTATTTTATAGCAATAAAGCACAAACATGCTCATGTGAAAAAAGAATTTCTTATAAAACTAAAGTTATTTATGTTACTATATTTTTTATGGTAAGTATCTTTTTGTTTTATCCTGAAATCAGTATGTTATGGATAGAGATATGAGAAAGTTATTGATACTTTGTATATTTACGGTTTTTGGATTTGCCGATAATATAGCACTTATAGAGGTGAAAGATATGCATTGTCCTCTTTGTACGGCAAGTGTCAAAAAAGCGATACTTCAAACAAATGGAGTCAGAAGTGTAAGTGTAAAGCTAAACACCAAAACTGCTACGGTAGTGTACGATGAAGCCGTAGATATACAAAATATTTTAGATTCTATAAAAACAACATCTTACGAAGGTAAGATTATCTCGAACGAAAGGGCAAAATGAATAAATATCCAAAACTCACTGAATTCGTCAAAGCTGCCGGTTGAGCTGCAAAATTGGGTCCGTGTGACCTACAACATATCTTTAGCGGAATGACGCAAAGTTTTGACGAAAATTTACTGGTTGGATTTGATACAAGCGATGATGGCGGTGTCTATCTGATAAATGAGGATTTAGCTACGGTTCAAACGGCTGATTTTATCACACCTGTGGTGGATGACCCTTATTTATATGGTCAAATAGCAGCTGCAAACTCGCTTAGTGATATATTTGCAATGGGTGCAAGGGTAAATACTGCCCTAAATCTTGTGATGTTTGATAGTTGCCATTTTTCAAAAGAGGTTATGAATGAGATCTTAAAAGGTGGACTATCAAAAATCCAAGAGTGTGGAGGCTTGTTGATAGGTGGGCATACCATAGAAGATACCCAGATGAAATATGGTCTTAGCGTACTAGGAACTGCCCATCCAAAAGATATAAAAAGAAACAACACAGGCAAAGTAGGGGATGTTTTGATTTTGACTAAGCCTCTTGGTATTGGCGTCATGACTACTGCCATAAAAGCAGATTTGTTATCAGCCATAGGCATACAAAAAGCAACACACACTATGGCAATGCTAAATCAAAAAGGTTCACTGTTAGCACTCAAATATCAAGCAAGTGCTATGACTGATGTGACTGGATTTGGTTTTTTGGGGCATTTGAGTGAGATGTTAAATCCACATATTAGTTTTGAGATAGATTCTAGTGCAATATATGTTTTTGAAGAGGCTTTGGAGCTTGCAAGTATGGGTATTATTCCAGAGGGAACTTATAGAAACAGAGATTTTTTATATGAAAAAGTAGATATAAAAGATGGATTAAGTGAAGATTTAAAGATACTACTTTTTGATGCACAAACATCAGGTGGACTTTTGATAGCGGTAGATAAAAACAAAAGTAAAGATTGCTTAGATGAGCTTATACAAAGTGGTTATGAAGCTTCAATAATAGGTGAAGTTGTATCCAAAAAAGAAAAAGGGATTTATGTTTTTTAGTGGCGAGAGAGTGAAGGAATCGAACCTACCATCGGATATAGCACTATACCGAACATCGGGGTTGAAGCCCGTGGTGCCCACCAGAAACACATACTCTCCACAAAATGGTAAAGAAATTTTAACCAATAAATAATTAAAGGTAGCTTATGAATCAATTATTACGACAAATACCGCAAATTGATAAACTTTTAAACAATGAGCAGTTGTCTCACTTACCCACTTATTTGGCAAAGCAAATAGTTACCTCTGAAGTTGCAAAACTAAAAAACTTGATACTAGATGGCGGAATAAATAGTTTTGAACAGCAAGATTTGGTAAATAACATACTAAAAGAGTTTGAATCGTTAAAGCAAGGCTCACTAAAAAATGTGATAAATGCCACAGGGATTACGGTACATACCAATCTTGGAAGAAGCCCTATAAGTGATGAAATATACGATAATGTCAAAAAAATAGCTACTAGATACTCCAATCTTGAATACGATATGACTCAAGGCAAAAGGGGAGATAGATACCACCATCTAAACAAATTTTCACCGTATTTGTTTGAAGATTATGAAGTTTTACTAGTCAATAACAACGCTGCAGCAGTATTTTTGGTGCTTAATACTTTTTCTAAAAACAAACAAACCATAGTAAGCAGAGCTGAACTTGTAGAAATAGGCGGAGGGTTTAGGATACCTGAGGTTATGTCAAATTCAAGTGCCGTTTTATGTGAAGTAGGGACTACCAATAAAACAAGAATAAACGACTACGAAAAAGCTATCACAGATCAAAGTGCTATTTTGATGAAAGTACACCAATCAAACTTTTCTATTGTAGGGTTTACAGAGGAGGCTAGTTTGGATGAGATTGTGAGATTAGGCAAAGAAAAAGGACTAGTGAGTTATTATGATTTGGGAAGCGGAATATTACAAAAATTAGGTTCTATCAAAAATGAAAATACTATCCAAGAGCTTTGTCAAAAGGGGCTTGATATAATAAGTTTTAGTACGGATAAACTTATAGGCTCTATCCAAGGCGGTATAATCCTAGCCAAAAAAGAGCTTATGCCTAGCCTCAAACAAAATCAACTTTTAAGGATGCTTAGAGCAGATAAGCTAACTATAGCTATAGTAGAAGAGAGCTTGAAAAAATATCTA
>DISL01000008.1 GCA_002421845.1 Epsilonproteobacteria bacterium UBA6211 | reverse complement strand
AAAGACGCTATAGAGCAAAGAGTTTATGAAGATTTAAAAAAAGATTTTCTCTTTGCTGTGCGAAGGATGAATCTAATAAATGAATAAATTTTTTGGTTACCTTATAAGGTTTTATCAAAAATATCTATCACTACTTTCACACGGAAGTTGTAGGTATCACCCTACTTGTTCCGAATACTCAAAAATTCACTTTGAAAACAATTCTTTTTTTAAGGCAATTTATCATACAATTACAAGGATTTTGCGATGCAACCAACTTTTTGCTGGTGGCTTTGATTATCCAAAGGTTAAACTAAACCTAGAAAACAAAAAAATTTTACACAAAAAATTATCTGTAAAATACTGGTATATACCATGTGAAAACGGCTTATTTTTTGTAGTCAAGAACTGGGAAAGAAATAGATGAATAACACGAACAATACTCCTTCTACACAAAAAAGGATTCTTTTTGCTACATTGTTAGCATTCGGATTTTTTATAGCTTATGACTTTTTGTACATTCAACCTATGCAAAAAGAAAAAACAGAGTTAGCTAAAGCTGAACAAGCTAAACAACAAACACAGACAAATACACAACAAAATGACGCTCCGTTAAGTGAGCAAAAAAGCGTAACGTTAAACAATAATGCTCCTGTTACAACCGGAGATATAGTTGCAACAATCAAAACTAACAACAATGTTATAGAGATAGATTCTCTTGGTAGAATAGCTCAAGTTACATTATCTCAAGGGCAATATATCAATCAATCAGGTAAACATTTACAACTTTTCAATCCAAACAATCTTAAACCTCTTGAGGTAAGATTTAGTGATAGAGACGTAAATAATGAGGCTTTTAATACTAAAGTAGTTGCGAATGTAAGTGAACTTGACGCTACAACAACAAAACAAACGATAGTACTTACTCAAGAGTTAAATGAAACAACTTTGACAAAAGAGATTACTTTTAGTCCTGACGGCTCTTACTCTATCAAAGCAAGTACAACAAACGGTAAAGAATTTTTTATAACTCCTGGTTTCAGACCTGATATACTTGCAGACGTGTATGCAGACCACGGTATTTTACTTAAAAACAATGATAACACGCTTACTATTATAGAAGACGGTGATTTATCTAGTGCAAGTAACTTTGTAGGTATAAAAATAGCTTCTGCTTTTGATAGATATTATGCTACTGTTTTATATAATTTTGAAAGAAGTATGGCTCTATCACTTATGCCGGACAATTCTGGTAATGCACAAATTTTTATCAATGCCGGTGATAATATAACACTTAACGGTTATATGGGACCAAAAGAGTATGAAACACTAAAAGCATTAAACCCTGAACTTACAGATGTTATAGAGTATGGATGGTTTACTTTTATAGCTAAACCTATGTTTACGATGCTAAACTATATATATTCACTTGTTGGTCATTGGGGATGGACTATCGTACTTGCTACAATACTCATTAAACTTGTTTTATATCCTTTGGCACATAAAGGTATGGTTTCTATGATGAAACTAAAAGACCTAGCTCCAAAGATAAAAGAGATTCAAGAGAAGTACAAAGGTGACAATCAAAAAGCTTCAATGCATATGATGGAACTTTACAAAAAACACGGTGCGAACCCTATGGGTGGATGTTTACCTATAATACTACAAATTCCTGTATTCTTTGCAATTTATAGGGTTTTAGTGAATGCTATAGAACTTAAAGGTGCTGATTTCCTATGGGTAACAGACTTAGCGGAAATGGATCCATATTTTATACTACCTATATTAATGGGTGCTACAATGTTTTTACAACAAAAAATTACACCTAATGCGATACAAGATGAAATGCAAAGAAAAATATTCCAATATTTACCTGTGATGTTTACTTTCTTCTTCTTGTGGTTCCCTGCAGGTCTTACTCTTTATTGGTTTGTAAACAACGTATTTACGGTAATTCACCAGTACTATTTAAATAGAACTTATGAAAATGCAAAAGAGCTAAGAAAGGCGGCTCATGAAAAAGTTTGAAGCCAAAACATTAGAACTCGCCTATGAAATGGCATCAGCCGGTTTAGAAACATCAATAACAAATATTGAAATAGAAATTATCCAACACCCAAGCAAAGGTTTCTTGGGGTTTGGAGCTAAAAATGCTATTATAGTAGCTAGAATCAAAGAAAACAACTCTTTTTCTTCTCAGCGGAAAGAGCCAAGAATCAAGAAAAAAGAATTTAAAATCGAAGATGTAACATCTAAAATTTCTCAAACGTCAGTGACACCGACTCCACCTCCTTCAAAACCAGAAACAGCATCAGTAAATGATTTCAAAAATGACCCACAAATTGCACCGACTGAAGAAATATTCGGCAAATTTTATTCTAAACAAGATGATTATGCACCTATCGACAAAATAAAAATCAGATATGACATTAATGACGTGATTAAAGAGATACAAGAAAAAGTGACTAAACTTTTTGAGCAAACATGTTTCAAAATAGATAGTATCGTGGTATCAAAATATGATGATGAAACTGTTTATATAGAGTTTAACGGTGAAGATTCTGCACTCCTTATCGGTAAGGAAGGGTATAGATACAAAGCACTTTCATATATACTTTTTAACTGGATACAAGAAAAATACGGCTTGATGCTTAGACTTGAAGTAGCTGAATTTTTGAAAAATCAAGAAACATCTATACACAACTATCTTGAACCGTTAATTGAAAATATCTATGATATGGGTTACGGTAAAACTAAATATTTAGACGGTATTTTGGTACATATAGCATTAAAAAGGTTAAGAGAACAATTTCCTGACAAATACGTAGCTGTAAAAACATCACCAAAAGGTGATAAATACGTAATAGTAAATGAGCATAGAAACACTAAATAATGATACGATAGTAGCTATCGCCACGGCAAATGGCATAGGCTCTATTAGTATCATAAGAATAAGCGGTGATGAAGCTATCAAGGCTTTATCTACCGTTACCGACACTTCCAATATAAATCCAAGAACGGCACACCTAAAAAACATATATTCACTAGATGGCTCACTTATAGATAATGCTATAGTGATATATTTTAAAGCACCATATTCTTTTACGGGCGAAGATATAGTTGAAATTCAATGTCACGGCGGTATAGGAGTAAGCTCACTTGTACTTGATGAACTACTAAAAAGTGGTATTGTTCGCCTTGCAGCCGGTGGAGAATATAGCAAAAGAGCTTTTTTAAACGGTAAAATAGACCTATCTCAGGCTGAAGCCATATCAAAGCTAATAGAGTCAAAAAGTGCTTGTGAAGTCAAACTTCTAGCACGTCAGCTAAAAGGTGAACTCAAAGAGTTTGTGGAAAATATTAGGGAATCTTTGCTTTACGCTCTAGCTTATAGTGAAGTTACCATAGACTATGCCGATGAAGATTT
>DISL01000029.1:2073-8855 GCA_002421845.1 Epsilonproteobacteria bacterium UBA6211 | reverse complement strand
TTATGGGAAGATATGAGTAAAAATGTACCTTCAAACCAACTTACACCAAACTGGCATATAGATGAATTATCTTCCAGAGAAGAAAAACTTAAAAATAACAAATCTACTTTTAGTAACCTTGAAGATACAAAAAATAGATTAAGGACTCTTTGTTCGTGAGACAAATCGTAATATTAGATGAAGCTGAGGCTGATATAGCCAATGCTATTTTGTTTTATGAATCTCAAAATGAAGGTCTTGGAAAGTATTTTTTAGATTCTATATTTTCAGATATTGAGTCACTTCATATTTATTGTGGAATTCATATTATGATTAAAGACTATCATAGAATGCTTTCAAAAAGATTTCCTTATGCGGTTTATTATAAGTATGATAATGAAGCAATTTACATTTATGCAGTCTTGGATTGTAGAAGTAATCCAACTAAAATCAATAATAGATTATAACTGATATATTATCTAACATTTTAAAGGATTAAAAAAATGAAATACCTTTTAGCAATAGACGCAGGGACAGGAAGTATAAGAGCTGTTTTGTTTGATACTTTAGGCAACCAAATAGCACTAAGTCAAAAAGAGTGGACACACAAAAGCCAAGACGGTGTGCCAAATAGTATGAGTTTTGATTGTACTACAAATTGGGAACTTACAAAAAAGTGTATCAAAGATGTATTGGAAAGTTCAAAGGTAAATCCCGATGATATACTTGCCCTGAGTGCTACAAGTATGCGTGAGGGGATAGTTCTTTACGATGAAAAAGGTAATGAGCTTTGGGCTGTTGCAAATGTAGATGCAAGAGCAGATAAAGAAGTCAAGTATCTAAAAGAAAACTTCCCTAATATGGAAGAGGAATTTTACACTATCTCTGGGCAAACTTTTGCCCTTGGTGCATTACCGAGAATCCTTTGGCTCAAAAACAACCACCCTGACATTTATGCAAAAGTTGCAAATATCTCTATGATAGGCGACTGGGTATTATACAAACTAAGCGACATAATAGCTACAGACCCTAGCAACGGCGGAACTACAGGTATATTTAGCCTAAAAAACAGAACTTGGGATAGTTCTATGGCTTCAAAAGTTGGGATAAAAGATGATATTTTTTGCCCATGTTATGAAACCGGCTCTGTAATAGGTAGCGTTTCACAAGAAGCTTCAAAAGAAACAGGACTAAGCACCAAAACAAAAGTAGTCACTGGTGGCGGTGATGTTCAGCTAGGAAGTGCCGGGCTTGGTGTCGTAGAAGATGGTCAAGTAGCCATCTTAGGTGGGAGTTTTTGGCAACAAATTGTAAATATACCATCACTTACTCCTCCACCGAAAAATATGAACATAAGGGTAAATCCTCACGTTATAGAAGGGCTTTCACAAGCTGAAGGTATTACGTTTTTTAGCGGTCTTGTGATGAGATGGTTTAGAGATGCCTTTTGTGACCTTGAGAAACTAGAAGCCTCACAAAAAGGGGTTGATACCTATACTATTTTGGAACAAAAAGCTTCATCGGTACCGGTTGGTGCACATGGAATACTACCTATTTTTAGCGATAGTATGAAATACGGTAAATGGTACCATGCAAGTCCATCATTTATCAATCTTTCCATAGACCCAGATATTTGTAATAAATACTCGATGTTCAAAAGCCTACAAGAAAATGCGTGTATCGTATCAAATATAAACCTCAAAAAAATAAAAGAATTTTCCGGCATTAGCATAAAGAAAATAGTATTTGCAGGAGGTGCTAGTAAAGGTGAACTTTGGTGTCAAACTCTAAGTGATGTCACCGGATGTACGATAAAAGTGCCAAAAGTAACAGAAGCTACGGCACTTGGTGCTATGATGAGTGCAGGAGTTGGAGTGGGAGTCTATGACTCCTTACAAGATGCTTCATCAAAGCTTGTAAAATGGGACAAAACATACTCTCCAAATATGGCTAATCATAAATTATACCAAGAGATAGAGCAAAAATGGATTGAAGTTTATGAACTGCAATTAAAGCTTGTAGATCAAGGTTTAGTATCATCTATGTGGAAAGCTCCAGGCTTATAGAAGAAATTGCCTATAAATCCGTCAAGGGGATATAAATTCTAAATACAGCCCCTTGCTTGTTATTAAATGCTTCTATTGTACCGCCCATATTCATAATAATCTGCTTAGTCATATAAAGCCCTATTCCTGTACCTTTTTCACCTTTTGTAGTAAAATCTGAATCAAATATTTTATCTAAATACTCACTTGGAATTCCACCTGCATTATCACCTATTTCTATTATTGCGAATTTTTCATTGCTTGTTATTTCAATATCTATAACTTTATTTTCTATGATTCTTTCGGATAATACATCTCTTGCGTTATTCAAGATATTTAAAATAGCCTGAACCAATTCATTTGGATAACCGTCAACTTTTAAATTTTCTTGGCAGTCAAGATTTACCGCAATTCCATTAAAAGTTCCTTCAACAATCTTCAAACTTTTTTCTACCACGGCACTCAAATCAAAACTTCTAAGTTCCTTATCTTTACGTAAAAATCCTCTAAAATCTTCTATTGTTTGAGATAAATACTGTGCACTTGAAACTATTTTGTCAGCAGTTGTTTGTATATCACCGTCTTCTAAAATTCCAAGTTCTTTTTGAATTTTGAGTCCACTTGCCAAAGACGTGATTGCACTTAAAGGTTGACGCCATTGATGGGCGATATTATCAAGCATTTCACCCATAGATGCCATTTTTGATTGTTGGATAATCATCTTATCTTTGTGTTCTTGTTTTTTTTCGTTTACGAGAATAATATCATTTAAATATTTTGCAACAGCTATAAAAATAACTATAAATAACACCAATATAACAAATGTAAATAAAATACTATCCTTAATAATACGGCTTATCTCTTCATTCTCAACTTGAAAAAGTGTTTGAAATTTATCTTCAAAATCATTGATATATACACCGTTACCTATAATCCAATTCCACTCTTTATTTAGGTAAAAATAACTTAGTTTCTCTTCTATTTGTTCAGTATTCGGTTTTTTATAAGCATAAGTCACAAAAGAATCACCATTTGCCCTAATATCTTTCAAAAACTCTTTTCTAAATGCCTTTCCGTTTACATCTTTATACTCATCTGATATAAACTCCCCTTCTAAATCCTGTCTATTCATATTGACAAGCATTTTGGCAAATTTATCACCGCCGTTTATATCAAGAAGTTGATATATAAATACATAATTATTATCCACGTAAGGCATGTTTCTTATTTGTTTTATAACCAAAGCTTGTAGTTCTTTTTCAACATCGTCTAAATACTCTCCATATCCTATAACCCAATTAAAAGGCTCAAATAACTTAACATAAGATGTTTTTGGATACTGCTGTTTTGCACCGTGATTTAATTTAAACCACATATATTCGACAAATCCCTCTTTTTGAGTTTGTGCAATATTATAAAACTCTTTGACATACTCTTTATTATTTACATCCACGACATCGGCTCTATTTGTACCCTCTTTGTCAGGCGTTGCAGGAAGAAGCCTTGCTATGATTGTATCTTTTGAGTGTACCTCTTGTATAAAATAATAAACATCAGTTGTAAATTCACCGTAGTTATTTGTAAATTTAATATTTCGTAGTGTTTCGATAATAAGTTTTTGTATTTGAGTTTCACTCATAGTATTTTTATTAATTTCATATATTGAAGTTGCTATTTTATGTGCGAAATCGACTCGCTGAACAAGTCTTTCTTCAAGTGTTTTTTTAACTATTTGAGTGTTATAGTCTATTATATTATTAACCGTTTGAACATTATGAATAATAATCTCTTTTTGTGATTCTATATATTTTGTTTTTTCTAATTGTTTGTATTCATCAAAATACTGTTTGGAATTTTCAACATTAAGGTATGCTATCAAAGAAGATAAAACTATAAGTAAAATAGAAAAATATATAACAATCTTCTTTAGATAATAATAAGTATTCATTGATACATAAACCTTTTAAATAATAACTATAAGTGTATATGAAGATAATTATAACATAAATTCTTACAATTTCACTACAAAATTTTGACAAAAACATTTACATAAGTTCTAATTGTTCCTTAGTACCGCAAATTTCAAGTGTTACCTTAGCATCAAAATTCTTTGAAAGTACTGTTAATCCAATAGTATTCAACATATATTCCGTTTTGGATAAGTCGCAATATTGCACCTCTATATTTTTTGTAAAAAGTTTTTTATACTCTTTTAACTCTGCTACTTTTACAACAGCATTTACAGCATCCCCATAAGCCCTTACCAATCCTCCGGTACCAAGAAGAGTTCCTCCGAAATATCGCACCGTTATCACTGCAGTATTGATAAGTTCATTACCTGCTAATACTGCTAAAGTCGGTTTTCCGCTTGTACCTCTTGGTTCTCCGTCATCACTAGCATTTTCTACTATCTGGTCAAATTCATTTAAGTACCTATAAGCATATACGAAATGTCTTGCTTTTGGATGCTCGTTTTTGAGTCTTTGTAAAACTTTATCAAAATCAACATAAGGGCATAAATGAGCTATGAATTTGGACTTTGTAACTTCAATAGTGTTAACAAATTCTTTTTCAACAAAAAACAATAAATCTCTCCATAATGAAATTTATACTATAATAAGTCTATGAGACTAGATATATATTTAACAAACAACTTTGATATTCAAAGTAGAAACAAAGCCCATGAGCTTATAAAAACAAACAAAATAAAAGTTGATGGTAAGATTATAACAAAACCATCTTTTGAGATAGATGAAACTATGGCTATTGAAATACTAGATGATGATATGCTTGTAAGCCGTGCAGGATATAAACTAAAGTATTTTTTAACGGAACTCGGTATCGATTTGGCTCCTTTAAAAGGTCTTGATATAGGAAGTAGCACAGGCGGATTTGCTCAAGTTTTACTCAAAAACAGTTTATCACATCTTACTTGTGTAGATGTAGGGACGAATCAACTACATGAAAAAGTAAAAGAGTACGATAACTTGGAGTTTTTTGAAAATACTGATATAAGAGATTTCAATCCTAATACAACGTACGATATAGTAACTTGCGATGTATCTTTTATAAGTGTACACAATATCTTAAAAGATATAGACAGACTGGCAAATAACCATATTATAGTGCTATTTAAACCACAATTTGAAGTGGGTAAAATAGCAAAAAGGGATAAAAACGGTGTTGTAAAAGATGATAAAGCTATTTTAAAATCAAAAATTACTTTTGAAGATGCTTGTACAATAATCGGTTGGAAACTAATCTATACTACAAAAAGTAAATTAAGTGGTAAAGAGGGGAATGATGAAGAGTTTTACTACTTCCAAAAATAGTATAACTAGCATTGCTATCGGTGGATTTGATGGTATGCATTTGGCACATCAAAAGCTTTTTTCGTACCTTGATGAACACGGTGCTATAGTAGCTATCGAAACCGGATATGCCAATCTTACACCAAAAAGCAATAGACAAAAATATAGCACTTTACCGATATTTTATTATCCCCTTGAAGAGATAAAACACCTAAGCGGTGAAGCTTTTGTCAAACTTTTATTGGAAGAATTTCCAAATCTTCAAAAAATAGTGGTTGGTTATGATTTTTGTTTCGGCAAAAATAGGATGTACAATACAAACAGCCTAAAAGAACTTTTTGGCGGAGAAGTCGTAGTCGTAGCTGAAGTGACAGTAGATGATGTAGCTATTCACTCAAGGACTATTAGAGAATATTTGCGAGACGGAAATATAGCTAGAGCCAATAAGTTTTTGGGCAAAGCATACACTCTCACAGGCTATATGATAGCAGGTCAAGGGATAGGTAAAGAGCAATTTGTACCCACTATCAACATAGAAGTTTTGGACTTTTTGATACCAAAAGAGGGGATTTATGCCACAAAAACTACTATAAAAAATATAGAATATAATAGTGTATCTTTTATAGGTCATAGGGTAAGTACGGACGGCAACTTCGCCATAGAAACACATATCATAGACCAAAATATAGATTTTGACGGTGGGAATATAGAGATAAAGTTTTTTGAACGCCTTAGAGACAATCAAAAATACGAAAATTTAGATGAACTCAAACAACAGATTTTAGAGGATATTAAAAATGCCAAAAAAATATTGCAAAATGCAATAAATTAATAATATGCAACATTTTTATTGTATGATTACAAAAATATTAACAGAGGTGGGGATATGACACAACCTATTATTTCCAGAAAACTACCACTGCAACATACTTTGTTAGATGTTGCTAAAACAACCCAACAAAATACATTAAAAGCAATAGATTTATTTGCAGGTATCGGTGGCATAAGACTCGGTTTTACACAAGCTTTTGGAGAAGAAATAGAGTTTGTGTTTAGTAGTGAAATAGATAAATATGCTTGTCAAACATATGCTGCAAATTTTGGAGATATTCCACATGGTGACATCACTCAAATAGATGAAAAAGATATTCCAAAACATGACATTATACTGGCTGGATTTCCTTGCCAAGCGTTTAGTATTGCAGGAAAAAGACTTGGATTTGAAGATATGAGAGGTACACTTTTTTTTGATGTAGCAAGGATTATAAAATATCATAAACCTAAAGTTGTATTTCTAGAAAATGTTAAAGGTTTTGTAAATCATGATAAAGGAAATACCTTTAAAGTTGTGAAAGAAACACTAGAAGAACTTGGATATAAAGTTTATGCTGAAGTTTTGAATGCTAAAGATTTTGGGGTACCTCAAAATAGAGAAAGAATATATATA
>DISL01000029.1:0-2065 GCA_002421845.1 Epsilonproteobacteria bacterium UBA6211 | reverse complement strand
ACAGAGTAAAAGATGATATTGTAGATGAAAACTCAATCTATCAATGGCGAAGACAATATGTAAGAGAAAATAAAAGTGGAGTTTGCCCAACATTAACAGCGAATATGGGAACAGGTGGGCATAATGTACCTATCGTAAAAGATAAAAATGGAATCAGAAAATTAACACCTAGAGAGTGTGCTAATTTCCAAGGATTCCCAAAGCATTTCATATTACCTACAAATTTAGTAGATTCTCAACTATATAAACAGTGTGGAAATAGTGTTGTAGTTGGTGTTATAGAAAAGATTGCTAAAAATATAAAATGTCATATTAAGGATTTAAGTAATGTTTTATAACTCAGTATTAACCAATGATATACAAAAACAACAATATGAAAAATTTTTAACAATAGTGGGTTCACTTTCAAATTTATTTTCAGAATCTGAAGTTCCTTTTCTTTACTATAGAATTGCAGAAAAGATTTTTTGTAAAGCTTTTGAGGCAGATGATTTAAGTAGAAGTGATGTTTCCGTAGATGTAAAAAAAGGAGTTTTAGGCATAGGTCTTAAAACATTTGTAGCTGGTAACAATAAAACACTACAAAAAATAACAGAGTTTGGTAGTTCTGATAAAACTTTGTATGAAAGTTTATCTTTAAATCAAAAAATCAAAAAAATTGCTCAGATTAGAAATGAAAGGATAGACTTTACACAAAGAGTACATAGTATAGACAAATCAATTTATCATTGTGTAATTAGAGATAAAAATCAATTCAGCATATTTGAAGAAAGTATGAATTTTATAAATATTGAGAATATCAAAGGCATTAGAGAAAACAAAGGCTCTATAACATTTAATGATGGAGTCGAAGAATATTCTTTTCTACTTTCAAAAAATACTTTAACAAAAAGATTTAATACATCAAATTTATTACAACATTTTGAAATTGAAATATTGGAAAACCCTTTAGATTTCTTAGTAGATTGTATGCAA
This sequence comes from Epsilonproteobacteria bacterium UBA6211, assembly GCA_002421845.1. Classification (GTDB taxonomy): domain Bacteria; phylum Campylobacterota; class Campylobacteria; order Campylobacterales; family Arcobacteraceae; genus UBA6211. Next base: position 1,090 of record DISL01000029.1, on the reverse strand, counting down.
AACATGTCATCTTTAGCATGTTTCCAACCAAAAGAAACTATTTTCTTACCATTATATGGAAGGAATCATACAGTATTTAATAATAGTGGTTTAAATCAATGGAATGCCAATGGTAGAACAAGAAATATAAATGAGGTCTATATTCCTGTCCCCATTGATGTACATAAAGATTACCCTAATTTTTTTCCAAACAGACAAACTCCATTTAATCTCAAATTACCAAATGGCAAGACAATACAAACAAAAATATGTCAAGATAATGGCAAAGCACTAATGTCTTATTCAAACAGAGAATTAGGGCAATGGATTTTAAGAGATGTTTTGAAGTTAAATGAAGGTGAATTACTAACATATGATAAACTTCAAGTTTTAGGTATAGATAGTGTTAGAATAGATAAAATCAATGATGACAATTATGAAATTAATTTTGCAAAAAGTGGAAGTTATGATAAATTTATTCAAGAATCTTTTGCTATACGAGAACAATAATGCAAGATAAAGTTTTTGATAAACCGATAAAAGAGCAATTTAGCTTCAATGCAGAAGTTGCACTTGTCTTTGATGATATGCTAAGTCGTTCCGTTCCACATTATCATGATGTTTTAAAGCTTGTAACGGCATTTTCTCAAAATTTCCTAAAAGACGGTTCTATAGTATATGATATAGGGTGTTCTACAGGTTCGACTCTAATAGAACTTATCAAAAAATCACCGTACAAACTCCAAGCTTACGGAATAGATACATCTTCGCATATGATTGAAAAAGCCATATCAAAGGCTCATGCTTTTGGGGTACAAGATGTAGAGTTTATTTGTGATGATGCTTTTAATATAGATATGACAAATGCTGATTTGGTGATTTCAAACTACACTTTGCAGTTTATTAGACCGCTTATGAGAGAAAAACTTATCAAAAAAATATACGACTCTTTAAATGAAGGACAGATTTTTATTTTTAGTGAAAAGGTGATAAGTGAAGATAAATTGCTAAATAAAATCTATATAGATGAATATTACAATTTCAAAAAAGCCCAAGGTTATAGCGAATATGAAATAAGCCAAAAAAGAGAAGCTTTAGAAAATGTACTAGT
>DISL01000110.1 GCA_002421845.1 Epsilonproteobacteria bacterium UBA6211 | reverse complement strand
TTACAGGTGGAATAGGCAAAGTTGCTCCTGACAGATTTAAACTCCAAACAAAAAGTGCAAGTATAGGAATAAGAGGTACTATTATATTTGGAAATCAAGAAATGATAGCTTGTACACAAGGTGAAATTGAGGTAGAAGCAGGTGGAGTAAAACAAATTTTACCTGCTGGAACTATGACAAAAATCCAATCAGATGGAACACCAACAAACCCAGAACCTATAGAAGATGAAGATTTAGGAGATATTGGAGACGATGTAGGTGAACAAAACCCTGATGGAGGTGGAACAGGTGATGGAGGTGGAACAGCCGGTGATGAAATGGAGATAGAGCCTCTTCCTACTGAAGGTGAAGGTCAACAACCCCTATCTGATACACCAAAGCCAACTTTAGACAATACACAAAACACTGATAATATATTACAAACTACGAACAATGATAATACAAAAGACGATTTCTAGGAAATAGTAAACAATCAAGAACCTAATACGCCTCTATTACCTTCAGCTTATACGTTAAGCGGTTATCTAGTCAATTATTATTACGATTACGATAATAATTCAACAAAAGAGTTTAAAACAGATTCTACTGTTACTATAACACCAGAAAGTTTCTATGATAGCAATACCATAGATGCTTTACTATACTCAAGCTATCTAAATCAATCAAAAAATTTAGCATACAATACTTCTAGTACTCCGTATAATAACAGTAGCCTTATAAATCTTTATTTGGGAGATACGTACAATACAAAAATTATCGTAGATAATAAAGGTGAGTTTGTAACAATAACAAGAAATTACAGTACTAACGACTACCCTTTTACGGATGTAAAAACATTGGGCTATTACGGTAAAACTCCTACTATGAGTGCTTTGGAAACTAACAAAATTTATACCTATACTGGATACGGAGAGTTTATACTACCTGATGGACAATACAATAGCGGTGATTTATCTTTAGGTGATAGTTTAAATCAAACTGTATATCTCAATAGTACCAACAAAAGTATCTTTGTTGATAATAATACCTATGTTACACAATATATTATAGGAGATGACAATGATATACCATATGGAAGTGAATTTAATATACTTAAACTAAATAATGATGGTAGCATCACGGGCAAATATTTCAAAAGTGAAGACTTTAGCGACGGTTATCAATCTAGTGGCTACAGTGATTTAACTGGAAGCTTATACGGTAGCGAACTTCAAGGGCTTGGTTTTACTGGTGAAGGAACAAATTTACATAATTTTGATAATGATGGAACATACAATCAAATTAATACAGTATATTTAGATAGTATTACTTCAGTTAATAACACAGGAACACTTGCCATGAAAGGTTATTTAAGTGGATTTGGTGGCTATCTTGAAAAAAGTCCATCTTATGGTTACATTGGAAGTGGTTCGTTAGACGTTATTTATGAGAGTATGTTTGCATTTAATATTAATCAAAATACAGGTTCTATTACTTCTGGTCAAATTAACACAGGTTGGATTGGAACCATTGAAATAGATGGTAGCGTAGAAAATTTATCTTCCTATTATATAAATAAAGACAAATTCGGAGCATTAATAGACAGCTTTGAACAAACTTACAATGGAGATAACTACTCGTTAGACCAAGGTTGGTTTTTCTCTATTCCTGATAGTTATGACTCTACTTCAAATACATTAAGCTACAACCTTGATGATGATACAAGCTGGGGATATTGGACGGCAACTCTATTTAAAGACGGTAGCAATAGTGATTATATATATAATGTAAATAATATGTCCACATGGATAGCTGGTATAGAAACTGCTTCAAATCTTATCCCTTCATCAGGTAGTGCAACTTTTAGCGGACATATTTTGGGAAGTGTTCAAGAAAATTTCGGTATGCATAACACATTACCGATACTTATGAATAGTGTAAATTCAATATCTGCTACCGTAAATTTCGGAAGTGTAACCCACAATCTAATAGGACAACTAAGTTTTCAAGACGGTAGTGAAAACATATGGAAAGCAGAATTCAGCGGAACTGGAAATAATAACGGTTTTGTAGGCATAAGTCTTTCAGACGGTACCGGCTCTGATATAGTAAATTTAGACGGTAGTTTAAATGCTAAATTTTACGGAGACGGTGCTATAAAAACTTTGGGTGGTAATTTTGCCGTAGAAGGTATGATTTTTGGTAATTTTACTGAAAGTTACAAAGCATCAGGCGTATTTAAAGCGGGGAAAGAATAATGAAAAAAATATTATTATCGCTAACTGTAGTATCATCATTACTACTTGCTAACGAAACACAAAACTTATCTCAAACTATCATCACAAAAGCTATGAAAAGCTATCAAAACAAAAACTATAAAGTAGCTCTTGAAGAGTTTTTAAAAATCAAAAGTTTTTCCGATAGTGCAAAGGTGGACTACTATATAGGTAGAAGCTATTATGAGCTTGGAGATTATGAACAAGCTTTAGCAGCATATGAAAGGGTAGCTATAAATGAGCCAAACAATAAAAGAGTTATTCTTGAGACTGCCCAAACATATTTTATGCTTGGTATGTACGATGAGGCAAGAAGTAGATTTGATATTATCTTAGCCGACCCTACAGTACCTGAAATAGTAAAAAGCAATATCCTCACAAGACTAAATACAATAGACTCAAAAACCAAAAAACACTTCACAAACTTTGGGGTTTTAGTGGGATATGGATTTGATACAAATATCAACAACACCACAGGGGTCAGCTCATATTCAGTATATATTCCACAACTAACCACAAACCTAAATCTAACCCCTGAAAAAGAAAAAGACTCGACATTTCAAGAGATTGGTGCAGTATTTAACCACATATACAAATATGCTGAAAACTTAGCATTTAGAAACGGTGCTACATTTTATAGACAAGTATATACGGAAGATAGTTCAAAAGATTTATCTCTTATATCTTTTAGTACTACACCTATTTATACTGTAGATAAAACAAACTATATGATGACTTTTGGGATTGACCATATTTGGTATGATGATGAAGCATATCTAAACAACTACTATATAGCACCTAAGATTTCTCACCTTATCAAAGATAATCTTATTTACGAAGGCTCTATAAAAGTGACTCAAAAAGATTTCTTTAAGCCAAATACAAATAAAGATTCCATTAGTTATGAGTTGTCAAATAAAATAATGCAACAAGACAACAAATACGGAATAATAGGACTTGAAGCTATTTTAGGTACTGAAAAAAGAGACAAAAATGTAAGAACGGATGTATCAAGAGACTATTTTACATTGAGACTAAATCATACCTACAAGTTATCTTCACAAATAAGTCTAAATTCAAATATCTCTTATAGTGATGTGGATTACAAATACAAAGATATAAACTTCCTAACAAAAAGAGATGATGAGATTTATAATATCGGTGTTGGATTATCGTATGAATACTCAAAACAAGCAACCATAGGATTAACATACAACTACACAAATCAAAACTCCTGACTTCCGCGATAAGACACA
>DISL01000004.1 GCA_002421845.1 Epsilonproteobacteria bacterium UBA6211 | reverse complement strand
AAAAACCGCACTCACCCAAATAGTCGCACAAGCTTTGTGCAAATAATATATCATCTTCCAATAAAAGTATTTTTTGTTTTATCATAAGTTGCATTTTACTTAAAAATTGTTAATTTTGTGTTAAATTGAAAGAAAATTATCACCATAAATAACATTAAGCTAAACTAAAAGATAAAGAGAGTAGAATTATTTCAATAATGTAATCAAGAGGTGTTTAATGAGGAAAATAAGATATTCAGGTCCTAGACCTATGATATCACAGTATGGTGTTGAGTTTAAAGACGGTAAAGAAGATAAGTATGTTTATCTTATGATTTCTATTCAAATATTAAAAGCTATAGATAAAGATTTTAGTGAGAATAAACATTATTCTTATGATTTAGGTACTAAAAGAGTCGGTGATGAAGAGATATTAAATACTATGCTTCAATATGAGCCTTCATTGTCGGATAGTGTTGAGAATGAAGCGGTTAGCTATGAAAAGAAATTAGATCAAGAAATAGAAGATATAAGAAATCAAAAAGCTTTGAGTGAGATTGAAAAAGATGTTTGGATTAAAAACCTTGAGATAATGAAAGATTATAGAATACAACGTGCTATCAATAAGATTTTTTATGTTCATTCTATTTACGAGATAGTTGAAGTTATAAAAAGAGAAAAAATTAAAGAGATAGATACTCCTTTTTATGAGAAATATTGGCATGTATTAAAAAGTATTGAAGGTACTATTAACTCTCAAAAAGGTTCTTTACGTGCAAGTATTGTAGTGGAGACAAAAGATGGTGGTATTAAAACAATTTTGCGTATTACGGGGCAAATGTAATGATTAAAAAGTCTTTGGTTTATTTACTGCTTGGCGGTTTGGCTTATTTGCTTTTTATAAGTGAAGATTCGAAATATATAGTTGCCGGAGTCGGTATATTTATTATAGGTATGCACTTTATGGAGGATGGCTTTAAGCTTTTTAGTGGGGGTATGCTTGAAAAAGTAATTGCCAAGACAACGGATACGATACCAAAGTCAATCTCTTTAGGGGTTATTGCGACTGCAATTTTGCAAAGCTCATCATTGATTGCTATTATAGTAATATCATTTTTATCTGCTAAGCTTATAACCCTTTCAAGTGCTATAGGTGTTACTTTCGGTTCAAATCTTGGTACAACGGCTACGGCATGGATAGTATCAACTTTTGGTCTAAAAATAGATATAGCAGCTTATGCTTTACCTATGATTATATTCGGTGTAATTCTTCGATTCTTTGAGAAAAAAAGCACAAAAGGAATGGGCAATATTTTGCTAGGACTTGGCTTTGTTTTTCTTGGTATAGGGTATATGAAAGATGGATTTGAACACCTAAAAGAGGGTATAGATTTGTCTCAGTTTGCCGTAGAAGGATATAAAGGGGTATTGATATATGTTGTGATTGGTATAGTGGCAACCGTTATTTTACAATCAAGTAGTGCAATGCTTGCCCTTACTATTACGGCTCTTGCTACCGGTCAGATTATGTATCTCAACGCAATCGCTCTTGCTATAGGGGCAAATATAGGTACTACTATCACGGCTGCAATGGGTGCCATGGTCTCAAATGCAAATAGTAAGCGTTTGGCAGTAGGACTTGTATTGTTTAATGCTATTACGGCTTTTGCTGTTATTTTTATTCTTTATTATTTTGTTGATTTTGTCGATATGATGGCTGGTTATGTAGGTATATCACCTGATGACTTTGCTATGAAATTGTCTTTATTTCATACTTTTTTTAACTTATTCGGTTTACTTATTTGGGCATTTTTTATACCGAGACTTGTGACTTATCTAAAAACTCTTTTTGTGGAAGATGTGGAAAACTACATATCAAAACCTAGATATTTAGATATGGAAGCTGTGGCTGTACCTTCGGCAGCTTTTGAAGCAACTAAAAAAGAGGTTATTCATCTTTATGAAAATGCAACAGAGGTTTTGAGTCATGCAATTATGTTGCATCGCCATAGGTATCTTGGTCAACAAAATATAGATAGTATAGTAAGAGAATCTACCGATATAATAGAGCTTGATATAGATAATTTTTATCAAACAAGAATAAAATCTCTTTATAGCGATATTGTTGATTACTCAACATATTTTATCAATAAATTAGAAGATAGTAAAAAATCGTATATATATGGTCTTAGAAGTGCTTGTAGAGATATAGCAGAAGCAGTAAAAGATACAAAAGAACTTCAAAAAAATATAGCACAATATCTTCAAAGTAATAATGACTATATTAAAGAAGAATATAATTTGCTTAGAATATCTATAGCCAAAACTATGGATGTTATAAATCAAATAAAAAATAGTCATGATGAACTTGATGTTCTTGCAAAATCAAAAGTATTAAAAGATTATTTGAAAAATATGGATGTTATAGCAAGTGGTAGAATTGATGCTTTGATTAGAGAAAATAAGATAGATAAGAAAATGGCAACTACGCTTTTAAATGATAGTTCAAATGCTTATAATGTAACCAATAAGTTGATAAATGTGGCTAAGATATTATGGATAGAAGATATAACAATCAAAAAAATAGGAGAGCAACTATGAAATTAGAAAAAATATACGAAATGGCGAAAGAGTATTTGGAAGCTTTAAACGGCGAAGATGTTAAAAAGAAAAAAGTTAAAGAATTGCAAGAAGAGATAGAAGAAAAAATATCTAAGCTTAAAAAGAAAGCAAAAAATGCGGATAATGAAGAAGAGGCTGAAGGTTATCGTAAAGAGATAGGGGCATTGAAGGAGATATTGGCAAAACTTGACAAAAAAGATGATTAGAAGTCGTAACGATATTTAAGGCTTTATTAAATATAATGTGAATAGTATTTTATGGTATATAATGTTTAGGGGGTGTTTATGTTTGTTAAGTTAAAGTATATTTTTTTTATTTTGATTATCTGCTCTTCATTTGGATTCTCAAAAAGTTTGAAGTTAGGTATATTCCCATATACTGACCCGATTCAGATTATTAAAATACACAATGACTTAAGAGAACATCTATCAAAAGAGTTAGGGGTTGATATTGAGATATATACCGCTCAAGATTTTATGCAGTTTTATGAGAATACCAAAAATGATTATTATGACATAATAATAACCCCTCCTCATTTTGGGGCTATACACATAATCAACGGTTTTGTACCTTTGTATAGGTATGATAGGTTATTAAAGCCTGTATATGTTGTAAGAAGTGACTCAGGTATAACAAAAGTTGCGGATGTAAAGAATAAAAAAATAGCATTATCAAATCATCTTTCCATCTCTTCCATAAGTGGACTAGTTGAGATAACTTCTAACGGTATTAGTATAGATAAAAATAAGATTATTAACACAAAGACACACCAAGCAGCTGTGACAAGTGTAATCTTCGGTGAGAGTGATGTAGCAATAACGACTCATACACCTATAAATCAAATGTCTTCAAATATAGATATGTCAAAGATAAAGATAATAGAGGGAGAGATTAAGGTTCCACATGTATTTACTTTGGCAAGTCCAAAAACAGATAAGGATAGTGTTGTTAAGTTTAAAAAAGCACTGAAAAATTTTGAGACCACAGAAAAAGGGAAAGATTTTTTTGCCAGTACTGGTTTTCTTGGATATACGGATATTACAAAAAAAGATTTGGATAGTTTGGTTTTATTTATAACTGAGACGAAGAAATTTATAGAGTAGGTTGATGAGAGTTTTTCAAAGTTTAAAATTTAAATTACTTTTTTTATCATCAATCGTTCAGATTGCACTGATTTTTTTTCTTATTTATAATAATATTAAGACAACAGAGCAACATTTGATTGAACAAGCTCAAAATAATATAAGTGAAGTAAAGTATAGTATGACAAGTACTTTGTCGGGACTTCTTATAGCTAGGGATTACGGTTCTATTAAATCTATTATAGATGAGTTAACATCCACTGATAAGATTTCTTATATCGTAATCAAAAAAGATGATAGGATTTTGTTAAGTTCTAATTTTGATGAATCAAAGGAGCTACACGCATTAAGTGAAGATTTTAAAGCACCTGATAATATCTATCATACAAAGCATGATATAGATTTTTACGGTCAAAATTATGCAACCGTTTATTTTGGCTTGGATATCTCGTTTTTAAATAGTGCAAAGCAACAGATTATTTATCAAAGTATTATAATATCGATAGTTGGACTTTTGCTTGGGTTTATATTGTTATTTGTTGTTGTTTTGTGGCTAACAAAAAATCTTGACAAATTAACAACTGCTGCAATGGATATAAGTAACGGTAATTTTAACGTCAAAATAGAAGATATTAAAGAGTGTAATGAGGTAGCTTTACTGTCACGCTCTTTTAATAATATGATAACTACAATTTCAGAACAGTTTGAAACAATCAAAAAAAATAATCAAAAGTTTCAAACTATAGCAGATTATACGTATTCTTGGGAAAATTGGTTTGACGAGACCGGAAAGTTGAAGTGGATTAATCCTGCGGTTGAGAGAATTTCTGGATATAGTTTAAAAGAGGCAATGTTTCTTACAAATTTCCCTTTTTGTATTGTTATGGATAATGATCAAGAAATAGTTTATCATCAACATTTATTGGCTTTGCAAGGTAATAGTGGACAAGATTTTGAGTTCAGAATTATCAAGAAAGATGATTCCGTAGTTTGGGTTGCAATGTCGTGGCAAAGTATATATGATGAAAACGGGAACTTTTTGGGCTATAGGTCAAGTATAAGAGACGTATCCACGGAACATAATATGGGATTAGAACTTCGTCTGCAAGAAAAAATTAATCAAACTTTGGAGCAAAGAGTAGAAGAGAGTGTTCAAAAGCTAAGAGAAAAAGACTTGATGCTTATTCAACAGACTAAAATGGCTTCAATGGGTGAAATGATAGCCAATATTGCCCATCAATGGAGACAACCTCTTAGTGCTATTACAAGTAGTGCAAGTGCGGTTAAGGTAAGTGATGAGTTAGGAATTTTGGATAAAGAATCACTCCATAAATATATGGATATGATTACAAAGAATTCACACTATCTTTCAAATACCATAGAGAGTTTTAGAAACTTTTTCAGACCTAATCAAGAAAAAAGCGAGTTTAATATTCGCCTTTTGGTGGATGATGTAATAAATATATTCGGAACATATTTTGCAGTCAATAATATAGCAATAGTAAATAATGTAGAAAATTTAAATATGGTTAGTTATTCAAACGGTTTACAACAAGTATTGTTAAATATCATTAAAAATGCAAAAGATGCAATCAATCAAAACGGTGTAATAATTATAAATAGTGAAATTTTAGATGATGATACTATTGAAATATCCGTAAAAGATAGCGGAGGCGGGATAAACGATGATATAATGGATAAAATCTTTGACCCGTATTTTACTACCAAACACAAATCTTTAGGTACCGGAATAGGTCTTAATATGTCTTATCAAATAGTCAAAGAACATTTGAAAGGTGATATAAAAGTCAAAAACTGTGAGTTTGAATATAACGGTGCTATATACAAAGGTGCTGAATTTAAGGTGTCTGCATTAATTGAGTAAAAGTTAATTTATTAATCTATAATTTATTTTACTGTACAATAAGAACATATTTAAATGTTAAGGTTGTTTTTTGCAGAGATATTTTAAAGAATTTGTTTTGAAAGATTTTTTATTTTTTATTCTTTTTAAGATTGTTAAGTTGTTGTTTTTTGTTATGCCAAAGGGTTTAGCAAACAAGTTTCTAGATTTGGTGAGTGTTCTTGTGGTTAAATTTGACGGTATGCATAGGCATATACCGAGGGCAAATTTAGATTTTGTTTTTGGTGATAGCTTAAGTGATGAACAAAAAAAGGTTATTATAGAGAACTCATATAAGAATTTGGTTTATAATTTATATGAATTTGTAGTTAACTCAACACTAAGCGTTGAAGAGATTTCAAATAAAGTATCTATTAACGGTGAAGAATATATTCTGGAAGCAATTAAAGAGAACAAAAGTATTATCTTTATCTCTGCTCATTACGGTAATTGGGAGTTATTGAGTAAATATTTTTCAAAGTATAAGCCGATAAGCGTTGTCGGAAGACCTTTGAATAATCAATATTTAAATAATGAATTAAAGGAAAGTAGAAAGCTTGATAACTGTGAGATATTAGATAGAAGCGGTGCAACAAGAGGGCTTATGAAAGCTTTGAAAAGCGGTCATAACGTAGGGCTTGTAGTAGATCAACATACGGCACCTACAAAGGGCGGTATAGAGATCAAGCTATTCGGTAAAAAAGCACTACAAACAGATGTTCCGGCACGCCTTGCAATGAAATTTGATGCTGTTTTGTTACCTGCTTTTGTTGTTTTAAAAGAGTTCGGTAAGTATGAAATTAAAGTTTATCCTCCTATAGAAGTTACTTCTGGATCAACTATTGAGTCATTAACGCAAGCACAAGCCGATATTATCGAAAAGCAAATTAGAGAGCTTCCTGATTTGTGGATGTGGCAACATAGAAGATTTAAAGAAGAATACCCGGAAATTTACTCACGGGGTAGTATCAGATGAGAGTACTTGTAGTAAGATGTGGTGCTTTGGGTGATTTGGTGTATTCTACTTCCGTGATTGATGCCTTAAAATTTGAATACGGCGAAGGTGTTCAAATAGATTTTGTTACAACTCCTTCAAGTGCCAAATTATTTGATTGTGATGAAAGAGTGCATAATGTTTTTCTTTTAAAGCACAAAAAAGTACCTATTATATTTAGTTCTCAAAAAAAAGCGGTTATCAAGGAATCACAGAAAGAGCCTTATGATTTACTTATAAACTTCGAAATGGGGAAACAGTTTAAGAGTTTTGTCGAAAAAATAAAAGCAAAGCGAAAAGCAGGTTGGTTTTGTGAAAATATAAATATAACAAAAACGCATATGGTTGAAATTTGCAAAGAATTTTATTCAAACGTAATCTCTAAAGAAAATCTTGATAAATCGTATCCAAGATTGGTAGGAGCTAAGTTTGATGATATTAAAACAAAATTTGCTTTACCTGATAGTTATATAATATTTAGCCCAAGTAATTCCCATAATAAGAAAAAAGGGATTAATTACAGAGCATGGCCACATGGTCATTGGAAAGAACTTTTGACAATGATACCAAATGAGATGAAAGTGGTTATGATTGGGGCAAAAGGTGAAGAGGCTTTCTTTGAACCGATAAAGCCTTACGATGATAATGTGATAGATTTAGTAGGTCAGGTATCTATACCGCAAATGGTAAGTGTAGTAGAAAATGCAAAAGCATTAGTGGTGACTGATACGGGAACTGCACATATAGCATCAGCAGTAAGTACACCTGTTTTTTGTCTTATAGGTCCTACACCTGAAGAACAAACAGGACCGTATAAAACACCGTATAATGATGTATTTATAATCAAGTCAGGAGTGAAGTGTAGCCCATGCTATAAAACTAAGGTAATGGAAGAGTGTCTGGATAATATTTGTATGAAGAATATTTCAGCAGAGACGGTTTATTACAAGATTATAGAAGAATTGGATTTACATTGAATAGCTTATTGTTTTTAGATAGAAAAAAAATAGCTAGTGCCGGAATTAATTATTTAATAATACTTTTTGCTTTTGTAGTTCCTATTTCTAGGGCAGGTATATCTATATTATCTGTACTTATGATATTGTTGTGGTTAATAGAAGGTGATTTTAAACGGAAAATTAATCAACTAAAAGACAATAGTATTATTATAGCATTAGGATTATTCATAGTCTTTTGTTATATCTCTATTAGTTGGACAGATGTAAATAATATAAAAGACGGATTAGATGATGCAACCAAAACTTTACGATTGATTCTTCTACCGTTGTTAGTGATAAGTACATCATTAAAAGCTGAAAATATATCAAAAGTTATTACGGCTTTTTTACTGGGGATGTTAATAAGTGAAATATTATCATACGGTATATTCTTTGAGCTTTGGATTTTGCCTTATGGTGTAGGTGTACCACACGACCCTACACCTTTTATGCATCATTTGGATTATGCAACTTTTTTGACCTTTACTTCATTGTTGTTACTTAATAGATTTTTTGCTACGAATAATATCGGCTTAAAAACTTTCTATTTTATTTATTTTCTATTTGTGACATCAAATCTTTTTCTAAACGGTGGTAGAACAGGGCATTTTGCTTTTGCCGTATCTATCTTTGCCGTTGGATTTTTAAATATAAAAAGTAAAATTAAAGCATTTTTTAGTATGCTCTTACTTGTTGTGGCAATTTTTTATACTGCATATCATGTAAGTCCTGTGTTTAAAACTAGGTTTGATCAGGGGGCAAAAGAAATTAGTCATATAAAAGCAGATAGTACAAGTCAATACCAAGGTTCTTTTGGAATGCGATTGGGTAGTTGGATAGTTTCCGTAGATATTATTAAAGACAATTTTTTATTTGGAGTAGGTGCAGGTTCGGAAGGTGATAGTATCAGGGATTACTCTCTTAGAAATGAAGATAAATCACTACATGTAGTACATGATGTCGGGAATTTCCATAATCAGTTTGTGGAAATATTTGTTAAGTTGGGTATGGTAGGTCTTATTTTTTATATTATGATATGGTATAGTATTGCTAAAATAAATATTAAAAGTACTAATTTGTCAAATCTGAGGTATATATTTATAGCGGTGTTTTCTTCCGCATCTATGGTGGAAAATATATTTGAAAATCAATTTCCTATGGCATTATTTGTTCTTTTTATAGGGATATTTATAGTGGCTAGTAGGGATAAATTACATATTTGAATGAAAAAAGGAGCAGAATAGATGAAAGGGATAATATTAGCAGGGGGAAGCGGGACAAGACTTTACCCAATAACAAAAGGTGTATCAAAACAACTTGTGCCTATATATGATAAGCCGATGATTTATTATCCTTTGTCCGTTCTTATGCTTGCAGGAATTAAAGAAGTACTTATTATTACTACACCGCAGGACCAACAAAGCTTTATTAATTTATTAGGTGACGGTAGTGATTTAGGTATGAGATTTGAATATATTGTCCAACCTTCTCCAGATGGTTTGGCACAGGCTTTTATTCTTGGTGAAGAGTTCTTATACGGTGATGATGCTTGTTTGGTATTAGGTGATAATATATTTTATGGACATGGACTTACAAAACTTTTAGCAACAAGCGTAAAAAATGTAAAAGAAGAAAATAAAGCTACCGTATTTGGATATTACGTAAAAGACCCTGATAGATACGGTGTTGCAGAGTTTGATGCCAAAGGTAATGTAATAAGTATAGAAGAAAAACCAAAAAATCCAAAGTCTAATTATGCCGTGGTAGGGTTATACTTCTATCCTAATGATGTAGTTAAAAAAGCAAAAGAAGTAAAGCCGTCTGATAGAGGTGAACTGGAAATTACAACCTTAAACGAAATGTATCTGCATGAATCAAGACTTAAAGTGGAACTTATGGGTAGAGGATACGCATGGTTAGATACAGGTACCCATGAATCTCTTCTTGAGGCTAGTCAATTTATACAAACTATTGAAAATAGACAATCCCTCAAGGTAGCTTGTCTTGAAGAGATAGCATATGAAATGGGTTATATTACAAAAGAAAAACTTCTAGAACTAGCAGAACCGCTAAAGAAGAATCAATATGGGCAATATTTGATTAATATAGCAAATCAGCCAAGAAGAGTAAAATAATATGCAGTTTATTAGAACAGAGATACCAGATGTAGTTATCATTGAACCAACTGTTCATGGAGATAGTCGTGGATACTTTGTAGAAACATTCAGGCAAGATAAACTTGAAGAGTTTTTAGGTTATAAAATAAACTTCTGTCAAGATAACGAATCAAAAAGCTCAAAAGGAGTCCTTCGAGGTCTTCATTACCAACTACACCCGGCAGCTCAAACAAAGTTAGTGCGAGTTATACAGGGAAGAGTGCTTGATGTAGCAGTAGATATACGAAAAAACTCTCCAACATTTGGAAAGCATGTAGCAGTGGAACTCTCAAGTGAAAATAAAAGACAAATGTTACTTCCAAGAGGCTTTGCTCATGGATTTGTAGTACTTGAAGATGATACTATTTTTGCTTATAAGGTAGATAACTACTATTCTCCGCAGAATGATAGAGGAATATCATTTGATGACAAAGATTTAAATATTGATTGGTTACTTGACGCTCAGGAATTAAATTTATCAGCTAAAGATACAAAACAACCATTATTAAAAGATACAAATGATTTATTTGAGTTTGGAGTAGATTATTATGCTTAATATTCTAGTAACTGGATCAAGTGGACAGCTTGGAAATGAAATAAAAGAACTATCAAGAGATTACTCTTATAATTTTTTCTTTACAATTAGAAATGATATAGATATTACCGATAAAGACAATATTAGAAGTTTTTGCCACAGTAATCATATAAATGTCATCATAAACTGTGCAGCCTATACGGCAGTTGATAAAGCAGAAAGTGATGAGATTAATGCAGATTTAGTTAATAGAAAAGCAGTTAAAAAACTAGCATTGGTATCTAAAGAACTAGATATTAAATTAATCCATATTTCTACTGATTATGTGTTTGATGGTAAGTCATATAAACCATACTGTGAAGAGTTTCAAACAAATCCACAATCAATTTATGGTAAAACAAAACTTGAAGGTGAAAAGGAACTAATAAACATAAATCCTACAAATTCTATAATTATCAGAACTTCTTGGGTTTATAGCTATTATGGCAATAATTTTGTAAAAACTATTCTAAGACTTGGTAAAGAGAAAGAATCGTTAGGTATAATATATGACCAAGTAGGAACTCCAACTTATGCCAAAGATTTGGCAAGAATGATTTTGGAGATTATCCCACAAATAGAAAATTCTAAAGTAGAAATATATAACTATTCAAGTGAAGGAGTATTGTCTTGGTATGATTTTGCAAAAGAGATTATGCGTATGGCAAAACTATCTTGTAAAGTTAATCCAATAGAAACCAAGGATTATCCCACTCCTGCAAAGAGACCACATTATAGTTTATTAAACAAAAATAAGATAAAATCTACTTTTAATATAGAAATACCATATTGGAAAGATGGATTGGATGATTGTTTGAAAAGATTAGGAGAGAGAAAATAAATGTTCAATAACAATAATAAAACTATTCTAGTGACAGGTTGTGCAGGATTTATAGGTAGTAACTTTGTACCGTATTTCTTAGAAAAATATCCAAATTATAATCTAGTGAATCTAGACCTTTTAACTTATGCAGGTAATTTAGAAAATCTAAAAGAGTGTGAAGCAAATCCTAGATACAAGTTTATCAAAGGTGATATATGTAATCGTGAGCTTGTAGAGTTTATATTCTCTGAATATGATATACAAGGTGTTATTCACTTTGCAGCAGAATCTCATGTGGACAATAGTATCAAAAATCCAGGTGTTTTTGTACAAACAAATGTAAATGGTACATATACATTAGTTGATGTAGCTTATAAGTATTGGATGGAGAAGCCATTTGTGTATAAGAGGCGTTTTTGTTGTTCTGAGATTGCGGATCAAGTCCGCAATGACAGTTCTCGTCATCCTGAACTTGATTCAGGATTTAATTTACCAAGATTTCACCATATCTCTACAGATGAAGTATATGGAACACTTAGTGAAGACCCAAATGATTTATTTACTGAAAAAACACCATATGCACCCAACTCTCCATATTCAGCATCAAAGGCATCATCTGATATGATAGTGAGAGCTTATGTAGAAACATTTGGAATGAATTGCGTGATTACAAACTGTTCAAATAACTATGGACCAAAACAACACGATGAGAAACTAATACCTACTATCATAAGAAATGCACTCAAAGGAAACCCTATTCCAATCTATGGAGATGGAAAAAATATAAGAGATTGGCTTTATGTGCTAGACCACTGTAAGGGGATTGATTTAGTTTATCACAATGGTAAAAAAGGTGAAACATACAATATCGGTGGTAGAAATGAAAGAACAAATCTGCAAATAGTAGATAGAATATGTACGATTTTGGACGAAGTCCATCCCATTTCACGCAATACAGGATTTAGGATAGAGGATTTAGGATATGATGAAACAAACAAAATCCCAACCCCTACATCCCAAATCCAAAGTTATAAGGAACTTATAACTTTTGTTGATGATCGTGCAGGTCATGATAGACGATATGCCATAGACGCTACAAAGCTTGAAAATGAACTTGGATGGAAGGCTGATGAGAACTTTGATAGTGGAATTGTTAAAACTATTGAATGGTACTTAAATCAATATAAGAAGCATATGTAAATGCTCTTCAACTCCTATGAAT
>DISL01000011.1 GCA_002421845.1 Epsilonproteobacteria bacterium UBA6211 | reverse complement strand
TTTGTTTGCCAAGGATAAGGAAACAATATTGATATATTGCGGTATAACTATGGTAAATCCTGTTAAAGAGATTTCAACAATACTTGAAAAAGAATTAGATGTTAAGATAGTGATGACTCAAGGCGGTAGTGCGGATTTATTTAATGCACTAAAAACGTCTAATACTGGTGATATTTATATACCGGGTGAAGAAAGGTATATAAAAGAGTATAAACCTCAAGGTTACTTTGAAGATTATATGAAGTTTATAGGGTATAATCAAGCAGCAATATTTGTACAAAAGGGTAATCCTAATAAAGTACAAAATTTGAAAGATTTGCTAAGAACTGATATATCTACGATGCTTTGTGACTATAACACCGGTAGTATAGGTAAAATGACAAAAACTATTTTGGAAAATTACGGCGGTAAAAAGTTTTTTGAGGATGCTTACTTGAACGCAGTAGAAGTCGGTACAGATTCTAGAAATATAAATGCAGCTATAAATAAAAAAACTATAGATATGGCTATAAATTGGAAATCAACGGTTTCTTTTGTGGAAAATAGCGGTACTATTGACATCGTAAATATAGATGAAAAATATGCACCTAAAATGCATATTCCTGCTATATTGTTAAAAAGTTCTAAAAACAAAGAGATAACCAAAAAAATCATAGATTATATGGCAGCTAAAGATGGACAAGCAATAATGAAAAAATACGGATTTGTTGATTAATGAGCGGTTCAAATAATACATATAGGCAACTTTTAGCACTCTTACTGATATTTGTTATTGGTGTTTTTTCCATTGTAGGGGTGAATTATATTTTTTCTGATTTATTGAATGATTTGGAAAAACAAACCGTAAATCATAAGGCGAAGATTAGTATAGGTGAGTTTTTATCTGAAGATATTCAGCAGTTAAGGTCTTTATTTTTTGAATTAGCAACAACTTCTTCAAGTAAAAGGATGATTAAAACTCTTGATGATGAGATTAATAATATTGTTCATAGTATTGAAAATACTTTGAATATTCTTGAAAATGGTGGAACTTTAAAACGTGTAATACGTTTAAATATAGTTAACCAACATAGTATTGAAAGAGAAGTAGTTTATGAAAAAGAGAACGATGAACAGCTGGTACTAGAAGTAATAGATATAAAGCCTAAAATTCAAGAATTTTTTGATTTGAAACAAAAGTTGATTGAGCTTATTGATAAAAGGCAAGATGCATTATTGAATAATAATCTTCAAGAGTTTTCAAATAGTGTTAGAGAATTACAACTTTTTCATAGGTCTATACCTGCTTTTTTTATAAGATTTGCAGAGAATAATTCAAGACTTCTTTATGAAGGTGAGTTAAAACTTATGAAACTTCAAGAGGAGATAGAGTCTAAAAAAGCTTCATATGTTGTAATTGAGGTATCATTAGTAATATTGATTTTAATCTTTGTTTTGGTTCTTGGATATGCAATTTCACGTAATATAAATAGAACAAATAAAGAGTTGTTTAGTTTGAATAATAAGCTCAACTCAAATTTGGAAGAGTTGGAAAATCAAAAGCTATTCGTTCGTGGGATTTTGGATGCACAGTCTAATATAGTACTTGTTACAAGCGGTGCTAAAATACTTGATGCCAACTTGGCAATGTTTGGTTTTTTAAATGAGTTTAAGAATTTAGAAGAGTTTTTAAAGGTACATGAATGTATATGTGATTACTTTATCCCTTTTGAAAATGATTTAAGATATATCCTAAAAAAAGATTACAACGGTGATAATTGGGCAGAGTATGTGTATCATAATCCAGAACTTGACCATCGTGTGGCAATCAAAAAGAATAGTAGGGTATATCACTTTAAACTTAATATCGATAGACAAACTTTTGTTAATGATGACCATATATTGGTTGTTGCTTTAAATGATATTACAATAGAGGTAGAAACTCAAAAATCTTTGCAGATTTTAAATGAAAATCTTGAAAGTATCGTAAAAGAAAAAACCAAAGAGTTGCAGGATTTAAATGAAAATCTAAAACAAAAAGTAATTATTGAGGTTGAAAAGAATAGAAAAAAAGATCAACAAATGATTCAACAATCTCGTTATGCTGCACTCGGTGAAATGATAGGGAATATTGCACATCAATGGCGTCAACCTCTTAGTGCAATAAGTACCACATCTTCAGGTATGAAGTTGCAGTTGGAGCTTGGTGTTGCCGGCAATGAAGATGTTCAAAAAGCATTCGACGATATTATGTATTATGTGAAGTTTTTGACTCAGACTATTGAAGACTTTAGAGGGTTTTTTAGAAAAGATGAGAAAAAAGAACCTTTTAACTTGATAGATTCTTTAAATAGCACTTTGAAAATCATTTCAGCAGCTTATAAAGATAATTCTATCAGGGTAATGACCGATTTTAAATCTAATGCTTTTATCGTGCAAGGTAGCCAAAGTGAGCTTTCTCAAGTATTTTTGAATATTTTAAATAATGCAAAAGATATTTTGGTTGAAAAAGCGGTAGAAGATAAAAAGATACATATTTTTATAGAAGAAGTTGATAATGACGTGGTGGTTTATATCCAAGATAACGGTGGCGGAATACCTGACGAGATAATCGAAAA
>DISL01000050.1 GCA_002421845.1 Epsilonproteobacteria bacterium UBA6211 | reverse complement strand
CAATATTGTGTTGAAACTGTTTTTTTACATCATTTACCACATCATCGTTTAGAGCATTTTTTTTATGTTTAAGAAAGAGGTTATTTACAATAAGTGAGATATGATTTAGAGGTTGACGCCACTGATGAGCTATCATAGAAATCATTTCACCCANNGCAAATCTTGCTTGTTGGAACATAATAGCTTGTTGATTTGTATTTTTTTCTATTTCAAGTGCAATTTGCTGTTTTAATGTTTTATTATGTAATCTCAAAACATAAGCTAAGAAAGAGACTATAAGTAACAATATGGCAAATCCTATAACAACTTCCCAAATAAATTCATTGTTTATTACTTGCGTATATCGGACTAAACTCCATTTCTCTTTGATATTGTTTATCTCTTCTTCCGATATACCACCTAATATCACATCTATCGCCTTTAATAACTCAAGCTTCGAGTCAATAACTGCAAAGCCACCTTGAATAGGATTTTCTACTGCTAAAACACCTGAAATTTTGTACTTACCGTAACCAAAATCTTGTATTATCCTATCTGCTATCATATTATCAACTATAAAACCGTCAACCTTTCCTTTTTTGACCATTTGTAAAGCTTCATCAATATTTTCATTTACTATAATATTTATGTCAGGGTATAACTCTTGTAAATAAGAGGAGTAGGCATCGTACCTTGTGATATATTTTTTGTTTTTGATTATTTTATCATCTGTATTCAAAAAAGGTACATCAAGATTTGAGACAACAACAAAATATCCACTCAAAAATCTTTTTGAAGGTTTCATATTATGCTCTTTACCCAAAGTTGTACTCATACTTATCAAATCACACTCACCTCGATTTGATTTTGTTGAACGCTCTTCACGGGAGTTTATATCTATAGGAATAAATGTAATCTCTAATTCTTTTGATATTTTATCCAACACATCACCGGCAATACCTGATACTTTGCCATCTTTGATTCCATCAATCGGCATAAGGTCATAATTGGTACATACTCTAAAGTTATTGTGAAATCTAAAATAATCACCTTTGAGATGCTTTAATAACTCCTTATCACTATTCCAAATAAAATCATCCAAAGTGTGTATATTATATTTATTAGGGATAAGAATAGATATAACCTTTCCTATTTCACTTATTTTATCTTGTTTTAGCTCACCGAAATCTTTTTGATAACCGCTAAATTCTTTAAGAACTTCATATTCATAAAATAGCCACTCTTTAGATTTGTTTTGCGTGTTATATTTATTTAGTATGACCTCTATGGTTTCATCTGTATTTTGGAATACATACTCCCACCCTTTTTTTGTAGCTTCCGTAAAATTGTACATAAGCTCAGGGTTGTTTTGTGCTGTTTGCTTTGATGTAAATAAAATATCACCGTAAAAATTAAACCCGTAATCCCTTGGGTGATAGATATTGTACTCCATACCGTTTTGCTTTATCAAAAACAGTTCGTTTGATAAATATCCACTTATGGCATCTATTTTCCCATCTAATAGGTGTTTAACTTTGTTTTTTAATTCAACTGTTTTAATATTTACACCTTGAGAGAGTAACATAGCTTTCATGGAGATATTGTGTAGTGCGTTTTTGGAAAATTGAATTTCATGATTATTTAAGTCTTGAATTTTCTCTATTTTTTTGGTACTCATAATAGCCAAAGGGGAGTCTTGAAATGTAGGAAAAAGACCTACTACGTTTTTCCCTGATAGTTTATGATAAATAAGCTGTGAGTCATCAATCCCAAAGGTTGATTTGCCGCTTAGTACATCATCTACTATAATTCCATCTTGATACTCTTGTATATCTACTTTTATCCCTACCTCATCATAAAAACCCTTCTCTTTTGCCATATAAAATCCGGCAAATTGAAATTGGTGCTTCCATTTTAATTGTAGGGTTACATTTTGCAACTCTTTGGAATATACGATACTTGACAATAAAAAAACATAAAATAAAACTCTAAGCATTTAAAATAATAATTGTCTCCAAATAGTTTTTTTATTATAGCAATATTTTATAAAACTTAACATAAGTTTATTTCGTGTAATATTTTATAACCCTATGTGACGGAGTGAAATTTGTTTAATAATATTTTACTGATTGAAGATGATTATGAAGCTGCTTTGCTATTAAAAGATTATTTGGATAATATAGATTTTAGCGTAGATATATTTGACACTGTCACAAGTGCAATATCACATATTAATTTTAAAAAATACTCTATTATTCTTCTTGATATAAATATGCCTGATTTCAACGGTTTTGAAGTGCTTAAATTTTTAAGTAAACACAAAATTAATATACCTGTAATAGTTACTAGTGCCTATTCAGATAAAAATGTCAAACTACAAGCCTTTAAACTAGGAGCAAGTGACTATATGGTAAAACCGATAGACCCGGAAGAATTGGAAGCTAGAATATGGGTTCAACTACGTAACCATACAGGTTTTATACTGGAAAAAAGTAAAACTTTTGAAATATCAGAAAATACTATATACTTTGACGGTGAGCCTATAAATCTTACCAAAACAGAGTTTGATATATTGTCAATTTTAATAAAAAATAAAAACAACGTTGTAAACCGTGACTATCTTATAGAGTGTTTATCATCAATAAGTATCAATAATCGCTCTCTAGACTACCATATAAAAAATATAAGAAAAAAAATAAACGATAACGCTACAAACCCTAAATACCTCATCACCGAATATGGTGTAGGGTATAAGATTTGCTTCTGATTTCATAAACCATACCAAATAACATCATTCATATACAAACGACTAATAGTTTCCCATATAATTTACAAAAAATATGGAGGCTTTTAGATGACAACAATCAAAATTGCTTTAGAGTGGTTTCTCAATCCAGACCACTTACCTTTTATTGCCGGAGTTTATACCAAAGCTTATGAGAGTGCAGGACTTCAAGTGGAACTCATAGAACCAAAGGAGCATTATGATGGATTTGAATCACTTATAAAAGGAGAAATAGACATCCACGTAAACGAACCTTTACATCTTTTTGAACACTATTTTGACAGGATTCAATCTATAGGGTGTTTTTTTGAGACACGTGGCGGTGTGATGATGAAACAATCAAGTATGGACAAACTAAAAAACAATATGCCAATCAAAATCACTACACCGGCATCAAATGACACTACAAATACCATAGGTTACGAAATACTCAACAGATATGCAAAGAAAAACGGCTTTGTCATATCCAAAGAAAATGTTGAATTTGTACAAACAGACTTTTATCACTTAAAAAATTTAGAGCAAGGGGATTATGATGGAGCATGGCTATGTTTTTACAACTTTGAGGGAATCGAAGCAGAATATAAATCTTTTCCTAACACTTTCATTGATTCACTGGAGTCTCCATATCCTAATTTTAGTGCTTTGGAGATTATGACCACAAAAGATATTCTAAAACAAAAAGGTGATGCAATATGCGATTTTATAGGGGTTACCAACAAAATGGCTAGGTATTGTCAAGAAAATATCCAAGACGCAAAAAATATTTTTTATGCCTATTCAAAACAACCACAAAATGAGCTTATGGATAAAATCATAGAAGATACAATACCTAGATTTGAAACAGATATAAAAGCAGATATGACTAGATGGCTTGAACTTTGCAAATTTTTAAAAGATTTAAAACTTGTAGATATATCAGCATCTCAATACCAAGATATTTGGGCTATTCATTAGGAGTCTTTACAAAAAAGACTCCATTTTGTCTATAAGATACTCTTTATCTACCTCTTTTAAAGATGTGTAAACATTACCTATTTTTATCTCATTCCATCTGTTTATCATAGATTCAAAACTATCTTTATCATCAAAACCTATCACAAAATCATCACCGAAAATCCTAAAAATAAGCTTTTGATTTGAAAACTGACTGATATAATTTGCTATATTTTTTATTAGAATATTGCCGTTATGCCAACTATGTATTTTATTATAAAAAGACATATCTTTAAGTTCTATAAGTAAGAAATACTCAGGCTTAATACTAGGTATCTGACGATTTACAACCATCCAAAGATATGAATCATTATAAAAACCAGTTAGTTGGTCTTTGAAAAAATATGAAAACCTCTCCTCTTCCATTTTTGTAAGTGGAAGTTGATTTGTATCTACGGTAGTTATTTTCCCTTTATTATATACATTTAAAAGTGCATTTACCACTCTTGGATGATACCAAATACCGCTATATATTTTTATCTCTTGTATAGCTTCTTCTACGCTTTTTCGTTTTTGATATATTCTATTACTAGTCATCGCGTCCAAAGCATCGGCAACTACCATAATATTAGCTTCGATAGATATTTCATCCCTTTTTTTTGCTTCAGGATAACCGCTACCGTCATATTTTTCGTGATGATACCTCATAATCTCGGCTATATCTTTATAATAGTCTATTTTACTAAGTATCTCATACCCTACGTTTAAGTGTTGTTTTATCAAAATATATTCATTCTGATTTAGCCTTGCAGGTTTCAAAAGTAAAGAATCGGGAATACTTATCTTACCTATATCATGAAGTTTTGCAGCTTGTGTCAGAAGCTCTATCTTCTCACTATCCAAAGATAGTTCATTTGCCAATATTTCACAATACTTTGCTACCCTTTGTGTATGTCCTGCGGTATATGCGTCACGTTGTTCTATCATAGAAATAAGCATCTCTATAAGTTGCGATTGATTTTTGGACTTCTCCTCTTCTAGCGATGAAATAATGTGTTTTTGATGATTCAAAATCGTATTTGTACTACTAAGTTCAAAAACATCTTCAATCTTTTGAGATACTATTTTTAGCTTATGTTCTGTCGTTATATCCCATCGCAACGCTTTATAAGTAACCACTTGGGCAAATTTCTCAAAAGACTTTCTAGGACTAAGTGTCATTTTGGTATCTGACTCATTTGGATTTCCACCCCAGTTTATTGTCTGAACTTGTTCCACTTTAGTCCATATCAACATAACCCTAGGGTTTGTATTGAGTTTTAGAGCAACTACTCCTGCACACTCCTTTAAAATACTCTCTTTTAACCCTTTAAAATGTTCTATCAAAGATGATGTTATAAACTCTCTGACAAAATGCATCCTATAAATACATTCTACAAAAACTCTTATATCGTTGTCATTGATACTAAGTCCACTATATGATATATCATTTTCATAAAGACATATTACGCCGTCTGCGTCAAATAACGACTTAAACATATCAACATTATCAATCATAAACAAGTAACTATCTTTGATACCTATATTTTGCTTCATTACCGATGAAATAGTATCTATCGTACCAAGAAATTTATTTTTATTTGACTCATACTCTTTTTCTTCAAAAATCTTAATCAAATAACTAACTATTTTTGATATTTTTTCACATACCTCTATGGTTTCAAAACTAGGTATAAATTCACTTCCATGGTGACATGCTATAAGTCCCCATAACTTATCGTTGATAATAATAGATAGCGTCATGGAGGCATATACACCCATATTTTTCATATACTCAAGATGTATAGGAGATACACTTCGCAAAAATCCCAAACTCATATCTATAGGTTCATCGTAATATGAAATTACACCTTGTGCTTGATAGTTTACGTTGCCTATAATTCGCGTTGTATTTTTTAGATATAGTTTTCTAGCTTGAGCAGGTATATCACTAGATGGATAATGAAGATTCAAATAAGAATCTATAGAGTCTATCTTTGACTCTGCTATAACCTCACCGTTATAATCAGAATCAAATTTATAAAGCATTACTCTATCATACTTTGTTAAGTCTCTTATATTTCTAACCACAGATTTAAAAAGTTTATTTATATCTTTTGCTTCTTCCGTAATATTATGTATCACTTTATCATATACATTATTCAAAGAGTATTCCGATGAAACCCTTGGTATAAATTCACACAAAATATATCTCTCATCATAGCACGACATAAATAAGTCAAATCTTTGTGTACAAAATTTTGCGTAAACGTCAAAATATCTCTCTCTACATTGCTGACATTTTGTTTTAAAATCCTCTATAATAGACTTCATATCCACAAACAAATCAGATATTTGAGTATCTAACAAATCTTTTGCACCGTGAGTATAAATCTCTCCTATATTTTCTCCGATATATTTGATTTTATATTCATATTTATCAACGGCAAAAAAATACCCTATTGGCTGTATTAATCCAGGAATTTGAATAGGCTCATCTTCACATCTTAGGATATTTAACTTATCCATTTTCCAAACCCTCTTTTACAAATATATAACACTCTTTTGCACCTTTGATGATATTGTTTTTTTTATCTTCGCTCAAGCTTGATGCGTACATTTCCAAAGTTCTCATAAATTCCATAAACATCTTTTGAGTATCAACGCCAAAGGCATTAAAATATAAATTTGCATTTTCATAAGGTGTATTGGCAAAAACCTCACTCACCTTTTTTGATAAGACCATCCCACCCATCGTAGAACCAGTCAAAACATACAAATAGCCTAATGCAGTTTCAAAATCATCTATTTTTAGCTGTTGTGTATGACTTGATACATCATTGACCCCTAATAGACTCAAATCTTGTTTCAAAAGCTCTTTTCTTAAATACCTTCTAGCGTCTATCCCAAAGCTCTCCCACTGTGGAAATTTAACTATCTCATCTTCTATGCAAATATGAATCATCAAAAATATCTCTAAATACTTTATATATTCCTCTTTTGTGATGCTCAAAGTATAAAGTTTTTTGGGTAAAGTCTGTGACTCCAATAGGTCATGAAAAGGTTTTGTATCCTCTTTTAGTTTTGTATGAAACTGCTTATTCATTGTGAACTCCCTATTAT
The DNA here is from genome assembly GCA_002421845.1 of Epsilonproteobacteria bacterium UBA6211. Classification (GTDB taxonomy): domain Bacteria; phylum Campylobacterota; class Campylobacteria; order Campylobacterales; family Arcobacteraceae; genus UBA6211. The sequence continues at coordinate 23,239 of DISL01000050.1, read as the reverse complement.
ATTTTCTTGATTTATGAATTCATACAAAGGGAGTTTAATAACAAAACAAGCCCCTTTTTGTGCATTATATACACTTAAACTTCCTCCAAAATTCTCTTCTATAATTTGTTTAGATACAAAAAGCCCTACACCTGAACCTTTGTCACCTTTAGTCGTAAAATATTTATCAAAAATTTTCTCCATCAAATCTTTATCGATGCCACCTGCACTATCTTCAATCTCGATTTGTACATTATTATCATTTCTTATGGTGCTTATTATTATTTCTCTTTCATCTTTATGTTTTGCTTTCAAAACATCGACGGCATTGTTTATTATATTTAATAATACCTGCATAAGCTCGTTTTCAATACATTTTACAAAACATTCACTATCTAATCGTGTAGTTATTTGAATATTTTTTGATTCTACATGAAATGAAGCTATCGATAAAACCTTGTTTATCAAAGTATTCAGATTTAATACCCCAGAATATTTGCTATCCTTACAAAAACTTGCAACATCCGATATAGTTTGGATAAGAAAATCTGTATTCTTGATAATATTATCAAGCTCTTTAGAAAAAGTTATTTCATCAACTAAACCAAGTATTTTTTTAATTTGTAGATTGTTAGCACTATTATAAATACTTATAAGTGGATTCTTCCATTGGTCTGTTATATCTTCTATACTCTCGCCAAGTAAACTTACCCTATCTTTATGTGATAAAAGTTTATCTTTTTCTTTTAAAATAGTTATTAATTCTTCTCGTGAAAGAGGTTCGCTGTACATTTAAATCCTACTTTTTTTCCCTAGTTTATTCATAATAAACTTAAAAACTCATAAAAGTAGAAAATTTATTTACATATATTTTATAATCTACCGATAACCTTCTGAATCCCAAGGAAATAAATAAGTTCACCGTTATATCTATCAAAAATAGGACTTATGGTAAGTTCGGTATGGATTAGCTTCCCATCTTTTGTATAATTTCTAATTTGAACTGTTATAGGTAGTTGTTCGCGGATACTAGTTCTTATTTTTGATACTATCTCTTCTTGAGTATCACTTTGTCTCAGAAACCTTAAATTTTTACCCAAAATCTCATCATCACTATAACCAAATGTTTTTTTAAAATACATATTACAATACACCAAAGGATTATCTTGTAATCTTGGATTTGTAATACTTATACCGTTTTGAGCTTGGTCTATAATATCAATCAAGTATTCTGAAATATCAGGTAATTTTTTTGCAAGAAGTGTATTTTGAGATACCTTGTTACTTCTTACGATGTAAGCACACCCATAAATATTTTCAATTATCTCCGTATTTAGTTTTGCACGAATTTTACTAATGATATTTCTTATGGTTTTTGGATTATACTCTCTATCATCATCCCAAAATATATACTCATAAATTTCATTCATACTTACAGGCTTATCCAAGTTATCTATCAAAAGTTTAAGGGTTTTGTGTTCAGATTGAGTTAGTTTAATATCTACCGATGATGAGACCAAACAATTTTTATCACAATCCCAATATATTCCATTACATAATACTATTTGATTTTTCAAACTTAAATCCATATATCAATTTATTTACACACATTTTACATTTATTAATGTTAAGTATTTATTAAATTAATTTATAAGTTAAACTATAATTCAAGATTAAGATGAGATTTGAGTGATATTTATATGTTACATTTATGAACAAACTCGAAAGTTCAATGAGGTGAGGTACAAATGCCTATTAATGACTATTATAAACAGATTTCCGTGCTTATTGTGGAAGATGATTCCAATATTAGAGAATCTCTGCAAAGTTTTTTTTCAAACATTTTTAGAAACGTGTATAGTGCTTCAAACGGTAATGAAGGCTACAATCTCTATACAAAATACCAAAATGAAATAAGTATCGTTATATCTGATATTAATATGCCTGAAATAAACGGTTTGGAAATGATTGCAAAGATTAAAAAAATTGCAAAAAATGATTTATCATATATTCTTCTAACAGCATATAGTGAACCTCAATATCTTCTTGATGCCATAAGACTAGGAGTATCACATTACTCTATAAAACCTATTGTTATAAAAGACGTAATGGTACATATAGAAGAAATATGCCAAAAACAATACAATGCCAAACAACTTATAAATAAAACCAATGAACTACGTGAATATATCGAAATTGTCGATCAAGTGGCAGTAGTTTCTACAACAGACACCCAAGGGATTATTACATCGGCAAACGATATATTTTGTGAAACAAGCGGTTATTCCAAAGAAGAACTAATAGGCAAATCTCACAATATCATCAGACATCCAGATACTCCAAAAGAGGTTTTTACCGATATGTGGCATACTATCAAAAGTGGTCATACATGGAGAGGAAAGCTCAAAAACAAATCCAAACAAGGTGAGGACTACTACGTAAATGCAAATATATTCCCACTTTTTGAGGATGACAACGTAACCATAAAAGGTTATATGGGTGTTAGATTTTTGACTACGGAAATAGAAACTGAAAAAAGAAACTTTAAACAAAAAGTGATAAAGAATCTTATAAACAGCAAAAATATTATGAGCGAATATGAGAGAAAAATCGCTACACTTGAAGAAGATTTAGATAAAGCCGTCAAACGCCTTTCTGAAGATAACTATGATTTATTACTAGATACTCTTAGCAAAGAGCGTGTAAAAAACTCAAGACTTCTTTCACAACTACAACACTATGAAGAAGAGTTAGAACTAAATTTTGAAAAGAATCTTAAAATAGCCCAAAAAGCAAGGGATAGTGAACTAAAGACTCTTGAAGAAAATAAACAACTAAAAATCAAATATGATAGTTCACTAACTACTATCCAAACAATTAAAGCTGAATTATCTAAAAAAGAGGAGCTTATCCGTTCTTACCAGCAAAGAATAGAAACCCATCTCAAAACTATCGAAGATTTAAGAGATGTTATCAAACATAGAGAGAGCCAACTCAAAGAGATAGCAAGCTAAACCCATCAAGTTTAGCTTACATTATCTTTCAACTCTATAAATTGTGGAAACGAGATATAAAATACAGCTCCCATAACTTCATTGCCGTCTATCATCATTGCTTCGTTTTTCACCTCTATTGTACCGCCAAAATGAGTTTTGACTATCTCATAGGTCATAAATAGCCCTATTCCGGTACCTTGACTTTGATGTTTTGTGGTAAAATACGGATCAAAAATCTTGGACATTATATCTTCAGGAATACCACCTGCATTATCTGCTATTTTGATAAGAAAATGTGAATCTTGTGACGTTGTAGTAATCACTATTTTTCTATTATCTTTATCGTGGTTATTTGCTATTAGTGCATCTTTTGCATTATTTAGTACATTTATAACAACCTGTGAAAACTGACTCGCAATACCGTTATATAACATTTCAGGAGCTAAATCAAACTCCACTTTGATATTATTGACTTTATATAAATTTTCTACGATTCTATATGTTTTCATTATAGTTTCATTTATATCAAAAATAGTTTTATTTCTATCTACTTTCGTAAAATTCCTAAAATCCTCAATAGTTTGAGAAAGATACTCTGCACCCTCTATTATATTATCCATATCCTTATCAAATTTATCATCAAGCTCCAAAATACCAAGCTCTTTTTTGTATTTTATTCCACTTGCACCTATTGTTATAGAGCTTAGAGGCTGTCTCCATTGATGGGCAATATTCCCTATCATTTCACCAAGTGCAGCAAGGCGTGATTGTTGCTGGATAAGAGCATCTTTTTGTCTTAAAAGTGTGATTTTCTCTTCTACTTTTTTTTCTAGCCCACTATTTAAAGCAGCCAATTCATTTGAATAATTTACAAGTTGTGTTACATCTAGTTTGATAGCCAAATAGCTATCTATCTCACCATCCATCATAATAGGCGTTATGGTCGCATCTTCATAAAATATTTCACCGTTTTTCTTTTTATTTACAAATCTTCCATGCCATTTCTGACCTGCAAATATCTTATCTGCCATCTCTTTATAAAATTTATCATCTTGAATACCCGACTTTAAAACATTAGGTTTCAAACCTATAGCCTCTTTTGCACTATATCCTGTAACCTTTTCAAAAGCTTCATTAACAAAAGTGATTTTTTGGTTAACATCTGTCATAACAACCACACTATGACTATTTTCAACAGCTGTTTTAAATGCCACTACCTCTTTTCTAGTTTTGTATAATCTCCACGAACCAACCACAATCAAAACAGCAAAAATCAAAATAATTAAAAATATCCCATTTACTATATACTCACTATCTCTTTTTTCTTGTAGCGAAATATCATTCAAATTACTTTTAATACCGTTTAATTGACCGTTAATATCTATATTGCCTATTCTACGCATTGTTGTATTTATTTGTTCATAATGGCTTATAAAAGCTTTTGTCAATTTTACAAAATTTTCCACATAATCATTATTCTGAACATCAAGACTCAACGTTTCTAACTCTTGAGATAAATTCTCTATATCTTTTAAATCAAGTAAAAGATTTGCAAAAATCATCCTAATATTATCTATTTTATATTTCGTATTTTGATTTAAAGAGAGATAACCCAAATCACTGCTATCTAGCAAATAGCTCAAAGTATTATAGGTAAATGCCTTCCTAGCCTTTAGTCTCTCAATTTGAAGTTTTTTATTGAAAAATACATTTTGAATATTTTTTAAATTTCTCATATATCCATAATCAAGATTATTGATTTGAGCATCTTCCATCAAAAAGTTTAATATATTTTCAAAATCATTCAATCTTTTAGCAATATCATCAAACATAACAAACTTGATATTTTGATTTATAAAATCACTAAAATATGTATCGTGTTCGATAAGTTTATTTATCTTATCGTTGTGGCTAAAATATATTGTATTGCGTTTTTGGATATTATCTATATATATGTATGATGCGATAACCAATACGATAAAAAAAGGGAATACTACGAACAAAACCCTATCTAAACGGGGTGATAATCTACTTAGCATAATTAACCTCCCCGTTTAATGATTTCAAAAATTCCACTATTTTATTAATCTCTTGAGGATTCGTATCACGACCGACTTGGTACTTTAACATCACGGATACAGCTTCATACAATGTTTCAACACTTCCGTTATGAAAATAAGGGGATGTTAAAGCAATATTTCTAAGACTTGGCACTTTAAAATAATACTTATCTTCTTCCTCTTTTGTTACATTGTAAAGACCAAAGTTAGAATCATCTATTAGCTTTACCATACCAAAACGGCTATACAACTGTCCACCTACGTTTACTCCGTTGTGGCAAGAGATACACCCCTTTGATTTAAAAAGTCTATAACCCTCTTTTTGCTCTTGTGTTATTGCATTTTCATCACCCATTAAATACTTATCAAACGGAGCATTTGGTGTAATAAGCTTTTTTTCAAATTCAGCTATTGCATCAACTATGTTTTTTTGTGTAATGCCGTCTTTATATATTAATTTGAACTCTTCTTTATATGGAGTTTTATTTAATTCATTTATCAAATCTGCAAAATTATGTCCCATTTCTACCGGATTGGTTATAGGTCCACTTGCTTGATCTGCTATAGTTCTTGCACTTCCATCCCAATTTTGTCTGAAATTAAATACGGCATTAAATAGTGTAGGTGTATTAACAATCCCTTTTTTTTCTTCTATACCAACTGCGATTTTTTTGTCGTCAGCACCGTTTGTCATAATATTATGACAACTAAAACAAGAGAGAGTTTTATCTTTTGATAATGTTGTATCAAAAAATAACTTCTCACCTAGTTTTGACTTAGCATTATCAATTTCCAATTTTTGCGGTATCGGCAATATAAAACCCTGACCAGCAAATGCTACTACATTTAAAGAAATTAATAAATATAATTTTAAAGCAATCACCTTCATTTTATCTTCATCCTTTGTTACGGTATTATACCATAAAATACTTTTTAAATACACTCATAAATATAACAAGATTAAAACATAAAAATATCATCTAATTATCATTTGTCATATTTTAGCCATTGACAAAAAACATATACAAAAAGACATTTAAAAAAGGTAAAATACAATATGGAAAAAATTATATACGACTTTACCGTAATAGGATCTGGAATAGGAGGCTGTGCGATAGCTTCCAAACTAAATAAAAATTATAACACATTATTATTGGAAAAAGAGCCTTATTTAGGAGGATGTAGCGGTTCTTTTAAAAGGGGAAAAACCACATACAACATAGGTGCTACTACATTTGCCACATACCAAGAGGGACTACCTGTCTATGACTTTTTTAAAGAATTTGATTTAAAACTAAATCTAAAAAAATCAGACCCCGCAATAACTGTTATTATGGGTGATAAAACTATCCATAGATACCAAGAGCTTGATAAATTCATAGATGAAATAAACAAATCTTTCTATCACCCTAAAAACAAAGAGTTTTGGTACAAAGTCAAAGAAATATCAAATCTTTTTTATAAAAGAGGTGATTTTTATTATAACAAAGATAATTTCACTAAGACATTTTACCATTTAGCTAAATCTATAATTCCATTTAGTTTTTATTTCTTGCTCCCTGCAAAAAAGGGATTACAACTATTCCTTCCAAATATCTCAAAAGAGTATCAAGAATTTATCGATAACCAAATCTTGATTGTTGCTCAAGCAAAAAGCGATGAAATAAACTTTATGACACTTTTGCTATCTTTGGGATATGCTTTATATGACAATTATTACCCTATCGGCGGTATGGGTAAAATTTTTGATGAAATATCAAAACACATACCAAATCTTAAACTCAAACAAGATGTCACATCTATAACCAAACATAAAGATATGTTTACAATAACGACAAAAAAAGGGAATATTTATCAAAGTAAAAATATCATATTAAATAAGCCTATTTTCAAACAAAAGCCGGAGCTTTATACAGACCAAAGTGCATTTGTAGTTTATTTATCCGTAAAATCAGATGAAATATATCACCACCACTATCAAATTATCAATGACACTATATTAAAACACTCCATATCAAACTCCATATTTGTATCTATTTCAGATTATGACGATGATTTAATAGCACCAAAAGGTATATATTCTATTACTATTTCTACCCATACCAAAGTATCTTATTGGGAAAACTTGTCTGCATCTCAGTATGAAATACAAAAACAAATGCTTCAAGCTGAAATAGTCAAACTTTTATTATCGCAATTTCCATCGTTTTATGGTAATATCACAGATGTTTTTAGTGCAACCCCTAAAACTTTCGGAAGATATATCAAAAGAAAAACGCTTGGCGGTATTCCACTTAGTTTTAAAAATTTACTTTTTAATATCCCTTCACCTAAAATAGATGATAACACATATTATGTAGGTGATACCGTTTTCCCTGCTCAAGGATGGCCTGGAGTTATTATGGGTGCTAAAAATCTTGAAAGGATAATCAACAATGGATGAACTTAGAATAAAATTCGAAGACTGGCGAGACATTATAATATTTGGAGTATTATTTGGACTTATATTAAGCGGAGGTATATATCTCCTAATAGGTCAAAGTTTCCTATACGGCGTTGTATTCGGTATTTTAAACGGCTTTTTTATAAGCATTTTTTCTGCACTATTAATAACATTTCTAAACAATGAAATTTTAAAAAATATTGACAAAAGATATTGGTATGCACTTAGTTTTATTTTCTCATTCTCATCAGGTTTTTTAGGTAATCTCACAGCCGTATTCATATCTAATCTTCTTGAAATTACTATGCTCCCAAACTATGAAAATCATTATGTAATATTTGCTATTATAGTAGGATTAATGGCATATTTTATAGGATTTATTTTATATAACTTTGTAACGGTTAGAAATAAAAAAGAGACTATTGAAAATATCTTGGCAAAGAAAAATTTAGAGCTATTAGAATCACAGCTAAATCCCCATTTGTTGTTTAATTCCCTCAACTCAACGGCAGAGCTTATCCACAAGGACAAAGATAAAGCAGAAAAAATGTTATTAAACATAGCATCATTTTTACGGCAAACTTTAGAGAAAAAAACAAAAATATCTCTACAAGACGAGCTTACTTTTGTAAAAAACTATGTTTGGATTGAAAATATGAGATTCAATCAAGAGATATGCTTACATATATTAAATAACATTGAAACAAAATGCTATATACCGAAATTTTCTATCCAACTTTTAGTAGAAAATGCAATCAAACACAACAAAAAACACTCAAAAGTTTTAAATATTGAAATAAATATCCATAAAGATTTGAGCAATCATCTAGTAATAGACGTTATAGATGACGGTGACGGTTTTGAAAATCTAAAACTAGGTATCGGTCTGACTAATCTCAAAGAGAGAATAGAACTTCTGCACGGTGGCAGACTTGTTTATACAAGGCTACATAACAAAACTATATTTACGATAATTTTAAAGGACAAATATGAAAATAGCAATTATTGATGATGAACAACTAGCATTAGAAAGACTTACTAGAATTTTAAAAGAGTTGGGATATGAAGATATTACGGCAAGTTCAAACACCGATATAGTATTTGATACGAAATACGATTTACTATTTTTAGATATTGATATGCCTTCTATAAAAGGGACGGAACTAGCAAAAAAAATAAAATCCATTTATCCAGATACATCTATCATATTCCAAACGGCTTATAGTGAATTTGCCCTAGAAGCTTTTGATATAGGTAGTATTGACTATATACTAAAACCAACTGAAAAAAGTAGAGTTCTTCAAGCCATTTCAAGGGTATCTGCACGCAAAAATCCTATTAGCAAACTTGTTACAAAACTAGGTAACGAAACCTATATTATAGACCCAAAAGATGTATATTTTATTCAAGCCGACCTAAACGAAGTGATAGTAAAAACCAAAACTTCAAACGCATATATGCAAAAAAATATCTCTATTTTAGAAGAGGAACTCAAAGATTACGGTTTTGTTAGAGTTCACCGCTCATATCTAGTGAATATAAACAAAATAAAAAATATGACTACAGTAGAAGCTAGTAAATTTGAGATAAAGTTTGTCGATATATATGATACTATCACTACAAGTAAGGACGGTGCTAAGTTTTTGAGAAATTATTTGGGAGAGATTTGCGTATAAAGCCTCATAAGGTGAGGCTTTATACTAAGATTATTAATAAAGTCCAAACTGTCCTGCAGTTTTAAGTCTATATAAAACCCTTAGATTATTGTCTTTATCATAAAATACTTTGAATATATCATCACTAGCTTTTAAATCATTTAGTGCATCTTCTATATCCATAGGTTTATATGATTTTAGTTTCACAGGCACTATCTCGTTTTCAAGCTTTTCAAGCTCTTTTGCTATAGCATCTTCCACTTCATTTATCACAACTTCCGAAAGTTTTGTAGCTTTATGACCTGAAACTTTATCATGATGTCTTCTTAGAAATTTCTGTACTCTGTCAGTTGCTATATCGATTGCACTATGTAAATCTTTATCTTTTTGTTTTATCACTACCGTATCAAGGTTTGCTATATTAATAGTAAATTCAAATGTAAACCCTGTTTTACCGTTTTTTGATTCTTTAGATACTATCGAATTAACCGAAATAATATCAAGGTTAAATTTGCCAAATGTTTCAACTGAAGCATTGATATGATCTTTGATCGCATCAGTCAATTCTATGTGTCTTCCTACTATACCTGTATTCATCGTAGACTCCTTGTTTAAAAAAGCTCTTGCTTTTTTTTCTTCAAGCCCAAAGTCACCCTCAAGCTCTACACAAATTGTAACATAGGAATTATTCAAATATAATAAATTTTTACAGAAAATAAAGACTATTTTCGGCTTAATACCATTTTCAATCCGTCTTTTCCATCTAAATAATAAGAAGGAAGCCGTTTTATACCTACAAAACCAAGCTTTTTATATAAATTAAAGGCTTTTATATTATCTATTTTGACCTCTAAAGTTATATTTTTCGACTTATTGTAGGCAATTTCAATCAAATGTTCTATAAGTTTTGTTCCATATCCCAAGCCTGAGTAAACGGTAGATACCGCAATAGAATATATTCTAATACTTTTTTTATATTCAAAAAAAAGTATATACCCATATATTTCATATTTTTTTTCTATAACAAATATATGTTTCTTCTCAATATGATATAAAAAATTACGTTTATTTAAAGGAAAGTCAAATTCCATAAAAACATTTTTCTCTATTGATTCTAATGAGGATATATCCTCTTTTATTGCAACTCTTATCATTTTTGATAAATCGTATACTTAGGTACAAGCTTATCGGGACGATATGACATTTTTACCTTTTTAAGATTTTCAAATCCCATATCATCACCTACATTTACATAAACACTACCGTATTCGTTTTTTAAATACTTTGAAAATTCTCTAAATATAAATTGAGCACACCCAAGAACCTCAAAATCTGTTTTTTCTATAATAACACATGACGTATTATCATTGATACGTTCACCTACAGTAAACCCCTTTAATTCATCATCTATAAAAATCACGATACCCTCAACATCAAGTTTTTCATATTCGTTTATAAGCCTTTTTATTGCAAATCTCTCAAAATATATCCCGTCCATAAATACTTCAACCTCTTCTTTCGGCATATATTTTGTCCTATCGCTAACCCACTTATTAAATAAAGTAATTATAGAAGGACCGTGTTTATATTTATCAAGCACCTCTATCCTATGATTTGGATAAGCTTTTTTAAATCTATTTATCTCATTTCTTTTAGATTTATAGGCATCACCCTTTAATTCTATCAAATCATCTACTTTATATATATAATCAACAAGCTTTCTTTCTATAACAAAATCTTCCAATGCCTCAAATATTACGGTACCTTCTTCTAGGTAGTCTACAAAGCTTTCTAAAATTTGTTCATGTACATACTCTATCTTTGAATAGTATCTATTGCTATTATTGGCATTCATAATTTCAAAACAACTAATAATAGCTTTATGAATATTCTCTTTTTTCCCAAGAGGAGGCAAAAGCATAGATAATTCACCTCCGTTTAAAATAAAAAGACAAAAAGTATCATCTATAATACTATAAAATCCAGTAGCAGTACTGAGCCATATATAATTTTGAGCAAAAGTATAGTCGCTAATATCTATATTTATAAGCTTCAGATAACTTTGCATCAACTCTTTTGCACGCATATCAAAATGTTTTAAAGGAATATTATTTATAGTCAAAGTAGACACTTTTTTCTCCTAGATATTTTTTTGGAATTATACTACTTTTTTAATATTTTGCATCATTGAATAAAAAAATATTTTTTCATAAAAATTAATCATTTTTTAATGCACAAAATACAGATCTTTGTAGTATAATTTCATAAATATACTACAGGAGTATTAAAGTGTTGAAAAAAATCATAGCTATATTTTTTATAGCAGTTATCTCAGTTAATGCCAATGATGATTTTAAATTTAAGTTTAATAATGATGATAGTCTTACAGATTGTGAGAAACAATTAAACGAGTGTCAAAAAAAATGTGATGAAATAAAAGGTAATACTAAAGAGTATAAAAAGTGTGAAGATAAATGTGACGAAGAGTTTGAAATTTGTGTAGCACAAGAACAATAAACCGCATTAATTTTGCGGTTTATTTATTATTCTCCTGAGAATTTAGCTATCGCACTTCCCCAAGTAAGTCCGCCGCCAAAAGCATCAAGTAAGATTGTCATCCCTTTTTTAAGTCTTCCGTCTTCATAACACTCATTGATTGCCATAGGGATACTAGCAGAAGATGTATTACCGTATTTTTCTACAGTCAATACTTTTTGAGAGTCTTCAAACTCCAAAGCATCTCCAACTGCTTTAATAATACGATAATTTGCCTGATGTGGTATAAACAAATCTATATCACTATTTACATAGCCATTTTTTGCCATGATTTTTTGAACATCTGATGTAAGAGTTTTTACTGCGACTTTGAAGGTTTCATTACCTTTCATTTGCATAAAATGTGTCTCACTCTCAACACCTGGAGTAAGTAAAAAATCACCGTAAGCACCATCGGCACTACAACTAACATCTACTATAGCTTCATCTTTGTTTGTAGTTGCACTGATTATAGCTGCTCCGGCACCATCACCAAAAAGCATACATGTAGTTCTGTCACTATAGTCAACTATAGAGCTTAGCTTTTCTGCACCTATAATAAGTATATTTTTCTTCATACCTGATTCTATAAATGCCTTTGCGATAGAGAGTGCATAAACAAAACCGGTACAAGCGGCACTTATATCAAATGCCATAACATCATTAAGACCTAATTTATTACCTATAATACATGCTGTTGAAGGCATACATAAAAAATCTGGGCTGATAGTCGCACAAACTATTAAATCTATATCTTGTGGATTTAATTTAGCTCTAGAGATAGCAAGTTTTGCAGCTTCTACACCCATATCACTACACATTTCACCTTCAGCAGCAATACGTCTTTGCTTGATACCTGTTCTTTTAGTTATCCACTCGTCACTTGTATCCATTCTTTGAATAAACCAATCATTATCTCTAATTTGAGATGGTACATAAGCACCTATAGACCTAAAAGAAGCATATATCATTAATTATTCCTGCGTATTTGTAGCAACACTGTTATTTGAATATTGTGCTAATTGTTCTTCAATATGAAGATTTAAATTCGAATTTGCAGAAGCCAATGCTTGAAAAATAGCATTTTTTATAGCTTTTGCATTACTTTTACCGTGTGATATAATAACAGGAGATTTTACACCAAGAAGCGGTGCTCCACCGTATTCTGCATAATCAACACGTAATTTTAGATTTTTGAAAACTTTTCTCATCAATACTGCACCAAGAATAGCAATCAAAGATCTTTTTAGATTTTTTTTGATAATCTGAGTTATAGTATCTGCTACACCTTCAGCGGTTTTAAGCAAGATATTCCCTACAAACCCGTCACATACCACCACATCTACAGTACCTTTGAAGACATCATTACCTTCAACGTTTCCTGCAAAATTAGGTATTTTAGAGAGCATTTTAAAAGCCGATTTCGTAGTTTCGTTCCCTTTTGATTCCTCTTCGCCGTTGCTAAGAAGTCCTACCAACGGATCATCAAGTTGCATTACGTATTTTGCATAAGCTTGACCCATAACCGCAAATTCAAAAAGATTTTTAGGTTCACAGTCAACATTTGCTCCTACGTCAAGTACAAGCACGTTTTGTGCATCACTCGTAGGCATCAAAGTTGCTATCGCAGGACGACTAACACCTTTTATTCTTCCTATTCTAAGAGTCGCCAAGCTCATACTAGCACCACTATGACCTGCACTAACTACAGCGTGAGCTTTGCCTTCACGTACAAGTTCTACGGCCTTGTAAATAGAGCTATCTTTTCTCTTCAAACCATCCGTTGCACCGTCTTTCATTTCAATAACATCACTAGCTTCCAAAAACTCCACTCTATCAATTAGAGACTTTGGAATAAAGTGAGCAATCTCATCTTTTTTACCTACTGCAACAGCACTAAAACGATTATTCATTTTCAAGGCTTCAACTAAGCCTTCCATGATAGGTGCAGGACCGAAATCCCCACCCATTGCGTCTATAGCAATCTTTATCATTAGTTTTTATATTCACCTGTACTTGGGTTTACATTGTGTGGCATTTTCCATGTGCCATCAGTATCTTTTACCGGTCTTTTTAAAGTTAATTTATAATGAGTTCTTCTTTTTGCACTTCTTGTATGACTCACTCTTCTCTTAGGTACTGCCATTTTCTATCCTTTTTTTGATTTAAAATTCTTTTTCTAACATTTGATTATCACCTACACACTCTGAACATATATGATAATCACTTTTAATAGATTCCAATTCACCGTTTAAAATATCATCAAAATCTAAAATTCCATTGTACACTTCAATAATATCAAGCTCAGTATCTTGATCAGATGAATAAACACCGTCACTAACCAATAACTCGACATTCTCATCTAAAGTTAAATTTATGTCTTTCCCACATCTAGAACATATAGTTTCCAATGTTCCATTTATTGTAGCTTCAATTTTAACTAACTCTTGTGACATTTTACAAAAAGTCCCCTCAAAATTAACTAAATTGTAATTAATTTGAAAATCTTTTTTGCTAAATGGTACTTTTTTAAACTCTATTTGCATAGTTGATTAGCAAATTTCTCTTTTTGAAAAGAAAAATTCAATTTCAATTTTTGCATTTTCTAAAGAATCACTTCCGTGAACTGCATTTGCATCAATACTTTCAGCAAAATCTGCTCTTATTGTTCCAGCTGCTGCTTCTTTTGGATTAGTTGCACCCATAAGATCTCTGTTTTTTAATACAGCATTTTCACCTTCAAGTACACTTACCACTACAGGTCCACTTATCATAAACTCTACTAAGTCTTTGAAGAAAGGTCTGTGTGAATGTACAGCGTAAAAAGCTTCAGCATCAGCTTGGCTTAATTGCATTTTTCTAGTAGCAGCTATTCTTAATCCGTTTGTTTCAAATCTATCAAGAATTTTACCTACTACACCTTTTTTAACTGCATCTGGCTTGATTATAGACAATGTTTGTTCCATTTTTTCTCCGTCTCTTTTATGTTTTCTTTTTGAGTCGCGGATTATACCGAAATTTTTGTAAAAAAGCAAGAGTTTTGTTTAAAGGTAAAAAATATGATTATAAACGACAAGTTGTAAATGTATGATTTTGGAGCTAGAAGTGATATATTTTATGGTGTTTTAAACACCATAAAATATCAAAAAATTAGTCTTGGATTACAGGCTCACCGTCAACTGCACCTTCAGTTTTAGGACTATCCCAAACTATACAGCCTTCAGTTGGACATGCTTCAGCACAAGCCGGTGTATCATGGTGACCTACACACTCAACACATTTATCAGCGAATACATAATAAATATCCTCACCCGTTGGGTTCTCATCGTTATCTACGATTGCTTCTGTTGGACACTCGTCAAGACATGCGTCACAGCTTATACATAAATCAGTAATTTTTACTGCCATTTTAGTTCTCCTAATTTTTATTTAGAAGAAACTTTATCAAATATAAAATAAAAAAGACTTTAAATTTGTTTTAAAAAAACCTTAATTTTATCTACCTTATCTGTTTTTTCCCAACTAAACTCATCCAAAGCTCTTCCAAAATGCCCATAACTAGCCGTTTTTTTATAAATTGGTCTTAATAAATCAAGTTCTTTTATTATCCCTGACGGAGTCAATGAAAATACCTTTTTTACACACTCTTCAATCAACTCTTCTTTGATATTTGATGTATTATGTGTATTTACCATAACAGAAATAGGCTCACTTATACCTATTGCGTAAGAGATTTGTATTGTAGCTTTTTTGCAGATACCACTTGCAACAAGATTTTTTGCTATATATCTTGCCATATAAGATGCACTTCTATCTACTTTTGTAGGGTCTTTACCGCTAAAAGCACCTCCACCGTGAGGACAAGCTCCACCATAAGTATCCACTATGATTTTACGCCCTGTAAGTCCCGTATCACCTGCCGGTCCACCTATTACAAATCTTCCAGTAGGATTTATATGTATAATAGTATCTTTATCAAGCAATTCTTTTGGTATTATAGGCTTTATAACATCTTCTATAATACCCTCTTTTAATATATCCATAGGGACTTCTGCGGAGTGTTGTGAAGAAACTATTATAGTATGTACTCTTTTTATCTTATCGCCGTCATATTCTAAAGTAACTTGAGTCTTACCGTCAGGTCTCAAAAAGGCTAAAGTTCCATTTTTTCGCACTATTGCTAGTTGATTTGCTAATTTGTGAGAGAGCATAATAGCCATCGGCATAAATTCAGGCGTCTCATCACAAGCATAACCGAACATCATCCCCTGATCACCTGCTCCAAGCTCTCCGTCAACATGGTCAACCCCTTGAGCTATATCGGGGCTTTGTTCACCTACACCGTTTAAAACCCCTGCACTTCTATAATCAAATCCAAAACTAGCATCGGTGTATCCAATTTCACGAATAACTTCCCTTGCTATTTCAGCTAAAGGTGCATAAGTTTGAGTTTTTATTTCACCGCCTATTATACAATAACCGTTTGAAAGCATTGTCTCACACGCAACCCTAGCAGTAGGGTCACGCTCTATGATATAGTCTAGGATTGCATCGCTTATCTGATCAGCCATTTTATCGGGATGACCTTCCGTCACAGATTCACTTGTAAATAGATAGTTTTTAGTCATAGTATCTCCAATAGTTTATAATACTTTGAGAGATTCTATCAAAATTGATTTTAAACACCGTTTATAAAATTAAATTTCTTTTATTTTTCTCTCTATACTTCTTCTTTCTTGTCCTGAGTAACTAGGATTTATAGGTCTTTGTCTTCTATCTTTAAACTCTTTACCGGTAAATTCTTTATTATCAGTATTTTCAACCATTTTAGAAGCTATTGCCAGTGTACTCTTTGCTATAGTTTTAGAATCATTCGCGATAGATGCATTTTGTTGAGTTTGTTTATCAAGCTTTATAACAGCATCATTAATTTGTTCTATACCATTTAATTGCTCTTGAGAAGCTTGTTTTATACCATCTATCAAATTAATTGTCTCAGAGATATTTTGATTCAATAACAAATATCCTGAAATCATATCTGTAGCTATTGTTTTACCTTCATTTGCTTTTGATGTGGCACGTTCTACTATACCTTTTATCTCTTTTGCAGCTTCGGCACTTCTTGAAGCAAGGTTTCGCACCTCTCCTGCAACTACCGCGAACCCTTTTCCTGCTTCTCCCGCCGTTGCAGCTTCGACCGCAGCATTGAGAGATAATATATTTGTTTGAAACGCAATTTGGTCAATTACTGCTATTGCTTCATTTATCGCACTTACTTGTGTATTAATCTCTTCCATAGCAATAGTTGTCTCGTTTGCTAGTTTCTCACCGTTATGTGCACTAGTAGTCACGTCATGGGCTAATGATGCCATTTTTGTTATATTTTGAGTATTTAATCTTATATTTGAAGTAATTTGTTCCAAAGATGCCGAAGTCTCTTCCAAGCTTACTGCTGCTTCATTTGAACTATTACTTAAATCATTCGTATTGTCCATAAGACTTTTTGATGTACGTTCCAAAATCAAAGCATTAGATTTACTTTCTACCAACATCTCACTTATCAAATCAGCCAAATTATTAAGACCTTGTGAGGTTTTACCTGTTGGATTTGGTATTCTATGAGCAAAATTCATCTTTTGGAATTCAACCAAAGCAGTTTGAATTTTCTTTACATCACCACAAATATTTTCAGACATAAAATCTAACATTTCATTAAATGCTACCTGAAGTTCTTTTAGGGAAGGATTGTCTGTTTTTACATCTAATCTTTGAGTTAATCTACCGTCTTTGACACTATTTACTATATTTTGAACAGACTGCATAAACTCTTCATCTTCTTTAACATGTCTTTCTATTCTAATAATATTATCATCAACACGCTTTGACATTTTTCCGATTTCACTATTATCATTCATATCTATCAAATGAGCTTTTTTAGACTCTTTATTTAAAAAATCAAAAAAACCATCCAACCCTTTTTGAAATAAATTCAAACTTTTTGCTATACTTTTTATTATCAAGTAAGATATAACACAAGCAGCACCTAAAACCGTTAAAGTCAATATGATATTGACTAATGTTGAATTATTTATTGCTTTAATAATATTATCAGATGATTCTATACTCTCTTTTTTTATGTTGTTTTCTAATACTAGTAATTTATTAAATATATTATTTAAAGTATCCAAATTAATATTATAATTTATGATTTGACTCTCTTCTATCATTTTAAGAGTTCTTTGTGCTCTTGCTTCTTGAGCTTCAGTTTCGTAAACTCCGTTAATTAAATTAATCTTTTGATTTTGTGTTTCTATAGTTTCATTGATAGTTATACTAAATTGTTTTACCAGTTCTATAGCTTCACCTATACTTTTATTAGATGGATATATACTTTGTAATTTGACTAATGAATCAAGGGAATTTTTTAAGTTTGCATGTACTGCTTCTATTGTTTTATTATCAACAGATTTGCTTAAAAGATGTGTTTTAAGAAAAGATGAAGATCTTTCCAAATACAATATTGAGCTTGAAATATGTTCAACACTCGGTACAGAAACTTTAGAAATATTATTAAAACTATTTTCTATATTATTTACAGTACTTCTATTAAAAAATGCTATAACCAAAATAAAAAACAATATTAATCCAAATCCATAAACAAGCTTATTTTTTATACTCATTATATCACCCTATTTTATTAATTTATATATTGTAACAACACTATTTACTAGTGTTGCTACTTTTTTCTACCATAACTTTGATATACTCAACGACACTATGTATAGCTTCATCACTATACACACTTCCCCATGCCGGCATGTCATCCCTTGAAGCACCCCAATGTTTACTACCGTATTTTGTAAATAAAAACATTTGTTCATCAGTCAATAAAGTTTTTGTCAAATCGTAAGGGAAAAGATTACCGTTAGAGGCTTTCACTGCAACACCGTCTGCTTTTCCGCTAGGTCCGTGACAATGGATACATCTTTTTAAGTAAACCTTTCTCCCCTCTTCTAAAACATCTTCTTTTGACTTATCTTTTGATAACTTTTCAGACTCTTGATAAAGTTTTTTAGCTTCTTTATAGTTAACATTCAAATTTGTATGAATGTACGCAACAATATCTTTTATCTCATCAGATGTATAGATATTTTCATACCCTATCATGTAATCTGTTTTAGAGCCGTAAAAAGCTGTACCGTTATTTATAATATGGTACATTTGTTCAGGACTCAATAACGATAACTCAAGATTTCTTGGATTAACAGCAAAAGATGTACTGTTAACATCCATTCTTCCAACATGGCAAGATGCACAGTTTTCACTAAACAACTTCTCGCCACGAGCTAAGTTTCTATCTTTAATATCAAAACTTATACTTGGAGCAGTATTTTTAGCACATACTAAACTAGCCCCAATAATAAGAAAAGAACATACCAAACGATACATTTTAATCAACTTTCACGTCAAGTAACATTTCTGGATGTATTGCACATTGAACTTTAAAACTACTTTTTCCTTTTACATTCATAACAGCATCTTGACCTGTAGCTTGCATACCTGTATCAAACTCATTTATTTTGTCATCAGTATAAGCATTATGAGCAAAAGGGTCTGAGTTTTTAAATCTAATTGTATCACCTACTTTTACTTTTAAAGTTGCTGGTATAAACTTTCTACCAAGTTGATCCACTACATGCTCCGCACCAAAAGCACTACTACCCAATGCCAAACCTAAAACTAATACTATACTTTTTTTCATATATCTTCTCCTATTTTTAAATCAAATTTATTGTGGAAATTTTGTAGGAATATCAATTTTAATATCAGGTGAACTTAAAGCTTTCATAAATTCAACCAAATATTCAACTTCCTCTTTAGACACATCCAATCTATGAAGTGCCGTAGAATAATTTCTTACATTGTGATTTTCACCACCTTGAGCACACATATCAGTTGCCGTAAACAAGTCTTTCACACTACCGTTATGGAAATATGGCGCTGTTTTTGCAACATCTCTTAATGTAGGTGTTTTAAATGCACCAAACCATGAATCTCTCTCTTTAAGTTTAAATCTACCCGTGTCGACCGATATTGTGAAAACTTCCATCCGTATAGTTAAATCCACTATGACAATTAAGACATTTACCCTTTTCTGAGCTAAATACTTTCCACCCTTTTAAGGCTTCTGGACTTATTGCATTTTTATCACCTTTAATATATTTATCAAAAGGTGAATCACTCGAAACTATCGTTCTTTCAAAAGATGCTATGGCTTTTGCCAAAGTATCTTTTGTTATACCTTCACCTGGATAGGCATTTTCAAAAAGTTGTACATAACCTTTGATGCTATTTAACCTAGACAAAGCTTCATCCAAAGATAGATTCATCTCTACATCTGCTTGAATAGGTCCAAGAGCTTGTTCTTCCAAACTTTTTGCTCTACCGTCCCAAAACTGATGCATTTGATAAGCGGCATTTAAAATACCAGGTGTATTTCTACTTCCAACTGCCCCTTTATCACCTACAGCCAACGGTACACCGTCTTGCCAACCTGTTTTTGGATTGTGACATGTTGCACAAGATATATCATTATTCTTCGATAATCTTACATCAAAAAACAATAACTTACCAAGTTCTACCCTTTGGGCTGTAGGCTTATTATTTTCTGGATACGGTACTTCTGCAGGTCTTAGAAATTTTGACAAATCTTCCCCATAAGCAAAACCAAAACCAACACACATTAAGACAGAAGCAACAGAAACTGCTCTTTTCATACTATAACTCCTCTTTATTTATTAATAACCCCGTACGACGTCCTATCAAATCAATACTTTCAATTTTCTTAAAATAAACATAATTTATTTATATAATTCATTTACATAATAATAATGTAACTTTTAAGAAATTAAAAGCCAAATTATCGCTATTAAGAATTTTATTCATTAACTAATAATTTGCTATTAATCTAAAGAAATTTATAAAATAGAAAATATTTATCTGAATTTTAATATAAGATTTTACAATTTTGTAGATATTTTATGTTGATTTGTATAAAAGGAGGAGTTTATTAGTGATTATTGATTAGTAATTAGTTAATAGTATATTAGTCATGAGTAAGAAAAAATCACTTCTCCAATATACAAATAACTAATATACCAATTACAAAAGATAGGTTTAAAAACCTATCTTTTATTTTTTAAGAACTTTAGCTACGGCTTTACCTATATCGGCAGGACTTACTACAACAGTAACTCCGGCAGCTTCTAGTGCAGCCATTTTTTCAGCAGCCGTTCCGGCACCGCCACTGATAATAGCTCCGGCATGACCCATTCTTTTACCTTTTGGTGCTGTTTGACCTGCAATAAATGCAACTACAGGTTTTTTGATATTTTCTTTTATGAAATGAGCAGCTTGGATTTCCAAATCTCCACCGATTTCACCTATCATAACGATAGCTTTTGTTTCAGGATCTGCTTCAAACATAGGAAGAAGTTGTTTGTATGAAAGACCAATTATAGGGTCTCCACCGATACCTACTGCAGTAGTTATACCAAAACCTTCACTACAAACTTGGTTTGCACTTTCGTATGTCAAAGTACCAGATTTAGATATAAGACCTACATTTCCTTTTTTGAAAATAAAGCCAGGCATAATACCTATTTTACACTCATCAGCAGTAATGATACCTGGACAGTTTGGCCCAATAGTCATCATATTGCTTTTTTTAGCATAATGTTTTGCCATCATCATATCTTTTACAGGTGCACCTTCAGTAATAATAACTGCAAGAGTAATACCTGCATCAGCAGCTTCCATCACGGCATCTGCAACAAAAGCAGGTGGAACGAATATCATAGATACCGTAGCACCCGTAGCTTTTACGGCTTCTGATACTGTATTGAATACAGGTTGTCCTAAATGTTCAGTTCCGCCTTTACCTGGAGTAACACCGCCTACTATTTTTGTACCGTATGCCATACATTGCTCTGCATGGAAAGAACCCTCTTTACCCGTGAATCCTTGAACGATTACTTTTGTATCTTTATTTACTAAAATAGACATTTTTACTCCTTACTTAGCCGCTGCTTCAACAGCTTTTTTAGCACCGTCTGCTAAATCTGTTGCAGCTACGATGTTTGCTATTCCTGCATTATTTAAAATATCAGCTGCTTCTTTTGCGTTTGTTCCATCAAGTCTTACTATCACAGGTACATTTACATCTACAAGTTTTGTAGCTTCTAAGATACCGTTTGCAACTCTATCACATCTTACGATTCCACCGAAAATATTTACGAATATTGATTTAACGTTTTTATCTTTTAATATAATCTCAAAACCTTTTGCAACAGTTTCAGGATTTGCTCCGCCACCCACATCTAGGAAGTTTGCAGGTTTACCACCTACATAATTGATAGTATCCATAGTACCCATTGCTAGACCTGCACCGTTTACCATACAACCTACGTTTCCGTCAAGTTTGATATAACTTAAGCCGTATTGTCCTGCTTCTATTTCAGTAGGTTCTTCTTCGCTTAAATCTCTCATTTCAGATATTGCGTTTTGTCTATAAAGAGCGTTGTTATCGAAGCCCATTTTTGCATCAAGTGCTAAAAATCTTCCATCACCTGTTTTGATAAGTGGGTTGATTTCTATCATTTCCGCATCATTATCCATATAAACTCTATATAATGCACTTGCAAATTTGATAAATGTATTAATCTCTTCTTTCGGTAAGCCTAAACCAAAAGCAAGTTCTCTACCGTGGAAACCTTGGAAACCTATAGTAGGATCTATCGCAACTTTTACGATTTTTTCAGGGCTATTATGAGCAACCTCTTCTATCTCCATACCACCTTCAGTAGAAGCCATCATTACAGGCATCTCTAATGCTCTGTCTAAAACCATTCCAAGATAATATTCAGCTTTAATATCAGCACCCTCTTCTATATAAACTTTTTGAACAAGTTTACCTTCAGGTCCCGTTTGATGTGTTACAAGAGTCATACCTAATATTTTAGAAGCCCAATCTTTAACCTCTTCAGTACTTTTAGCAAGCTTAACACCGCCTCCTAGACCTCTTCCTCCTGCATGAATTTGAGCTTTTACAACCCAAATATTTCCACCAAGCTCTTGTGCAGCTTTTACAGCTTCATCAGGTGTATAAGCAATGTGTCCTCTTGGAGTAGGAACACCGTATTTTTTAAATATCTCTTTTGCTTGATATTCGTGAATATTCATAATCTCTTCCTTTACTGATTTTAGGTAAAAGGTAAAAAGTACAAGGTAAAAAACTACCTCTAAATACTTACATAACCTTTACTGTTTCTAAATATAATCATAACAATATGTAACTTATTTCTACTTTATTTCGTATTGACTTCTACCCATTTGATACAAATCGTTACCTTTTGTATCATTGATAACTGTAACAGGAAAGTCTTTTACTTCCAGTCTTCTTACCGCTTCCGGACCTAGTTCAGGGTATGCTATCACTTCGGCACTTACTATTTTTTTGCCAAGTAACGCTCCTGCTCCACCTGTTGCTCCGAAATAAACACCTTTGTGTTC